>JAYSDS010000044.1:0-38970 GCA_041914265.1 Roseomonas sp.
CCCCCCCCCCCCCCCCCCCCCCCCCCCCCCCCCCCCCCCCCCCCCCCCATTCCGCAGCGTAACCTGGCCAGTAACCAGGAAGACCTTTCGGCCCTTGGCAGCGTGGCCCGGAGAGGCGGAGCCCCTTCGGCTTCCCACCGTCGCGTTCAGCCCGCGATCTCCGCCGGCCGCGCTCCCGCCATCGCGTGCGCCACGGCATCGATGGTCGCGCGGATCTGTCCTTCCGTGTGATCCGCTGACAGGAAGAAGCGCAGCCTTGCCGAGCTTTCCGGCACGGCCGGATACAGGATCGGCTGCACGTTGATCCCGGCCTCGAACAGCGCCTGCGACAGCCGCGCCGCGCCGACCGAGGAGCCGACGATGACCGGCACGATGGCGAACCCCGCCGAGGTGCCGGTGTCGAGCCCGGCTTCCTTGGCCAGCCGCAGGAACAGCGTGGCATTGGCCTGCAGCCGCGCGACACGTTCGGGTTCGGCGGCGAGGATGCGCAGCGATTCCAGCGCGGCGGCGGCGAGCGCGGGCGCCATCCCCACCGAATAGACGAAGCCCGGCGCCGAATGCTTCAGCCAGGCGATGAGGTCCGCATTGCCCGCGATGTAGCCGCCGCAGCCCGACAACGTCTTGGACAGCGTTCCCATCCAGATATCGACCTCGCGCGCGTCGATATTCCATTGTTCGTGAACGCCGTGCCCGGTCGCGCCCACCACGCCCATGCCATGCGCTTCGTCCACCATCAGCCAGGCATCGTGCTTGCGCGCCATCTCCACGAAGCGGGGCAGCTCGGGGACGTCGCCATCCATCGAGTAATGCCCTTCGATGACGATGAGGGCGCGGCGTGCGGCGCGGCGGGCGCCGGCGAGTTCCCGTTCGGCGGCGCGCCAGTCGTTGTGCGCGAAGGCGATGCGCTTCGCCCCCGACAGCCGCGCGCCCTCGGCGCAGGAATTGTGGATGGCGGCGTCGTGCAGGATCAGGTCGCGCGGACCCATCAGGTGGCCGAGCACCGTCACGTTGGTCGCGTGGCCCGACACGAAGGCGAGGGCGGCATCCACGCCGTAATGCGCGGCGATGGCTTCCTCGAGCGCCGCATGCACCGGCCTCTCGCCCGAGACCATGCGCGAGGCGGAGGCCGAGACGCCATGCCGCTCGATCGCCCCCTGCGCCGCGCGCATCACGCGCGCATCGCCGTTCAGGCCGAGATAATTGTATGAGCCATAGTTGATGACCTCGCGATTGCCGATGATCGAGGTCGCGCCGGCGATGCCCTCATGCGGGCGGAAGAACGGGTTTTCCAGGCCGAGCGCGCCGGCCGCCTCGCGGATCAGCTCCATGTCCCGCTGGCCGGGCAATTCGCGGAAGGCGCGCGCGGCGCCGGGGGCCGGGCCCTTGTCTTCCTTACGCTTGGCGAGGCGTTGCAGCAGGGCGAGCCGGGCGGTCGCCGACAGGCCGAAGCCTTGCGTCACTTCACGCTCTCCGGGGCCGAGGCGCGTTCGGGCTCATAGGCATCCATCAGCGACTGCACCGCTTGCTCCGTCCGGTCCTCGAGCACCACGCCCGCGATCCGTCCGGCGAGGATGGCGATGGTGAGGTCTTCCGTCACGCTCGCCAAAGGCACCTGTACGCCGAGCCGCCGTTCCAACGCCATCCGCAATTCGAGCCCGCCCAGGCTATCGAGGCCGAGTCCCGCCACCGGGGCATCGGCACCGACCGCTTCGACCGGCAGGCGCAGGATCCGCCCGATCTCTTCCTGCGCCAGGCGCACCAGGCGCGCGCGGGCTTCCTCGGCCGGCAGGGCGCGCAGTTCCGCGCGCAGGTCGGCACCCTCCGCGCCATCCTGCCGGGCGGCGCGCACGGCGGCATAGGCGGGTTCCGCCAGGATCGGCAGCCCGGCCGAAAGCGTGCCCCAGGTGACACGCGCGAGATGCGCGACCGGCGCGCCGGAGGCGAGCAGCGCGGGCAGGGCGGAGAGCGCCTCCTGCGCCGGCATCGGCGCGACGCCGGTGCGCCGTTCCAGCGTCTCGGCGGTGGCGCCGTCACGTGCCAGTACGCCGGCATCGGCGATCGGCCCCCAGCCCACGGCGAGAGCCGGCCTGCCCGACGCGACGCGGCGCCGCGCGATGGCCTCGAGCCCCGCATTGGCCGCGACATAGTTCGCCTGCCCCGGATTGCCGAAGGCGGTGGTGGCCGAGGAGAACAGCAGGAACAGATGCAGCGGGTCGTTTGCCGTCAGGCGGTCGAGAGCCTCGGCGGCGATCAGCTTCGGCGCCAGCACGGCGGCGAAGCGTGCCGCGTCCAGGCTTGCCGCCGCGCCATCCGAGAACGCCGCGGCGGCATGGACCACGCCGCGGATCGGGGGCTCCTCGCGCCGGATCTTCGCCAGCAGCGTGCCCAGGGCGGCCGCGTCCGACACGTCGCAGGCCTCGATGCGCGCCCGCGCGCCGAGCGCGGCCAGCGTCCGCAGCGCGGCATCCGCCCCCGGCGTGGCGCCGCCGCGCCGGGATAGGAGCACGAGGTGCGCGGCACCCTCTGCCGCCAGCCACTTCGCGCATTCCAGCCCGAAGCCCTGCACGCCGCCGAGCACGAGATAGGTGCCGTCCGGGTCCGGCTTCCACGCCTCGGGCGCGGCGTCGCCGGCATCGGCGGGCGGGCGGATCACCAGCTTGCCGATATGGGTCGAGGCCTGCAGCGTGCGGAAGGCCGTCTCGGTCTCCGCCGCCGCGAACACCGCATGCGGCAGCGGCAGCAGCGTGCCTTCCGCCAGCCGCGCGGCGATGTCGGCAAGCAGGGCCGCGGCCAGTTCCGGCTTCGCGCGGGGCAGCGCATCCGCATCCACCGCGAAATAGGACACGTTGCGCCGGAAGGGCCGCAGCGGGGCGCGGCGATTCTCCACGAAATCGCGCTTGCCGAGCTCGATGAACCGCCCGAAGGGGGCGACCAGGCCGAGCGAGCGCTCCATCGCCTCGCCGGCCAGCGAGTTCAGCACGACATCCACGCCATCCGGCCAGGTGGCGCGGAGCGCATCCGCGAAGCCCGCATCGCGGCTGTCGAGCACGAGATCGACGCCCGCCATGCGCAGGAAGGCGCGCTTCTCCGCGCTGCCGGCGGTCGCCGCGACCAGCGCGCCGGCCGCCTTGGCGATCTGGATCGCGGCGAGGCCGACGCCGCCCGCCCCGCCATGGATCAGCACGCGCTCGCCCGGCCGGATGCGCGCAAGCGTCTCCAGCGCATAGGCCGCGGTGATGAAGGCGACAGGAATGGTCGCCGCCGCCTCGGGCGACAGGCCCTCCGGCAGGGGCGCCAGCGCTTCGGCCCGCGTCAGGGCATGGGAAGCAAAGGCGGCCGGGGCGAAGCCGAACACCGCCTGGCCTGGCTTCAGCACGACGCCGGGGCCGACGGCCTCCACGATGCCCGCGCCTTCCATGCCGAGGGTCGGGCCGGCGAAGCCGTCCATGAGCGCATCTTCGGGAAGCAACCCCTGCGCCCACATCAGGTCGCGGAAATTCAGCCCCGCGGCGGCGATGGCGATGCGCACCTCGCCGGGACCGGGCGGCGGCAGGTCGGGCATGGCGGCCCAGGCCAGGCTGCCGATCTGCCCCGGCTGCGCCACCGCAAGCCGGCTTGCCCCGCGCAGCGGCGGCGCCGGCAGGCTGGGGGTCAGCACGGGGGTGAGCCGGCCCTGCGCGGCCAGCACCACCTCCGGCGCCTCGCCCGAGAGTTCCGCGGCCAGCCGACGCGCCGCGGCATCCACCGGCAGCGCGGCATCCAGCGTGATCCGGCGCAGCGTCAGCTCGGCCATCTCATTGGCCAGGACGCGGCCGAGGCCCATGACCGCCGCCGCCCGTGCCGCATGGCCCGCGCCCACCAGCACGACGCCGGCCGCCGAACCCCGCGCGGCCTCGGCAAGCCGGGTCGCGGCGGCGAGGCTCGCGGCCGCATCGGCCTCCGCACGCAGCAGCAGGATGAGCTGAGCGCCGCGCATCTCGCGCGGTGACGGTGCCGGGTCGATGCCATGGCGCGTCACCGTATGGCCTTCGGTGTGCAGCGCGGCTTCCAGGGCGGTGGCGAGCGCCTCGCAGCCCGCCTCGGCGCAGACCAGCACGCGGCGGGCGGCCGGCGCCGCGGTGACGATGACGGAAGGCGCCCGCGCCGCCAGCAGCAAGGCGGGCCAGGGGGCCGCGGTCAGCGGCAGCGCATCCGGGGCTTCGAACCCCGCCTGCGAGAAGGCGGCGCGCCAGGCCTCCGCATCCGGCAAGGCGCCATCCCCGCCATCCCACCAGGATGCATCCTGGCCGCAGGCGAAGTCCCACAGACGGCCGGGCGCGGGCTCGGCAAGCAGCAGCAACCCCCCCGGCGCACAGGCATTGCGCAGCGCGGCGGCGAGCTTCGTCCCCGAGCGGCCGCGCGCCCCGGCGGCGAGACCGATCACCAGGTCGGCCGGTTCCACCGTGCCGGTGCCGGCAAGCGGATCCCAGCCCGTCCAGGCGAAGGCGATGCCCTCCGCGGCGGGCGGGGCGGCACCGGCGCGGGCCTCGCCCGCCGCGCGATATTCGACGCGACGGCCGGAGGCAGCGAGCGCGGCCACCGCATGGCGGGTCAGCGGCCCACCGCCCGAGAGATCCAGCACGCGCAGCGCGCGCCCCGCGGGCCAGGCGTTGGCGATCGAGCCGATCGCCGCCTCCATCACCGCCGCGATGCGCGCATGGGCGCCGGCTTCCGGCGGCGGCGGGGCGGCGGGGGGCGCTTCGCCGGCCAGGGCGGCCGGCAGGGTCTCGGCGGCGCGCGCCAGCCAGGCCATATCGAGGGCGAGGTGCGGCTGCTCGGCCAGCACGGCGCGCCAGATCTCTTCGGCCGGCGGCAGGGACTGGTCATCGGCCAGGCGCCAGCCGGACGCGCCTTCCTCGGCGAAGCCGGATTCCATCAGCGCCTGCCACAGCGCCCGGCGATAGGGCGTCGCGAGCGGCGGCGCGCCCGGCAGCGCGGCGATGGCCGTAGCGGCGGCGAAGCCTTCCAGCAGCAACGCCGCCTCGGTCAGGTCGGCGGCGGCGTCGGCGGCGCGTGCGGCCTCGAGCGCCGCCTCGGCATCGAGCGGGGCGGGAGCGGGGGGCAGCGGTGCGGCGGGCAGCGGGTCGAGGCGGAAGGCGCTGTCGACGATATCGCCGCGGCCCGGCAGGCGGATGCGCTGCAGCCAGACGTCGCTCGCCACCGCGACCAGGGCGCCGGCGGCGTCGCGCAGGATGAGGTCGGCGGCGACGAAGCGCTCGCCGCGCCGGGTGAGCGCCACCTCGGCGCTCGCGGGTGGCTCCGCGCCACGCCGCGCCGCGAGGCGCCCGATGCGCACCGGCACCAGTGACTGCCCTTCCGCCCGCACCAGCGCGGCGAGCAGCGCGATCAGCCCTTGCAGCGCACCGTCCAGCAGCACGGGATGGAGGATGAAGCCCTCGGCGGGCGGGGCGGCCTCGGGCAGATGCAGCGCGACGCGGGCGCGCGCCTCCGCGTCATTCGCCAGCACGGCTTGCACCGGCCGGAAGGCGGGGCCGTAGTCGAGGCCGCTGCGGGCGGCGAGGGCGACCACCTCCGACCCCGCCACGGCGCGGCCGTCCAGCACCGCCGGCGACGGTGCCACCGGCAGGCGGGGCAGCGCGGCGATGCGCGCGCGGGCGGACAGCGACCAGGGTTCCTCGGCGAGGCGCCGGCGGCTCTCCAGTGCGAAGCCACCTTCCTCATCGGCCAGCGCGCGCACCTCCCGCGTGCGGTCCGGCTCCAGGGGCAGGGGGCGGAGGATGGCGAGGTCGGAGACCTCCAGCACCTCGGCCTCCGGATGCCGCGCGGCGGCGGCGGCGAGCGCCATCTCCGCCATGCCGGCGGCGGGCAGCACCGCCTCGCCCAGCAGCTTGTGGTCGGCAAGCCAGGGATGCAGCTCCGTATCGAGCCAGGCGGTCCAGGCGCGCGCATCCTCCCCCTGGCGGATGCCGAGCAGCGGATGGTCGCGCCGCGGCCGGGTCAGCGCCGTGCCCTCGGTGGTGCGCGGGAACCAGGTCGGGCTGCGCGCGAAGGGGGTGCGGGGCAGGGCGGCGCGCTCGGCCGGGCCGATGAAGGCGGGGCCTTCGCGCGGATCGGCGCCGCGCGCGACGGCGCGGGCGGCGATGGCGGGGAAGGGGTCTCCCGGCGGGTCGCGGCGCGTCAGCGAGGCGAGCACCGCAGCGCCTTCCGTATCCTCGCGCAGGCTCTCGCGCAGATAGGATTGCAGCACGGCCGCCGGGCCGATCTCGAGGAAAAGCCGCGCGCCCTGGCCGGCGGCGGCATGGACGGCATCGCGGAAGCGGACCGGCTCCCGCAGGTTGCGCCACCAATAGCCGGCGATGGCGTCCTCCCCCGGCAGGGGGGCGCCGGTGACCGAGGAGATCATCGGCATCGTGCCCGTCTGCGGCGAGAGCGTCGCGAGGTCGGCCAGCAGCGCGTCCCGCACCGGGTCCATCGCCGCGGCATGGAACGCGTAGTCCAGATCGAGCGGCACGGCCGAAACCCGGGCCTGTTCCGCTGCCGCGCAGAGCCGCGCGATCGCATCCGCCGGGCCGGCCACGGTGATGGCGGAAGGGCCGTTGACCGCCGCGACCTCGAGCCCCGGTCCGTTCGCCGCCAGCAGCGGCGCGGCGGCCTCGGCCGAGGCGCCGATCGCGGCCATCCGCCCCGACCCCCGCGTCGCATGCTGGTGGCGTGACCGCGCGACGATCAGCCGCGCGGCCTGGTCGAGCGGCAGGATCCCGGCGCACCAGGCCGACGCAACCTCGCCCACCGAATGGCCGAGCACCATCGCGGGCCGGATGCCCTGCACCGCCAGCGCGCCGACCACGCCGACCTGCACGGCGAACAGCAGCGGCTGCGCGACATCGGTGCCCGCCAGCATCGCTGCCGGCACGCCGCGCCTGAGCAGTGTCAGCGGCGACCAGCCCAGCAGCGGCGCCAGCGCGATATCCGCCTGCTTCACCGCGTTGCGGAAGGCGGCGTTGCCGCGCAGCGCCTCCTGCGCCATGCCCGCATGCTGCGCGCCATTGCCGGAGAAGACGAAGGCGATGCCGCCGCGCACTGCCTGGCCCTGCTCGGCGGCGTGGCGGTCGCCCTGCGTCCAGGCGTCGAGTGCTTCAGCCAACGCATCGCCATCCGACCCGCGCAGCACGAGCCGGTGCGGGGCGAGGTCGCGATGCCGCGCTACGCCGCGGGCCAGTGCGGCGCCGTCGCGCCCCGGCAGGGTCTCGCGCCAGCGTTCGACAAGCAGGCCGAGCGCGGCTTCCGAGCGGGCGGAGAGGACGAGCGGCGGCACGCCGCGCGGCCGGCCCGCCGGCTGGGTCTTCACCGCGGGCGCGCGACCCAGCAACAGGGTCGCATTGGTGCCGCCGAAGCCGAAGGAGTTGACGCCGACCACCGCGTCCTCGCGCGCGGGCAGGGGTGTCAACGCGGTCGGCACGGCAATGTTCAGCCCGGCGAAATCGATCTCGGGGTTGGGGTCGGTGAAGTGCAGGGAGGCCGGGACCGCGCCCTTTTCCAGTACCAGCATCGCCTTCAGCAGCCCGGCCATGCCGGACCCCGATTCCAGATGCCCGATATTGGTCTTCACCGAACCGATCGGCAGCGGCGTCCCGCGATGGCGGGCGATGGTCGTGCCGATCGCCCAGGTCTCGGCGGGGTCGCCGACGCGGGTGCCGGTGCCATGGGCCTCGAAGGCCACGATGCGGTCGGGGGCGATGGCGGAGCGCGCCAGCACGCGCTGCATCAGCGCGGCCTGGGCGCTGCGGTTCGGCAGCGATAGCCCGATGGTGCGCCCCGCCGCGTTCACGCCGGAGCCGAGCAGCACCGCGCGGATCGGATCGCCGGCGGCGATCGCATCGTCCAGGCGCTTCAGGATCACCACGCCCGCGCCCTCGGCGCGGACATAGCCATCGGCGGCGGCATCGAAGGCGCGGCAGCGCCCGGTGGGCGACAGCATCCCCGCGCGCGAGAAGCCGATGAAGGAATAGGGCGAGAGCAGCATGTTCACGCCGCCCACCACCGCCGCTTCCAGGTCCGGCTGGTCCATCAGCGCCAGGGCGGCATGGTGCAGCGCGACCAGCGAGGAGGAACAGGCCGTGTCGATGGTCTGCGCCGGTCCGCGCAGGTCGAAGACGTTGCCGATCCGGTTGGCGAGGATCGACAGCGCATTGCCGGTCATGAAGAAGCGGTCGCCGGCGGAAGGGTCCTCCAGCCGCAGTTCGGCGTAGTCGGTGGATGATCCGCCCGCATAGACCGCGATGGACCGCCCGGCGAGGCGTTCCGCCGGCCAGCCGGCATCCTCAAAGGCCTCGGCCGCGACTTCCAGCAGCAGGCGCTGCTGCGGGTCCATCTCGGTGGCCTCGCGCGGGGAGAGGCCGAAGGCCGGCGCGTCGAAGCCGGTGGCATCGCCGATCGTCCCGGCAGCGAAAGTATAGGCGCGGCCCGGTTCCGACTTGCGCGGATGGCCCCAGCGCGCCTGGTCGAAGCGGTCAGCCGGCACCGTGGTCACGGCATCCCGCCCTTCGGCGAGCAGCGACCAGAAGGCATCGAGGTCCGGGGCGCCCGGCAGCCGGCAGGCCGCCCCGACGACAGCGATCGCGCCCGGGGGGCGTGGCACTCGAACGGACGGGCTGCGGCGCTTCAGTTTCTGCGACGTCATCCGCGCGGCTGACCCTGCCCGGGGCAGCGGGCCGGGCGGATCATCGCAGCACCGCGTGCTGCGCGGCCAGGGGTTCGGCGGCGGCCGTCGTGCCGGTGCGGCGCCGGCCGGCGAGCGGCAGCGTCGCCGCATGGCGCGCCGCGACTTCGGTCAGCAGACCGTCCACCGCCTCGAAATGCAGGGTCCAGTTGGGCGCGGTCCAGCCGCGCAGGCGGGAAAGCTGCGCGGCGCGCGAGCGGCTGTCGGGGGCGGCGTAGTCCAGCACCATCCGGCGCCAGCCGGCCCCATCGAGCGGGTCGAGATATTCGGGAACGTCGCCGCCCACCTCGCGCAATGCCGGCAGGTCGGAGCAGATGGCCGGGGCCCCGGCCGACAGCGCCTCGGCCAGTGGCAGGCCGTAGCCCTCGGCGAAGGAGGGGAAGAGCAGCGCCCGGCTGCCCGCGAGCAGCCCGGCCACGGCGGGGTCGGCGAGGGACCCTGCCTCGGTGACGAGACCACGCAGCAGGGTACATCGCTCGAGCAGGTCGATGACGTTCTCGTTCTCCCATCCCCGGCGACCGACCAGCACCAGCCGGGGGGCGGCCGGGCCCCATTTCTCGGCAAAGTCGCGCCAGAGATGAAGCAGCAGCAGATGGTTCTTGCGCGGTTCGATAGTGCCGATCGACACGAAATAGGGCTCGTCCGGCTGCACCTTGGGGTCGGCCTGGGGCTCCGGCGTTTCGATGCCGAGCGGCGCGACCACCACTGCCGGCGGGTTGGCCTGTCGCACGAGATGCGGCTGCAGGATGGCGGCCGTCGCGGCCGAATTGGCGATGATGCCGGAGGCGAGCGAGGCCACGGTCTCGAGCCGCCGGAGGTGCTGCATGGCCACGCCGGGGCGGGCGTATTCCGGATGCGTCGCCGGGATCAGGTCGTGCACCAGCGGAATGAAGGCCGCCCCCGCCGCGCGCAGGGCCGCGATCGGTTCGGGCTTTTCCATCAGGCGGTGGGAGACCAGCAGGAAGAGCGTGCGGCGTTCGCGCTCCATTACCTCGGCGAGTCGGCTCCGGCCGCGGCCGAGCGTCAGCCCCAGCAGCATCCGCCGGCCGAGGCGGAAGGCGGCGCGCCGCGAGGTCTCGGCATCCGCGGCCCCGGTCCAGCCCTGGGTCAGCAGCGCCGCATATTCCGCGACCAGCCCGTGCGGGACGGCGGCATAGCCACCCCAGGGACCGCGCGCGCAGAAGGTCACCTCGGAAGGCCCGCGCGCCAGCCACTCGGCCGCATAAGCGGCTTCGACACGGTCGATCCCCGAGGGCGCCCTGCGGCGACCGCATGCGAGGAACCGGGACACGTCCAGGATTACGTGCACGGCACCACCATTCCCTGTCGGCCGATACGGCCCAACGTCGACCCGGTCGGCGAAGCGCCGGCGGATCTCATGAACGACACGCGACAACCCTTGTCTTCGGGGTCCGCATGTTGCGGTGACGTTTCCCTTGCCGCCATGATTATCACAATTCTCATTCTCCGGCAGGGTCGAGTTGAACACGCATGGTTGAATTCGCGTATTTTTGTACACGCCAGGGCGGTGTCCTGGCCCGCCAACCCGCGGATGCTGGCGGGTTTGCGGGTTTGGCGGCACCATTCGCCCATGACATCAAAGCAAGGTGAGGTCATGGGCATCTGGCACCGTGCGGCGCAACCTGACGAGATGGAGCGGCGATTTCAGGGCAGCCTTCCCGGCCTGTTCGGCATCCGCATCCTTGAGGTCGGGCCGGATTTCATTCGCGCCGAGATGCCGGTCGATGATCGCCATGTCCAGCCCTTCGGGATCCTGCATGGCGGCGCCTCGGTCGTGCTGGCCGAGACGCTGGGCAGCATCGCGAGCAGCCTGACCCTGCCCGAAGGCAAGCGCGCGGTCGGGCTCGAGATCAACGCGAATCACGTCGCGCCGGTCCCCAGGGGGCAGACGGTGACGGCGCTGTGCCGGCCGCTGCATGTCGGACGCACCACCCAGGTCTGGCAGACCGAGATCCATCGCGCCGACGGGCGGTTGGCCTGCGTGTCGCGCCTGACCACCGCGGTGATCGAGTTGCGCGACTGAGGGCCTGGCTCGAAAGGGTGACTTTCGCAGTCCGGCACGGGCCGGAGCCGGTCCTTCACGGCAGGCTCCGAGCACCGGCGTTGCCGCCCGCGCGCGCCGCCGATAGCCTGCGGGCCGGAAACGCTGAACGTCGCCGGCCCTTCATGGCTTCCGAGGAGACCGTGCGCATGCATCCCCTGTCGATCCCGCCCGAGATCGTGGCGCGGGTGGAGGCGCGCTGCGGCCGCGCCCATCCCTTCGAGGATCTCGATCCGGCGCGCACCGCCCTCATCGTCATCGACATGCAGGTCGGCTTCATGGACCCGGCGATCAGCCATGCCTGCTGCCCGATGGCCGAACGCATCGTGCCGGCGATCAACCGACTCGCCACAGCGCTGCGTGAGACGGGCGGCGGCGTCTTCTGGATCCAGAACACGCACGACGAATCCTGCGAGACGGAATGGACGGTCATGCAGCGCATGGTCACGCCGGCCGCGCGTGCCCGCCGCAACGCCGCGATGATGGAAGGCACGCCCGGTCACGCGCTGTGGCCCGCGCTCGATGTGCGGGCGGCGGATGAGAAGGTCCTCAAGCGCCGCTTCAGCGCCTTCATCCAAGGCTCCTCCGACCTGCCGCAGCGTCTGCGCGCGCGCGGCTTCGACACGGTGCTGATCGCTGGCACCGTGACCAATGTCTGCTGCGAAAGCAGCGCCCGCGACGCCATGATGCTCGACTTCCGCACGGTCATGGTGGCGGATTGCAACGCGGCGAACAGCGATGCGGAGCACAATGCGTCGCTCGCCGCCTTCTGGAACATCTTCGGGGATGTCATGACGAGCGAGCACATCATCGACAGGCTGCGCCTCGGCGCGGCGGGGAAGCAGGCGGCGTGAGCAGCAAACCGAAGGTCGCCATCATCGGAACGGGCGGCACCATCTCCTCGGTCGGCCGCGGGCCGCTCGACATGGTGGATTATTCCGCGACGGGGCAGGTGCTCGACGTAACGGGCGTGATCGCGCGCGTGCCGGAACTCGCGCTGGTGGCGGATGTCATCCCGGTGCCGTTCAAGGCCATCGCCTCCACCGCCATCGCCTGGGCGGAATGGAAGGAACTGGTGCTGATCTGCGACCGTCTTGTCGCCGAGCATCCGGATCTTGCCGGAATCGTCATCACGCATGGCACCGCGTCGTTGGAAGAGACGGCGTATTTCCTCTCCCTGACCCTGAAGATTCCGTTGCCCGTCGTGCTTGTGGGCGCGCAGCGGCCGGCCTCGGCGTTGTCGGGCGATGGACCGGTGAACCTGGTCAACGCCGTGCGCGTCGCGGCCGATCCGGGCGCGCGCGGATTGGGCGCACTGGTGCTGCTGAACGACGAGATCCAGGCAGCCCGCGAGGTGACCAAGACGTCCACCATGCGGCTGCAGACCTTCCGCACGGCGGATTTCGGCGTGCTTGGCCAGGCCGATGCCGATGCCATCTGCTGGTATCGCCGGCCCTTGCGGCGGCTCGCCCCCGATACGGAATTCGACGTGCGCGGGCTCGATGCGCTGCCGCGCGTCGATGTCGCCTATACCTATGCCGGGGCGGATGGCGCGGCGGTCGATGCCTTCGTCGCCGCGGGGGCGAAGGGTATCGTCGCCGCGGGATTCGCGCCGTCCTTCGTCACGCCGGCGATGGCCGAGGCGCTGGAGGCCGCCGTGGCCAAGGGCGTCGTCGTGGCATTGTCCACCCGCGCCGGGTCGGGCCGCGCGGCGCGCACGACGCGGGCGCAGAAGGCGGGCTTCATCGCCGCGGACAACCTGACGCCGCAGAAGGCGCGCATCCTCCTCGCGCTCGCCCTTGCGTCCGGTGTGACGGATTTCGACCGGATCTTCGCGACAGATTGACCGGGCCTGTCGCGGCGGGTGAATCTCCGCCGCGCGATGCACGCACGGGATGGCCGGGAGCCTCGGCCATTCCGCGACGCGTGCCGGGCAGGAGGTTTGGCGTGACCCCCTCGGATGCCATCCTGCCGGCCCCGCAGCTCGAGGCCCTGGCGGTGCGCGCCCTGCGCGCCAGCGGCATGCGGGCCGAGGATGCGGCGGAGGTGGCGCGCATCCTGGTCCTTGCCGACCTGTTCGGCCTGCACGCCCATGGCGTGCGGCGCATTCCTGATGACCTTGCGCGCGTGAAGGCCGGCGGCATCGACGTGCTGGCGCGGCCACGCATCGACCGCGCTGGCGCGGCGCTGCTGCGCGTGGACGGTGCCAACGGCATGGGTCCGCTGGTGATGAGCCGCGCCCTGCATGCGGCGATGCAGGCGGCGCACGGCGCCGGTGTCGCGGCCGCCTTCGTCCGTGGGTCGAACGATCCGGGCGTGGCCATGCCTTACGGCTTCATCGCCGCACGGCAGGGCTTCGCGACCATCCTCGCCTCGACCGGGCCGCGGCGGGGGGATGGCTTGCTCGGCATTGGCGTGCCACGGCCGGGGGGCGATCCGGTCATCCTCGACGTGCCGCCCGAAGGCCTGGCGTCGGGAGGGCATGGCCTCGGCCCGATAATGGCGCTGCTGGCGGGCGCGTTGGCCGGGGCGGGCCCGCCGGCCGGCAACCAGGCCGGGGCGGCGCCGCAGGATCTTGGCCATGCGCTTGTCGTGATCGACACGACGCGGCTCGGACCCGCGGAGGCCCTCGCCGGGCGCATCGCGGCGTTCGACCCGAAGGGTACGAATACGGAAGGCCCGTCCTCCCTGCCGGGCGAGCGCGCGCTCGCGCTGCATCACGACCGCATGGCGCAGGGCGTGCCGGTTGCCGCGGAGGATCTTGCGCGGCTGCACGAGCTCGCCGGCTGATGGTCGATCGTGCCTGGGTGCGGCTGCCTTCGGGGCGGCGGCTCGATCTTCTCTCCCCCACGCCGCTCGACTGGACGGATGCGGACCTGGCCACGGGCCTCGCGCGGACCTTCCGCTGGGGCGGGCATTCGGCCTGGCCGGAACCGCTGTCGGTTGCGCAGCATTCGCTGACCGTGCTCGCCCTGCGCCGGACGCGCACGCGGCATCGGCTGACGCCGGCGCAGGAGCTGCGCGAACTGCTGCACGATGCGGATGAGGGGCTGATCAACTTCGATTGCATCTCGCCGCTGAAGCCGTTCCTCGGGCCGGGCTTCGCGGAGCTGCAGGCGCGGCTGCTCGCGGTGATCGCCGCACGGTATCGCCTGCCGGCCTGGACCGTGGCGGAGAAGCGCGCGCACAAGGCGGTGGACATCGCCGTCGCGGCCGGGGAGGCCGTCCATGTCGTGGGCTGGACGGCGCAGGAAGTGCGCGAGACGCTCGGCATCCGTGCCGCCCCCATGGCGGTCGATCCGCTCGCCATCCGCTACGGCGATCCGCCTTGGCGGCCCTGGCTTCCCGACGTGGCGGCCGCTCGCTTCCTCGAGGAACTCACCGCCCTGCAGATGCGCGCCGGCATCTGATGCCAGGCTGATTCCGACCTCCCGCGGTCGCAGGTCTCACGCCACCAGCCTTTGCCTTCGGTGACCTGTCGGTCGGCGCTCTCCACGGGAAACCGGCGAACCGGGCGGGTGGGAGACTAGCCGTGGCGCCGTTCCCGCGCGATCATCCTTCCGGGAAAACGTCCGAGAGGGATCACGCGCGCATGACTGCCGCCGTGCCGGTTGCCGGCCACAAATTCATCATCGTCGGGGGCGCGAGCCTCGTGGGGTCCGCCACCGCGGCTGAACTGCTCGACGCAGGGGCCTCCGAGGTCGTGCTGTTCGACAATTTCTCGATGGGCTCCGAGCAGGCCATCGCGCATATCCGGGACAATCCGCGGCTGAAGACCGTGCGCGGCGACGTGATGCGCCTGCCCGACCTGCTGCGCGCGATGGAAGGCTGCGATGGCGCCCTGCTGCTCGCCGCCTACATGACGCTGAACATGGATCGCGACCCCTGGGGTGGGCTCGACGTCAACATCCGTGGTGTGCAGAACGCGCTGGAAGCCGCGCGCGCCCACAAGGTGAAGAAGGTCGTCTTCGCCTCCTCCAACGCGGTCTATGGCTACGGTCCCGGTGTGAAGGGCGACCTCGTCGAGGACACGCCCTTCCATTCCGTCGGTGCGCCGCCTGCCGCGATCCTCTATGGCGCGACCAAGATCATCGGCGAGCAGCTCTGCCGCGATGCGAAGCGGCGCTTCGGCCTCGACTACGTCGTGCTGCGCTACTCCACCGTCTATGGCGAGCGCCAGCACTACCGCGCGGCCAATGCGCTCTACATCATCGAGACCTGGGACAAGGTGAAGAAGGGCGAGCGCCCGCAGGTCTATGGCGATGGCTCGGAGACGAAGCACTTCGTCTATGTCGGCGACCTCGCGCGGGCCAATCGCATGGCCTTCGAGGCCGATGCGACGGATGTCGCGGTGAATACCTCGGGGCCGAAGCCCGTCACGACGCTGGAACTCGTGCGCATGGTCACGAAGCTGGCGGGGTCGGCGGTCGAGCCGGAATTCGTCGGCGACACGCCGGGCAAGGTGCGGCTCACCTCGGGCGGCGCCTTCCGCATCGCGCATGAACAGGCGTTCGAGGCCATCGGCTGGAAGCCGCAGGTCGAGATGGAGGAAGGGCTGAAGCGCCTGATGGCGTGGATCGACAGCAACGAAGGGAAGACGTCATGACCATCACCCGCCGGGGGCTCGTCGGCGCCGCGCTCGCCGTGCCGGGCATCGCGCCCGCGCTCGCCCAGACCAACCGCTTCCCTGACCGGCCGGTCGAGATTGTCGTGGGCTTCACGGCCGGCGGCGCGACCGACCTCGATGCGCGGGCCGTGGCGCCGCTGCTGGAAAGGCGGCTCGGCGGGACCGTCGTGGTGGTGAACCGTCCGGGTGCGGGCGGCGAGGTGGCGCTCGCCTCCGTCGCCCGCGCGCGCGCGGATGGGCACACGCTCGGCACCACCAACATGCCCGGGCTGCTGACCATCCCGATCGAGCGCCGCGCCCAGTTCAAGCTGGACGACTTCGCCGGCGTGGCGAACATCGTCACCGACCCCAACACCATCACCGTGCATGAGGACAGCCCGTATCGCTCGATGCAGGACATCCTGGCAGCGGCGAAGGCGCAGCCGGATCGCCTGACCTTCGCATCCACGGGGGTCGGCACCGACGACCACCTGCTGCTGGTGCTGATGCAGAAGCAGACGGACACCAGCTTCACCCATGTCGTCTTCCAGGGTGACCCGCAGCTCTTCACGGCGATCCTGGGCAAGCAGGTGGATGTGCTGGGGCTCAATCTCGGGCCGGTCTCGGCGCAGCCCGACAAGCTGCGCACCATCGCCATGGCGGGCGCGACGCGCAGCCGCTTCCGCCCCGAGGTACCGACGCTGAAGGAACTCGGCATCGACGTGGTGATGGGCTCGGAACGCGGCATCGTCGCCCCGGCCGCCACGCCGCCCGCCGTCATGGCGAAGCTGCGCGAGGCCATGGCCGATGTGGTGAAGGATCCCGACTTCAGCCGCGTGCTGCAGACGCGCTTCACCGAACCGGGCTTCGAGGATGGCGAGGCCTGGTTCACCCGCCTGCGCGGGCTGCAGGAGGGCTATCGCACGCTGTGGGAACGCACGCCCTGGGCCCAGCGATAGGCGCCGCGCGGGGTCAGCGCAGGGGGATCGGGATCGGTTCCACCTTGTGCTGCCCCGCGATGTCGGCCTTGAGGAAGACGCGGGCCGGCACCGAGAAGTCGGTCTTGCCCGCCAGGCTGATCATGTGGTCCCCCGGGGAGCCGGTCGGCGGGCCCTTGTGGCTGTCGTTGTGGTGGTCCACCCAGTTGTTGATGAACATCTCGCAGCGGTCGGTCAGCGCGACGAACTCGACATAGACGCCCTGCAGGTCGGCCGTATTGTAGGACAGGTCGTAGATGCGCGCCGGGCCGTCGAAGCGCAGCTCCTGCGCGATGGCACCGATCTCGGCGACCATCTCCTGCATCCCCGGCATGCCGAGCGCGTAGGTGGACCCGCCGCCGAGCTTCGCGCCGACATAAAGGTTCAGCGGCGTGCCCGTGCCGGCACGGTGGCCGCTGACGAAGCGCGCGAACTTCTTCGCGTCGCGGTCGATCTTGCCGGGCCCATAGCCGGTCGCCTGGTGGAAGCCGAACAGGCCCGTGGTGGTCTGGTACAGGATGGCGCGGCACGCGCTGATGCTCGGGAAGCCGATGCGCGTGGGCGAATAGCCGAACTCGTATTCGCCAAGCAGCACGACGTTGCTGGTGAAGCCTGACACCCGATGATCCTCCGGAGGGATGCGGCGTGCGGCGACAGCCGGCTCGGCCCGCGTTCAGCCCAGGGGCGGATGGTGCCTCACGGGTTGGAGAGGTCAAGGCTGTCGCGGATGAAGCCGATCAGCGGATCGACCAGCGCCGAGCGGCCTTCCGCATCGCCGAACAGGCACATTTCGGCCGTGCCGCAATCGGGCAGGCCGGGCAGCACCTCGAGGCCCGGCGGCAGCCCGGCGCGGCCCAGCACGGTCGCCGCGAAGCCGGCCTGCGCCGCGGCGGCGACGCCGGGCAGGGAGGCCGAGGTGAAGACCACCTCGAAGGCCATGCCGGCCCGGGCGAGAGCCGTCAGCGCCCGGTCGCGGAACATGCAGCCCTGCGGCAGCATGGCGATCGGCAGCGGGCGATCGGCGGGTGGCGCCCAGCCGGGCGCTGCGACCCAGACGATGGTCTCGGTGAAGAGCGGCCGGCCCTCGGTCTCCCCGTCCCGTCGCTTGCCCAACACCAGGTCGAGCGCGCCATCGGCCATCGCGGAGCGCAGATCGTGGCTGCGTCCCACCTCCACTTCCAGCCGGACGTCCGGATAGACCTTGGCGAAGCGTGCCAGCACCGGGGCAAGGTTGCGCGGGATGAAATGGTCCGCGACGCCGAGGCGCAGCCGGCCCGCGACCGGCGGTTCGATCATGCGTCGCACCGCCTCGTCGTTAAGCGCCAGGATGCGCCGGGCATAGGCCAGCAGCGTCTCGCCATCCCGCGTCAGCGCCACCGCGCGCCCGCCGCGTTCCAGCACGCGCTTGCCGAGGATCTCCTCGAGCCGCTTCACCTTCAGGCTGATCGCCGATTGCGTGAGGCCGAGCGCGGCGCCGGCGGCGGTGAAGCCGCCCCGCTCGGCGACGGTGACGAAGCCGCGCAGCAGGTCGAGGTCGAGGTCGGGGATGCGCATCGGGAAAGAGGAACCACCCCGAGGCGGCGCCGGTCAATGCGGGCGGGCAGGGTGGCGACGGTCGGGACCAGGATGGCGCGAACGGGCGCCGCGGTGATTGATGCCGCGCAAGCCCATGGTCGCGCAGGCGGCATGCGCAATGGCCCTATCGCATTCGCTCACCTCTTCCTGTACGCCGCTCCTCGACAGCCCTGCTGCGCCGCCTCGATTGTCGGGGGCGGCGTCAGGATGTGGTCTTCATGGATCCCCCGCCGCCTTGCCCATGCCATCTATCCAGGGTTGAGTTCGATATGGCCTTTGCCGTTGAAATCGAAATCATCTGAAGGCGGAACATCCTTGGATTTGCGGTGCCGGGGCGTCACAATCTCCTCCAATAAGGCGATGATCTTGGAAGCGAGCACACGGACTTCGCATGAGGTGCCGAAGGGCGCCGACTCGGCCGCATCGTCCGGCTCTTCGCCGGTCGATGGCCAGTTTGCCGTGCCCCGGCCCGCCACGGCGCTGACCTTTACCGGCGAACGGATGACGTCGGACGTCGCCGGGCAGATCGCGTTCGAGCATTTTCATCGCTATTGCCTGGCGCGTGACCTCGTGGCGGGGCTCGACGTGCTCGATGTCGCATCGGGCGAGGGCTATGGCACGGCCCTGCTGGCCGGCGTCGCGCGCAGCGTCGTCGGGGTGGAGATCGACGCCGCTTCCGTCCGCCATGCCCAGGCCGCCTATCCGATGGCGAATGTGCGCTTCCTGGCCGGGGATGCGCTCAGCATGCCGTTGCCGGATGCCTGCGTGGACGCCTTGGTCAGCTTCGAGACGCTCGAGCACCTCCGGGACCATGAGCGCTTCCTTGCCGAGATCCGTCGCGTCCTGAGGCCGGGCGGCCTGCTGCTGATTTCCACCCCCGATCGGCATGTCTATTCCGCCCCGGGGCAGCCCCCCAATCCGTACCATCTTCGCGAGCTCACGGTCCCCGAGTTCCATGACCTTCTGGGGCGTCACTTCACCCATCACCGCCTGCTCGCCCAGCGGGCCGCGATCGGTTCCGTCATGGCACCGCTCGACGGCGCTGGCGCCTGGCGAACCTATGAGAGCCGCGACGAGGCGCTGATCGAGGCGGAAGCCGGCCTGTCGCGTGCCTTCTACCTGGTCGGCGTCGCGAGTGATCGGCCCTTGCCCGACTTCGCCTCGAGCCTCTTTGCCCAGAACCTGTCGATCGACCACGTCCTCGACGCCGTGAAGGCGCTGCCGGAGGAACGGCGTCAACGCGCGGCGGCCGAGTCCGCGCGGCATGAGGCGGAGCGGCACGCCGCCGCCGAGCGTGCCGAGGCCGAACGCAACGCCAGGGCGCTGCAGGTTTCCTTTCGGCGGGAGGCGATGCAGCGCAAGGCCGAGGCCAAGGTGGCGCTGCGGAATGCTCACTGTCAGATCGCGGATCTGCAGGCCCAGATTGAACGCATCCGCACCAGCACGAGCTGGCGCCTGACTGGTCCGCTACGGGTCGTGGGCCGGCGCCTGCCTGGGGTGGCCCGCCTCGGCCGCCGCATGGTGCGCGTCACCTACTGGACCCTGACGGGGCAACTCCCGGCCCGCCTTCGCGACTATCGCGCGGCGCGGCTGGCGCGGGGGACGGCGGCGCAACCGGTCGATCTGCGCGAGGCGCTCGGCCTGCCGCCGGCCCGCGCCGCCGTGCCGGCGCCATCGAGCATCACGCTGCCCGACCCCGGGCCGACGCCGCGCGTCAGCATCATCATCCCGACCTACGGCCAGGTGGATTTCACCCTGCGATGCCTCGCCTCGATCGCCGATGCGCCGCCGGCCGCGTCCATCGAGGTGCTGGTCGTCGACGATGCCTCCGGCGACCCGCGCGTGGCGAGCCTCGCCGAGGTCGGCAGGCTGCGCCTGCTTCAGCGCGAGCAGAACCTCGGCTTCCTGCGATCCTGCAACGATGCGGCGACCGAAGCGCGGGGCGAGCTGCTCTTCTTTCTCAACAACGACACCGAGGTGATGCCGGGCGCGATCGACGCGCTGGTGCGGTTGCTGGACGCGCGCCCGGATGCCGGCATGGTCGGCTCGCGGCTGCTCTACCCGGATGGCATCCAGCAGGAGGCGGGCGGCATCGTCTGGCGCGATGGCTCAGCCTGGAACTACGGCAAGCGCGACGATCCGCGAAAGCCCCAATACTGCTATGTGCGGGAAGCCGACTACATCTCGGGCGCGGCGATCATGCTGCCGCGCGCGCGCTGGGAGGAGATGCGCGGCTTCGACGAAGCCTTCCTGCCGGCCTATTGCGAGGATACCGACCTCGCCTTCCGGCTGCGCGCGGCCGGATGGAAGGTGCTCTATCAGCCGCAATCCATGGTGATCCACCATGAGGGCGTGTCCCATGGCACGGACACCACCACGGGCATCAAGGCGCACCAGGTCACGAACATGCGCCGGCTGTTCAATCGCTGGCGCGATACGCTGGCGCGGGAGGGCCTGCCTGACGGTGAACGCCTGATGCGGGCACGCGACCGCGCCCGGGAGCGGACCGTCACGCTGGTGATCGACCACTACGTGCCGCAGCCCGACCAGGATGCGGGGTCGCGGTCGATGCTGTCCTGGATGGAGGCGCTACTCGCCATGGGGCGTGTGGTGAAGTTCTTCCCCGCCAATGGTGCCTATTCCCCCGGCTACACCGAGGCGCTGCAGCAGCGCGGGATCGAGGTGCTGTACGGCCCCTGGGCCGGCGACTTCGCCGCCTGGATCGCCGGGAACGGGGAGGAGATCGACGAGGTCCTGCTGTCCCGGCCGACCATCGCGGAAGCGATCCTGCCGGTGCTGCGCCGGCATTGCTCGGCCCCGGTCGTCTTCTACGGCCACGACCTGCACTTCGCGCGCATGAGCATGATGCCAGGCGCGCTGGAGGACCCGGAGCGGCGCGCGGAAATCGAGGCGATGGAAGCCACGGAACGCGAGGTCTGGCAGGAGGTGGACTACGTTCTCTACCCCTCGCAGGAAGAAGCCGATGTCGCGATGTCGCTGGAGCCCGGCATCCGGGCCCGCGGCGTGCCGGCCTATTCGCTGCCGCCGCCAGCGCCGGCGCGCCAGCAGCCACCTCCGGTCTCGGGCGGGCTGCTGTTCGTGGGCGGCTTCGGGCATCCGCCGAACCAGGATGCCGCGGCTTGGCTCGTTCGCGAGATCCTGCCGCTGATCCGGCGCCATTATCCGGAGGTGCCGCTCGTCCTGGCGGGCTCTCGCCCGTCGGAGGAGGTGCAGGCACTGGCCGGCGACGGCGTCGAGGTGACGGGGTTCATCCCGGATGAGGAACTCGATCGGCGCTACGGCGCGGCGCGCGTCGTCATCTGCCCGCTGCGCATCGGCGCCGGGGTCAAGCTGAAGGTCGTCGAGGGCATGCATCGCGGCGTGCCGGTGGTGACCACGTCCGTCGGTGCACAAGGATTGCCGGGCATCGAGAGCATCGCGGATATCGCCGATGACGCGGCCGTGCTGGCCGAGGCGGTGGTCAGGCTGCTCGGCGACGACGATCTGTGGCGCCGGCGTGTCGCAGGGCAGCAGGCCTATGTCGCCGCGCATTTCTCCCCGGCCGTCGTGCGCGATTCGCTGCAGGCTGTCTTCGACGAGGTGACGCGGCCAGACGGCGACGATCGGGCTGCCTGACCGTTTCGGCGGCGCCGCGCCGCGCATCCATGCCCGCATGAGATGCGGGGATGCGCGGCGGTCGGCGAGGGCTGGCTATCGGAAGTGGCGGCTCTCGAGGAAGGCGAACATCCGTTCGTCCCGGTCCGGCGAGAAGGGATCGGACGCGCCGACCGCGCCGAAGCTCCTGGTGTCGAGGACGCGCCAGCCCGTGCGGTCGAGGATCCGCATCAGCCCCGCCTCCGTGAACATCCAGTAGTTGGTCGCGTCGTTGTTGGTCTCGGTGGGAGAGACGAGGTAGGCGGCGGGGATGTGGCGGATCGCCGTGTCGCGCGGCTTGTCATGCGACGCGATGCGCGTGGAGAGCACGATCCGCTCGATGTTCCGGGCGAGGCTTTCGAGGACGAAGTACGGGTTCTTCAGGTGGTAGAGGATGCCCAGGAAGAAGGCGAAGTCGTAGTGGCGCGGCAGCGCGAACTGGGCGTCGAGGTCGATCTCGTGGATCCCGACATTCGACCCGAAGTGTTCCTTCAGCCGGCGCGCGCCCCGCAGGCCGTTGAAGTTGGTGGGACCGTTGTCGATGATGTCGACGTGGATGCCCTGCCTTTCGAGGAAGAAGGACGTCTCCCCGTCCGCGGCGCCGATGTCGACGAGGTGCTTGCCCCGCAGCGACTCCTGCACCGGGCGCCAGCCCCCCGTGATGAGCGTATCCAGCAGGTAGAAATTGCTCAGCGACCCGTAAGGATACCACGGAAAGCCGCCCGATTCGCCCCGGAGCGCCTTGGCTGCCGTCAGTTCCGTCGCGAAGGCGTCCGACGCCGCCTTGAGCTGCTCATCCATGGACTCGGTTGCTCCCGTGCGTGCGCACGGGAAGTTGACCATGTCTCTCTCTCGTATCGCAACGAAATGCGACGTCGCGGTGGGGCCGGCGGCGTCAGCGCACCGCGAGATAGGCGAGGCGCTTCATCTCCCGCCGGCTATGGGTGATCGCGTTCAGGATCAGGCCGACCGCGAAGGACAGCATCGCCGACAGCACCAGCGCGGAGGCGAGCACCGCCGTCGGCAACCTGGGCACCAGACCGGTTTCGAGGAAGGTGAGCACGACGGGAATGCCGAGGCCGATCGCCAGCAGCAGGAACAGCAGCGCCAGCACCGAGAAGAATTCCAGCGGACGCTCCCGCTGGATCAGCACGCCGATCATGCGCAGGATCAGGAAGCCGTCGCGCCAGGTCGCGAGCTTGCTCGTCGAACCCTCGGGCCGCGCGCCATAGGGGGCGGTGATCTCGCCGACCGGCAGCTTCAGCTCCAGCGCGTGGATCATCAGCTCGGTTTCGATCTCGAAGCCGCGGCTCATCGCCGGGAAGCTCTTCACGAAGCGGCGCGAGAAGATCTTGTAGCCCGACAGCATGTCGGCCGTGCGCGATCCGAAGATCGCGCCGACCAGCCCGGTCAGCACCTGGTTGCCGAAGCGATGACCGCTGCGATAGGCCGCCTCGGCCGTTTCCTCGCGCGCGACATTGACCATGTCGTAGCCGCCCTCGACCGCAGCGGCGACGAGGCGCGGCGCGGCGGAGGCATCGTAGGTCGCGTCTCCATCGACCATGATGTACCAGTCGGCATCGATGTCGGCGAACATGCGCCGGACGACGCTGCCCTTGCCGGGAATGCGCTCGAACCGGACCTCGGCGCCGGCGGCGCGCGCGACATCGGCGGTGCCGTCGCTCGAGTTGTTGTCGAAGACGTAGATGTGGCTGTCCGGCAGCGCGGCACGGAAGCCTTCGACCACGGCTGTGATCGTCAGCGCCTCGTTGTGACAGGGCACCAGGACGGCAATGCGGGGGGCGAGGCTGGACATGATGGCGGCCTGAATTCTCTTCGGGGGCGTGTAGAAGATGAGTCTTGACGACACAATCCCCGGATTGACTGGGCGTCAGATGCCGTGCCACAGGCAGACGATGCCGCGAGGCCACTACCAGTGGAGGAATTGCATGAGTAGTAGTGGCACAGCGACCAGCCACGGAGCGCAGGAGCAGGTGTCAGCCAGTCTTTGCGAAAGCGGGCAGCGGCCCCTTCTTCTGGTTACGTTGTTCGCGGTTCTGGTATCTCTGGTTCTCGACAGTCAAGTTCGCTTTCATCTGGGCGACTCTGATACGTTCCTGCATACGTATTGGCCTGACAGGCTACCGCCTGACCGTTCCTGGCTTTACGGGCTGTTTGTCGGTCGCAGTGCCGCGCTGTTCCGCGATCTATCGATCATTCCAAAGCTGCAAATCGCCACCGCCGCTGGCGGCGCATTGCTTCTCGCGATTGCCTTGCAGCGACGACTGGCGGTGCCCACGGTGCTGCTGTGCATGATGGTGGTGCTGGCCGTCTTCGACCCGCTGGCAGCGTGGTGGGCGCGTTCGATCATGTCGGACTCGATGGCGTCGGCCATGCTGTGCGTGCTGCTCGCCGTATCAATCTGGCCCGGCCTTTCGATGCCGGCGCGAGTTCTCATCGTCTTCCTCTGTGCGTTGTCGGCGTTCTTTCTTCGCAGCGTCCATACGGTTCCCTTTGTTGCCGCCGCGGTCTTCTATCTGACTGTATGTTGGCTAGGCGGTTGCGTGCTGCCATCGCTTGCTTCTGCCCGTCGAGAAGCGTTTTGTGTCGCCTTCGGCATCGTAGCGGCTGTCGTCTCTTATGCCGCCGCGAATACGAGCATTCTCCGCGCGCCAGATTTTGCTCTGAATCACCAATCCGCTCGCTTCTTGTTGGGGGCGGTGGTGCCGCTTCTGGACGGGCAGGAGGCGCTAATTCCGTTGCCAGCCGAACGCCTCGCACAACTCCCCCCGCTCACGAGAGAAATGAGAATTGCTCACACCTTCGCGCCGGAGGGTATCGTTGAGCAACTGTACGCGCAGTACGGCGCGGAGGCAGAAGTGATGGCGCATCAACTCGTTCGGCGCGCCATCGTCGGAGCACCTTGGCAGGCGATCGCGCTTTGGGCGACGACGTGGGCCGAGTATCTTGCGCCGAGGGATGTGATCCGTTCGCATCAAGAGGCGCGCTACTCTGGAGCCACTTCCTACAACCAGCCGAACAGGCTCTCGAATGATACGATGGAAAGGCTGCGCGAACTGGGGATCTGGCAAAATCCCCGAGACGATTGGCCTCAGTTACAATCGATGAGCCTCCGCTGGTTCCGCGTCATGGGAGGGGTTTCAGCCCTTGTATTGGCTTGGGGCGCAACGCTAGCGCTGCCATTGGTGCTTTTGACTAGGCTTCGCCGAGTCCCTGCCGCATGGCTCATGGCGGCCGTGGCCGCAGCGACGATGGGTTTCATGACAGCCACGGTCAATGCTTACGTGTCGCGCTATCTGATCGCAATCCAGATGCCGTTGCTCGCGCTTTGGGCCATCGGTCTTGGGCCACTGGTGGCGCGACTGATTTGCCGAGCGCAGCCGCGACCATAGGCTTTCGGCCGACGCCTCGAGTCTCCGCGCTTGGCGCCGCGACGCGCGATTCCACTTGCGCTCCTTTTAGATCGGAATGCGGTAAACAGGAACATGCCCTGGACAATGGTATGATTGTCAAATCCAGTACTCTGATCGCATGTCCAGACTATGCGCGGTCGCGTATAATATACAATAGAAGGGATCGGAATTGCAGCGGGGCGCCGCAGTCATGCGCAACGTGACGAAGCGTCAGGCGACTGGTCCGAATGACGGCGATATGGACGCACGGCTGATCCACATAACGATCGATCTCATCGCGAGTATTTCCGACGCGCGCGAGCGGGTGGTGCGCGCCGAAATGGCGTCGAGCCTCGCCGAAGCCCGCCGCGACGCGATCGAGGCGAGCACGGCCTGGCGGCTGACGGCACCCCTGCGGGCGGCGATGGGTGCCGTGGCACGCCTGCGCAATGGGCTGCGGGCGCGCGGCGGCCCGGAGGCGGCGACGCCAGCGCAAGCCGACGCACCGGTGAAACTGCCGGCGGCGTCGCCTCCCGATACGCTGAAGCAGCGGTTCCGTGACGGTTGTTCCCGCGGCCTCGACCGCTTCCTGTCGACTGATGCGCGGATCTCCCTGCCGACGCCGGCGATGCCTCGCGTTAGCGTCGTTCTCGTGCTCTTCAACCAGGCGGAGCTGACCTTCGCCTGCCTGTCGTCGTTGGTGCGCGAGGCCGGCGGAAAGGCGGAAGTCGTCATCCTCGACAACGGCTCCTCCGATCGCACGGGGGAACTCCTCGATCGCGTCGACGGCGCCAAGGTCATCCGCTCGCAGGAAAACCTGCACTTCCTGCGCGGGGTGAACCGTGCGGCGGCGGAGGCGTCCGGGCAGTACCTGCTGCTGCTGAACAACGATACGGAAGTTGCCCCGGGCGCCATCGATGCCGCGGCCGCCCGCCTCGATGCCGAGCCGGACCTCGGTGCCGTCGGCGGGCCGATCCTGCGCCTCGACGGCACGCTGCAGGAGGCCGGTGCCATCATCTGGCGCGACGGGCATTGCGAAGGCTATGGCCGGGGCGCCGATCCCGCGTCCTGGGAGTTCCGCTTCCGGCGGGACGTCGATTATTGCTCCGGCGCCTTCCTGATGGTCCGGCGCGACCTGTTCGAGGCTCTCGGCCGGCTCGATTCCGCCTATGCGCCGGCCTATTTCGAGGAAACCGACCTGTGCATGCGCATCAGGAAGGCCGGCTACCGGGTGGGCTATGAGCCGGCGGCGCGGATCATGCATTTCGAGTACGGGAGCGCATCTTCCGGCGGCGAGGCTCCGGCGCTCTACACGAAGAACCATCGGATCTTCGTCGAGCGGCATCGCGAGGCGCTCGACCGGTCGCATCTGCCCCCCGCGGCGGGCGCGCTTCGGGCCCGGATGAGGCGAGCCCGCCCGGGTCTTGTGCTTGTCCTCGATGGTGGCGGAACGGGGAAGGATCGGGGGACGGATCTCCTGGACACCCTGCGCGGCGGCGGCGCCTTCGTGACGCGCGCCTGGTTCTCGAAGCCCGTGGGGCAGGGTGCGGCCCCGGCGTCCGATATCGAGCAGGCGGATCTTTCATCGCGGGACAAGGTGACGGCCTTCGTCGCGCAGCGTCGCGGCTATTACGACGTCGTCGTGGCCTTGGGTGACCGCGAGGAGGTTCTCCTGGATGCCGCGGTCGAAGCCATCCGCGCCGCGGACAGCACGATCGCCCTGGTGGATCTTCGCCCTGGGAGGATGATGGCGGACGCTGCCGCGCGGGAGGGCGACGGCGGCGGCTGACCTCGCGACGCCGCCTGGCCCCGCCCGCCCGGGGCCGCTTGCCGGCCTGGGATGAACGCGGCGTGCTGCCCCTATTCGGCCTGCAAGGCCCGCCATTCCGCGAGCAGCACGCGCCGCCGCCGTGGCAAGCGTTCGGACAGCACCGCCGCCGAGGCGATGCGGTCGAGCCTGAAGTGGCGGAAGTCGCTGCGCAGCTCGCACCAGGCGGCGAGCACCTCGCTCGCCGCGAAGAAGCCGATGATCACCGGCCAGACGACCCGCTCCGTCGCCGCCCCGGCCTTGTCGCTGTAGGCGAGGCGCAGCTTGCGCTCCTCCCGCAGCGCCTGGCGGATGGCGGCGAGCGGGGCCGCTCCGCCCTTCTCCCCCGCCACGACCAGCCCGCTTTCCGCCGCCGCCTCCTGCCGGGGGGAAGGCAGCACGGTCGCGATCTTGGCGAGCGCGTTCTCCGCCGCCTCGGCGAGGTCCGGATCGCCGCGCATGGCCGCGAGGCGAAGGCCGAGGATCAGGGCATCCGTCTCCTCCTCGTCGAACATCAGGGGCGGGAGGAAGAAGCCGGGCCGCAGCACGTAGCCGATGCCGGCCTCGCCCGCGATCGGAGCACCTTCGGCCACCAGTGTCGCGATGTCGCGATAGACCGTGCGCAGGGAGACACCGAGCTCGGTCGCGAGGACGGAAGCTGCCACCGGCCGACGCCGTCGCCGCAGGGCCTGCATCAGGGCGAGCAGCCGGGCGCTGCGCGCCATCTACAGGACCAGCGCGCCGATGATCGCGCCGGCGATGAGTACCCAGAGCGGCGAGAAATCCGTCCGCCAGACGAACACCGTGGAGCAGACGGTCACCGCCACCGCCACCCAGCCGATCGCCGCCCCCTGCGCGAGGATGAGACCCGAGGCCGCGATCAGCCCCACCGCCACCGGCACCAGCCCCCGTTCGACCACCCGCAGCCAGAACCGCCCGGCGAGGCGCGTGCGCAGCCGGGAAAAGCCGAAGGCCATCAGGGAGGTCGGCAGCGTCATGGCCGTCACCGCCGTCAGCATGCCGAGCACCCCGCCGACATGCCAGCCGAACAGCCCCACCACCAGCACGTTCGGCCCCGGCGCGGCCTGCGCGAGGGCGAAGCGCCGGGCGAAGTCGGCGTCGCTCATCCAGCCATGCACCTCGACCACCAGGCGATGCATCTCGGGCAGTACGGCGATGCCGCCGCCCACCGAGACCAGGGAGATCGCCCCGAAGCCGAACACGAGTTGCCAGAAGATCGTGGGCGTCATGGCGCGCGCAGCACCCGCCAGGCGCAGGCGATGCCGATGGGGCCGAGCCCCAGCACCACCCAGGGCAGCGGCACGCGGAAGATACCCGCCGCGACCAGGGCGCACAGCCCGACCGCCAGCAGGGAGGGGGGTGGGCGGATCTTGCCGGTCATCTTGGCGGCGGTGCCCATCACCATGCCGGCCGCGGCCGCCGCGATGCCCGCCAGCACGCCCTTGACCAGCGGCACCTGGCCATAGGCGTCATAGAAGCTGGCGAGCCCCGCCAGCAGCACCAGCGGGCCGCCGAACATGCCGGCCGGCGCGGCGATGGCCCCGGCCGTGCCGCGGAAGCGGTCGCCCACCATGATCGCCGCGTTCAGCGCATTGGGTCCGGGCAGCACCTGGCCGAGGCCGAGCGTCTCGGCATATTCCTGGTCGGTCAGCCAGCGCTTCTCCTCGACCAGGACGCGCCGCGCCCAGGCGTTGATCCCCCCGAAACCAATCAGCCCGATCCTCCCATAGACCAGGAAGAGGTCGAGCACGGTCGGGACGGGGCGTGGCGGATCAGCGTCGGACATGCGGCCATAGGGGACCGCGCGCGCGGCGTCCGATCAATCCCCCACCCCCGGAGCGCAGACCTGCTTTTCGCGCAACCCGGATCGGCCTAAAGGGCCGCTCCATGTCGCCGGGGTGAACCCGGCCTGGAGAAGAGACACGCCAAGATGACCAGCCGCCGGACCCTGATGGGCGCGCTTGCCGCGACCGCCGCCCTGCCGAGCCTGCCTGCCCTCGCGCAGGAGGGACCCTTTCCGAACCGCCCGATTCGCATCCTGCTGGCCTTCGCCCCGGGCGGGGGCACGGACCTGATCGCGCGCACCGTTGCCGCGTCGATGCAGGGCGTGCTCGGCCAGCCGGTCGTGGTGGAGAACCGCCCCGGTGCCGGCGGCAACATCGCGACCGAAGCGGCCGCGACCTCGCGCCCCGACGGCTACACGATCCTGATGGGCAATCACGGCCCGATGAGCGTGAACGTCTCCCTGTTCCGCAACATGCGCATCGACCCCGAGCGCGTGCTGGAGCCGATCGGCCTCGTCGCCGATGCACCCCTGGTGGTGGTGGTGGGCCCGAAGTCCCGCGCGCGGAACCTGCAGGACCTGCTGAACGAGATCCGCGCCGCCAATGGCCAGGCGACCTATGGCTCGGCATCGAATGGGTCGGCGAGCCACCTGGCCGCGGCGCTGATGCTGCAGATGGCCGGGCTGCGGGCGGAACACGTGCCCTTCCGTGGCGCCGCGCCCGCCCTCACGGACGTCGTCGCCGGGCATCTCGACTTCATGATCACGACGCTGCCCTCGGTGGTCGGCCTGATCAATGGCGGCCAGGTGCGCCCGCTGGCCGTGACGGGTGAGGGCCGCATCGCCGTGCTGCCGGATGTGCCGCCCGTCGCGGACACCATCCCGAACTACAAGGCGACGGCCTGGTATGGGCTGCTGGTGCCGCGCGGCACGCCGGCCGATGTCCGTGCGAAGCTGTTCGATGCCATGCGCCAGGCGCTCACCAATCCGGATGTGATCCGGCGGCTGCGGGATGAGGGCGCTGAGCCGTCCACGATGGACGGCGAGGCCTTCGCCGCGCTGATCCGCTGGGAGCGCGAGCGCTGGGCCGAGGTGATCCGGCAGGCGAGCATCACCGTCGACTGACGCCCCGCCCGGCGCGATGGGAGGCCGGGGAGGGGCAAAGCCTCTCCTGGTTACATGGCTGCTTCGGCTGTGGGATCGAGAGGGGCTTTGCCCCTCTCGAACTCTCCCCAGCAAAGGCCGAAAGGCCTTTGCAAACCTCCACTTGGCGCGGTGCTCTGCGGGCGGAATGGCGCCGAAAGACGCGTTTGCGCACGAAGGGTGCTTGGAAGGGGCAGCGAAGGCGTTGCGCCCCTCCAATTCCAACAGCGCAAGCAGCCGGTCAGCAAGAAGCCCCGTTCCGGTCGGTCGCGCCGCTCAGGCCAATGGGAAGTCGCCGCCGTCACGCCGCGGCGGCGCGCGCCTCCGCATCACGGACGAAGGCACGCAGGCGCTCCATCACCCTCGGCGCCAGTGCGGCGGAGGAGAGGAGCGGTCGGGAAAGCGGCAGCCGCCCCGCCTCGCCCGATCGGGCCAGAAGGGTGCGGAGCGGTTCCTTGGCGAAGAAGAAGGTCTCCAGCTCGGCCGCGCCGGTGCAGGCCGTGCCATAGGGCGCGGCGCCGTCGGACCATTCGCGCATGGCGATGCCGGGGGCCTGGGCGGCGTCCACCGTGACCTCGGCGCCGGCACCGACCCGCATCTCCCGGAAGAAGAACACCACGAAGGTGTAAGGCCGCGTGCTCTGGAAGCAGCAGTATTTGGCGAGCGACGGCTGCGTGCGGAAATTCAGGTAGGCCCGCGTCTCGCCGCTGTTGACCGTGAGGCCCAGCAGCAAGCCCTCGGGCAGGTCGATCCGGCTTCCGGCACCGAAGACGCCGAACAGCCCCGTCCTGAGCGTGGTCTGGCGCTCGACCTTCTCCGGCGCCACCTCGGCCGCGGGCAGGGTGAAGAAGCTGCCGGCGTCGATGGTGTGCGCGACCTGCTTCGGCGTGAGGGTGGGTGCGAGGCCCGAGAGCAGCTCGGAGACGACGATGTTGGCGACTTCGGCCGCGATGTGCATCGGGTCGTTCGGCCGGAACAGCGCCGCCGGTCCGCAGGACAGCTCGACGCAGGCCTCGGTCAGGATTTCCCGGAAGGACAGGAAGTGCACGCCGGATTCGAGCGCGAGCTGGCGGTGCATCTGCTCGATCGGATCCAGGACGAAGAACTTGCGGCGGGGGAAGAAGCCGAGGAAGACATAGCGCGGGCCCGCGGGGAGCATGCGGTAGAGGACACGGCTCGCATTCTCCCAATGATCGAGCGGCATCTGGTCATAGCAGAGCTCATTGGTCATCAGGTCGATGAAGACATAGTCGTATTGCTCGACCGGTATGCGCGACAGGATCTGGAAGATGGCAAGGTAGGTGCCGGAGGTGCCGCCGAGCGACATGTTCTTCACGTTCTCGGCGCCGAAATGGGCGATGATCGCGGCGCTGGCCCCGCCGCGCAGCACCATGTTCGAGGTTCCGATGATCAGGGCCTTCGGCATTCGTCGCTCCTGCCGCATGGGGCGTTCATCCTGAAGCATCGGCGATGTCAGGCTGGGAAGAGTTTAGGAGTCATCCGTTCGAAGGTTGAGTCGACTGAATTGCGGGTGATCGCCCCTGGCGCCGCGCGCAGCCGGGCGGAACGGCCGGTCGGCCATTCTGCGGGGGCCGCCGGAAGGCCGCCCGCGACCATATCGGATGGTCGACGACCGCCATCGCGCGGCGATTCGAGCCGGGTCGCCCGGGCCGATGTTTGATATGAATTCGGAACTAATGATGGCGGATGGTGCGCCATCCCTTTGGCGGGGGCCGTGGCGGTCGGCGAGCCCGTGCCGGCGGTGAGCGCGATATGCCCGGGCCTCCTTGTCTTGTGTTGCGCGCGGGCTACATGCCGGGTCCAGGCAACGCCGCGCGAGGCCCATGGGGGCCTCCGCCGGCGGCCGCCCCTTGACCGGCCCCGCCCGGAACGCCTAGGCCGCGCGACGCTTCCATGATAAGCGCCGGGCTCCGCGGGGGCCCGGGGCGCGAGTCCGGCCCGGCCGGGCGGAACGCAAACGGCATTTTCGCACGGGCGAGGCCCGGCAGAACGGAGAGAGTAAACGCGATGAGCGACACCGCCGAGAAGGTGAAGAAGATCGTCGTCGAGCACCTTGGCGTCGAAGAGGCGAAGGTGACCCCCGAGGCGTCGTTCATCGACGACCTGGGTGCGGACAGCCTCGACACGGTCGAGCTGGTCATGGCCTTCGAAGAGGCCTTCGGCGTCGAGATCCCGGACGACGCCGCCGAGAAGATCACGACCGTGAAGGACGCGATCGACTACATCGAGAAGCAGAAGGGCGAGTAAAGCCTAGGACTGGCTGGGGGGTAGAGCGCGTGTTCCAGAACGGTTTCTCGCCGCGACGTGTCGTCGTAACCGGCATGGGCATCGCTTGCCCGCTCGGCCTCGGTGTCGAGCATGTCTGGAAACGGATGCTGGCCGGCGAATCCGGCATCGGCAGCATCCAGTCCTTCGACGTGACGGCGCTGCCCGCCAAGATCGCCGGCCAGATCCCGGTCGGCGTGAAGGCGGATGGCGCGCTCGACATCAACGAATGGATCCCGGTCAAGGACCAGAAGAAGATGGACCGCTTCATCCAGTTCGCGCTCGTCGCGGCTGCGGAAGCGGTTGTCGATTCCGGCTGGCTGCCCGAGGAAGAGGAAGACCGCTACCGCACCGGCGTGATGATCGGGTCGGGCATCGGCGGGCTTGAGACCATCGATGAATCGGCCCGGCTCGCCGCCCATGGGAAGGCGAAGCGCATCTCGCCCTTCTTCATCCCCTCCGCGCTGATCAACCTCGCTTCCGGCCAGGTTTCGATCAAGTACGGCCTCAAGGGGCCGAACCATGCGGTGGTGACGGCCTGCGCCACCGGCGTCCATGCGCTGGGCGACGCGGCGCGGCTCATCGCGCTCGGCGATGCCGACGTGATGGTGGCCGGTGGGGCCGAGGCGGCGGTGTGCGAGCTCGGCGTGGCCGGCTTCTGCGCGGCGCGCGCCCTGTCCACCGGCTTCAACGACACGCCTACCAAGGCCTCCCGCCCCTGGGACGAGGGCCGCGACGGCTTCGTCATGGGCGAGGGCGCCGGCGTGCTGGTGCTCGAGGAACTGGAGCACGCCAAGGCGCGCGGGGCCAAGATCTATGCCGAGGTCATCGGCTACGGCATGTCGGGCGATGCCTACCACATCACCGCCCCGGCCGAGGGCCATGACGGCGCCTTCCGGGCCATGAAGGCGGCGCTGGCCAGCGCGAAGCTGTCGCCTGCCGATGTGCAGTATGTGAATGCCCACGGCACCTCGACGCCGCTCGGCGACGATCTGGAGCTGGAGGCGGTGGAGCGCCTGTGGGGCGATGCTGGCAAGGGCCTTGCCATGTCCTCGACCAAGTCGGCGATCGGGCATCTGCTCGGCGCGGCTGGGGCGGTGGAAGGGATCTTCTCGATCCTCGCCATCCGGGACAAGGTCGCCCCGCCCACGCTGAACCTCGAGAAGCCGTCGCGCGAGAGCGTGATCGATCGCGTCGCGCTGGAGGCCCAGCCGCGCAAGATCGATGTGGCGCTGTCGAATTCCTTCGGCTTCGGCGGGACCAACGCTTCGATCGTGTTCCGCGCGGCGCCCTGAGGCGCCCTTGAAGGACGCCCGGATGGCGGGCGCCGCATATCGGCGCGGCTTGCCTTCGCGCCGATGGCCGCTTCCGGCCCGATGCACCGCATCGGGCCACGTATTCGCGGTCCAGGGGCGCCTACATCCCTGGCGGGGTGGTTTGCAGGAGCAGGGCCGCTCCAATATCCGGCCCTAGCCATGCGTCTCCGCCTTCTCCTCCTCACCTTCCTGCTCATCCTGCTGCTCGCCGGCGGCCTGTCCGTGACGGCCGCTTGGCGCGCCTACACCGCCCCCGGCCCGCTCGCCGAACCGGCCCAGATCGTCATCCCCCGCGGCGGCACCGAACGCATCGCCGGCGCGCTGGCCGAACGCGGCGTCATCCGTGATCCCCGGACCTTCGCCGCCGCCGCCTGGCTGACCCGCGGGCAGGGACCTCTGCGGGCCGCCGAATTCGCCTTCCCCGCCGGGGTGCCGCTCGCCGAGGTCCTGCGCATCCTGCGCGATGAACGGCCGGTGCAGCGACGCCTGACCATCCCGGAGGGCCTCAGTGCCCACCAGATCCGCGCCCTGCTGGACCGCACCGAGGGCCTGACCGGCGACACCCCGCCCTTCGACGAGGGTGCCCTGCTACCCGAAACCTATTCCTACGAATGGGGTGAGACCCGCGCGGCGATCGTCCGCCGCGCCGATGCGGCGATGGACCGCGCCCTGGCCGAAGCCTGGGCGAACCGCGCCCCCGATCTGCCCTTCACCACGCCGCGAGAGGCGCTGGTCCTGGCCTCCATCGTCGAGCGTGAGACCGGCAAGCCCGAGGAACGCCCCCGCGTCGCCGGGGTCTTCGTCAACCGCATCCGGCGGGGGATGATGCTGCAATCGGACCCGACCGTGGCCTATGCCGCGACGGGCGGAGCGCCGATGGACCGGCCGATCAGCCGCGCCGACCTCGACCGCGATCACCCGTTCAACACCTATCGTATCCGGGGCCTGCCGCCGGGGCCGATCGCGAGCCCGGGCAAGGCATCCCTGGCCGCCGTCCTGCGGCCGGAGGACAACGACTTCCTCTATTTCGTGGCGGATGGTTCCGGCGGGCACGCCTTCGGCCGCACGCTGGACGAGCACAACCGCAACGTCGCCCGCTGGCGCGCCATCGAGCGCGGCGACAGCGCCGCGCCGAAGGTCACGGGGCCGGGGACCGCGCCGGCAGCACGCTCTCCGTCCGCCCCATCAGCCGGTAGGCGATAAGGCCGATCCATTCGCGGATCGCCCATTCGAACTGGCCGAGGCGTTCGGGGAAGGGCGCATCGTATTGCGCGGCCCAGGTATGGCCGGTGCGGAAATTCACCGGCCAGGGCACGATGTCGCGGAAACCCGCCGCGCGGAACACCGCGACCGAGCGCGGCATGTGGGAAGCCGAGGTCACCAGCAGGAAGACCTGGCCGGGCTTGGGGTCCAGCAGGCGCGCCGTCAGCACGGCGTTCTCATGCGTGTTGCGGGCCTGGTCCTCATAGATGACGCGCTCGGGCGGCACGCCCATGGCCGTCCAGAGCTGCCGGGCGACATCGGCCTCCGTGAGCCCGCCATGGACGAAGGAGCCCTGACCGCCGGTGAAGACGATGCGCGCATCGGGATAGCGGCGGGCGAGGATCACGCCTTCGGTCATGCGTTCCGACGCGCCGTTGAGGGAAGGGATGCCGCGCGCCTCGGTGATGTTCTGCTCCACCGCGCCGCCAAGGACGATAATGCCGTCCACATGCGCCGGCGCCTCGGCTGGGCGGGGGAAGCGGTCCTCGAGCGGCATCAGCAGCCACTGGTTCATCGGCGTGACGACCAGCAGGGCGAAGAAGCCAAGCGAGAGCAGGATCAGCCAGCGCCCGAAGCGCCGGCCGCGCCAGACCAGGAACAGGCCGATGAAGCCGAGGATGATGGCGAAGTGGCCCGGCCGTGCCGGGAACCACAGGATCTTCGACAGGGCGAACAGGATGTCGGTCACGGCGTGCTAGCTGCCTGAATTCTGTGGCGCGAAAACGGCCGCGTCGGGCAGGGCGTCGAGCGCCGCCAGGAAGGGCTCCAGCGCAGGGGCCCAGGGCCGGCCGTCCAGCGGTTCCGGGTCGAGCCAGAGATGGTGCTCATGACCGACCATGCGCGAGATGCGGGCCATGCAAGTCCGAAGCTGCATGCCGCCGCGCAGCGCCGGCACCAGCTCCATCACCCGGCGGCCGGGCCGCGCCGCGGCGAGGAGGGCGAGGCCCGCGCCATGGGGCGCCACGATGGTGCGGGCCTGGCTGATGCGCGCGACCTGCCCGGCGAAGGGCAGTTGGGACATCACCGCGATCTCGAAACCGCGCGCGGTCAACGCCTCCTCTAGCGCCGCCTCATTGGCGAGGGGACGCTTCCGGCTGTCGCGGCGGGAGATGTAGATGTCGCGCCCCGCCTCGCCGCCCTGCGACACTGAGCGGTCGCGCAGGCGGGTCAGCAGCGGGCCGACGGCATCGGGGCGCGCCAGCAATTGCAGCCCGCGATCGGCGACATAGAGCTGGCGTACCAGCACCGCGTCGCCGGCCTCGATGATCGACAGTGGGCCGGCGGCGCCCAGGGTCAGGCTTTCCCGCACGAAGCGCGCCGCATCGTCGCGGATCAGGATGGGGATGTCGCCCGCCGCCTCGTCGAGGCACCAGGCGAGGGACGGGTAGTACTCGGCGAGCCAGTGGTAGACGTTGTTGTGCGTCTCGATGGCAAGGGCCGCGGCGGGGATGACCGGGGCGTTCATCTCGGCCCTGCGCGATTCCTCGGGAACCGGTGTGCTGAAGGAACGGTAGACGGTGCCGTCCCGCGCCCAGAGCTGCCCGTGCCGGTTCACGAAGACATCCGGGATGATGCGGACCCCGGGAAAGGCCGATGACGGGATCTGGCGGTCGAAGGCGCGGAGGACATTCTCGGCTTCCGTGTGCAGGACGCCTGGCAGGCCGGGTGCCGCGTGCAGCGTGACCGTCGCGCCGAGCGGCCGGGGCGTCGCCTTGCCGTCGCCGGCGAAGTGGCGGCCGGCCGGCACCGTGGGCGGCGGCGCCACCGGCAGCAGCCGCATGGCGAGCTGCCGCGCCTGGTGGTGCACCAGCGAATTGGCATCGCTGCGCCCCTGCACTTCCTGCAGGGTCACGACGATCTGCTTGAGCCGCGCGGTCTCGGACAGGATGCGCGGATCGCTCAGCAGCACCGCCATCGCGGCGTCGCCCTTGCCGGCGATGGCGAGCCGCCAGGCGGCATGGATGCGGCGAGGCACCGGCATGTCGGCCGCCATCGCCAGCGCCGCGGCCGCCTGCACGAAACGTGCCTCGTCCAGGTCGAGCGCCGCGCCGAGGATGCGGATCACCGCTTCGGCCGGGCAGGGCGTGCGCAGCAGGGGCCGCGTCGCGGCAGCGGCGGCGGCGGCATCGCCCGCGGCGGCCTCGGCCAGCACCTGGGCGACGATGGATGCCGTGGGATCGATCACAGTCGTGGCGGGGACCGGACTAGCACCCATGTGATCGCCGCTGCAAAATACGCCCTTCCACGCCGTGGCCCAATGCCAGCAAACAGAAGTCGCCGCCGACCGGCAAGGTCCATCCATCGGGCCGTATCCCGACAGACCGTTCTTCCGAGGTGATTGTACGACGATGCCCGATACCGCCGACATCACGGCTACTCCATCCAGTGTCACCGATGCGGCCATTTCGGCCGGCGACAAGCTTGCCTTCGTCCATATTCCGAAGACTGCCGGCACGTCCTTCACGCGCGCCCTGGTCGCCGGGTGGCCGCGCACGCGCATCGTCGGCACCATCGAGGAATTCCGCACCATCGAGGCGGAGGAGGCCCGCTCGCTCGACCTGATCGCGGGGCATTTCTTCGCGCATCAACTCGAAGTGCCGAAGTGGCGCGGCTTCCGCCCGCTGACGGTGCTGCGCAGCCCGCGCGCGAAGCTCATGAGCTCCTATCGCTATGCGCGGTCGATGGTGCTGCGGCACGGGATCGAGGGCACGCCGCAGATGCGCTTCTCGGCGAAGGCGTCCTTCGCGGAATACGCCTTCTCGATCCACGGCGTGCGCGACCGGCATTCGCAGATCTACAACCTCGGCAGCATCGGCGGGGAGAATCCGCACGACGTCCCGATCGCCGAGCTCCTGGCGCGGGCGAAGGCGCGCATCGAATCGCTCGAGGTCGGCACGGCGGACCGCTTGCAGGAATTCGCCAACTACCTGTTCCGCCGCTTCGGCAAGGGGGAGGCGCCGACGCTCGAACGCCTCAACACCGCCGAGGAGCTGGAGGAGGTGGATTTCGAACTGGCCTCCTGGGAGGACACGGCGCTGCGCGAGCTGATGCGTCCCGATGAGGAACTCTACGCCTATGCCCGCGCGCTGTTCGCCGCGCGTGTCGAAGCGCTGGAGACGGGAACGGAAATGCTCGGCGTGCCGGTCGCGATCCCGGAACCCGAGCCTGAGTCTGAGCCTGTGGCGGTGAAGGCGCCGCAGCGTATGCTCGTCGGCACCTTCCACAAGAGCGGCACGATCCTGATGCTGACGATCCTGCGCGGGATCGCGGCCGAACTCGGCTATCGGCTCTGGGTGCACAGCGCGCGGCCGGGGCCGGAGGATTGGGACATCATGTTCCATGCCCATTCAGCTTTCCCGGCGGCGGTGACGGAGCAGCCGCATCGCGCCGTGGTGGTGATCCGCGACCCGCGCGATGTCATCATCAGCGCGGCGCTCTACCACGCGCGCAGCGATTCCGATCGCGATCCCTGGCTCTATGTGCCCGATCCGAGATTCGGCGGGCGCAGCTATCACGAGGCGATCTCCGCGCTGCCGACCGATGCGGAGAAGTTCGTCTTCGAGATGGACAATTTCAGCGCGCGGACGATCCAGGGCATGCGGCGGCAGCTCCGCGCCTCCCGCGACACGATCCGCGTGCGCTTCGAGGAACTGACCACCGATGTGGAGCTGAAGGAGTTCCGCCGCATCTTCACCTGGCTCGGCATCCGGGACGCCGACATGGACAAGGCGCTGCAGATCGCGGAACGGTCGAGCCTCTTCTCCGGCCAGGTCGCATCGAAGCATGTGCGCAGCGGCCGTCCGGCGCAGTGGCGCGAGCGTTTCACGCCGGAACTGCTCGCGGAATTCCGCAAGCGCTTCGGCGATATCGCGGAGGAGATGGGTTACCCGCCGGCGTGATGGGAGGGATGGCGGGCCTGCGGCATTGGCGCGCGAGCGGCATGCGAGAGGGGCGCCGCCTCTCTCCAAACCTCACTCCGGCAGGGTGCTGTACGCCCTGGACCGCCGGCAGCTGGCTCAGTGCGCAACAGCAGGTTCCGACGCCATTCTGCGAGTAGCGATGGCGCCGGATGGAGGTTTCCAGAGGCCTTCTTGATGACTGGCCCGCTTCCTCTCCGCCGATGACGATCGAAGGAGGGCTCTGCCCTCCTCCGAGCCTCCACCCGCCAGGATGCTGGGCATCCTGGACCGCAGTCTTTTGGCGTTGAGCGCTGCGGCCGTTCTTTCGCCCCGCTGAACACGCCTCGGGCGCAAGAACGGGTTTCGGCACCAATCCTGGCAGTGACGCCCGGCGCCAGGTTGAGGTTTGCAAAGGCCCTTCGGCCTTTGCTGGGGAGGTGTCGGAG
>JAYSDS010000045.1:0-38905 GCA_041914265.1 Roseomonas sp.
GGCACCGGCCTTGTTGCTCACCACGAAGCGCACGCCCGGCAGGCGGGGGGTGAGGTGATGTGTCGCGAAGCGCGCGACGGCATCCACGCCGCCGCCAGGAGGGAAGGGGACGATCACCTCGATGGGCCGGTCGGCGGGCCAGGCCGCATGGGCCGGGCGGAGGGCAGGCAACGACAGGCCAAGCCCGGCCAGCGGCAGGTGACGGCGAGCGATCATGGACGTTTCCCCGGTTCGTTGCCGCAACCATAGCCGGCTGCCGCGGGGGCGTGCAAAGCCGCCTTTCGCGCCACCGCGCCGCCCGCCACAATCGCCTCCGGAATCTTGGGGACGGAACCATGGATGCTGCACTGCGCGATCGCCACGGCGTCGAGGGCCAATGGGCGATCTGGAAGGAACACACCATCCGCTGGGCGGAATGCGACATCTACGCCCATGTGAATCACGCCGCCTATCTGACGCTGTTCGAGGATATGCGCATCGACTGGTGGCTCGGTGCCGGCGGCGGCTTTTCGCCCACCGCGCCCGGGCCGGTGGTTGGCTCGTTGGAGGTGAAGTATCACCGCCCCGGCCATTTCCAGGACAAGGTGCTGCTGACGGCGCGCACCGCCTCGTTCCGCCGCAGTTCCTTCGTGCATCAATACGCGATGTGGCGGGATGGGCTGCTTTGCTCGGCACGCGCGCTCTGCGTCGTCATCGACAACGCCACGGGCGCCAAGTCGGAGCTGCCGGACGCGATGCGGCGCCTGATGGCCGAACGCGACGGGGCGGTGGCCGAGGTCTGACGCTCAGCCCTTCAATTGCCGGCTGTGCGAGGCGAACCAGTCGGCCACCGCCATCAGGAGATAGCCGAGAATGAAGACCACGTTGATCACGACCAGCCAGAAAAGCTGCGCCTCGCTGACCGTGTCCTCTAGCTTGATCAGCGCCTTCAGCATGGTGACGCCCGAGATCGCGGCCATGGCGGCGAAGAGCTTCTTCTTCAGCCCGCCGAAATCGACCGTGGTCAGCCAGGCCGGCCAATCGCGCTGCCCACCCGGATCGATGCGGGAGACGAGGTTCTCGTAGCCCGAGAAGAGCACCACCACGATCAACCCTGCCACCAGGGTCAGGTCGACCATGGTGAGCACCCTGACGATGGCGATGTGCTCGGACTGGCTGAAGGCATTGCTCACCGCCGACCAGAGCTCGCCCAGGAAGGTGGCGAGGAGGGTGAGCAGCGCCAGGACCAGGCCGAGATAGAAGGGGACCATTGCCCAGCGGCTGAGGACGATGATGCGTTCGATCAGCCGCTCCATCGGCTCAGACGCCCCGCTCGGCCCTGGTGGCGGCGAGGTCGTCCTCGATGAAGGCGCGCACCAGGTCGTCGAGCGGCTCCTGTTCGGGGAAACCGAGGCGCCGCGCGCGATCCGCCGCGAAGGAGGCGGGCCAGCCGACCACGATGTCGTAGACATCCTTGTCGAAGACGAAGCCGACCTTCTCCCGTGCCTCATGGCCCGCGACCGCTTCCAGCGCCTCCAGGAGCTTCGCCACCGTCGCGCTGCGCCCCGGCGGATTGATGCCGCGATCGATGCCGAGCGGCCCAGTATCCATCGTCGCTGCGTGCAGGAACCATTCCATGGCGCTGCGCGGGGAGCAGATCCACACCGCGAATTCCGGCGGCACGGGGCAGTCGGTGGCCAGGCCCAGCAGCGGTTCGCGCATGATGGCGGAAACGAAGGAGGAGGCCGCCTTGTTCGGCCGGCCGGGCCGCACCATCACCGTGGGCAGGCGGATCGACACGGCATCGAGGAAGCCCTTCCGCGACGCATCCTGCAGCAGCAACTCGCCGATCGCCTTCTGCGTGCCATAGGAATTGGTCGGCACCTGCCGCCCCTCATCCGGCACCACCGCTTCCTGCCCGCCGCCGAAGGAGGCGACGGAGGAAGTGAAGATGACCCGCGGCCTGGTTCCGAGCGCGCGGCAGGCGGCAAGGACGGCCAGCGTGCCATGCAGGTTCACCTTCATGCCGAGATCGAAATCCGCCTCGGCGGCCGCGCTGACCACGGCGGCCAGGTGGAAAACGACCTCGGTTCCCGGGGGGATGGCCTCGGCCACCGCGGCCGGATCGGCGACGTCGCCGCCGAGGCAGGTGACGGGGAAGGGCGCGGCCGGTGCCGTGGGCACGGCAAGGTCGAACAGGGTCAGCCCGGTGATGGCCCTGGCGCCGAGCTTCCCGTCCCGGGCCAGCCGCGCGGCCAGCTTCTTGCCCAGGAATCCGCCGCCGCCGAGAATCGTGATGCGCATCGTCGCTCCTCTCCTCCCTGGCCCCAGGGTGCGCTGCCGCGACGGTGTCGCCAAGCCCCGCCGCCCCGTGGCACGGTGGGGCATGGCCCGCGACCCCGCCCTGGAAGACCGACTGCGCACGGCGCTGGCCGGAATCGGCCCACTGGTCTGGAAGCCGATGATGGGCGGCATGTGCGTCATGCTGGATGGGCATATGCTCTGCACCGCCAGCCGGCGCGGTGGCGAAGCTCTGTTCATGTTCCGGCCGGGCCGGGACAAGGCGGCCGAGGCCATCGCCGGGGGCCTCGCCAGGCCGCTGGAGGCCGGCGGCCGCACCATGCCGGGCTATGTCGTGATTGGAGCGGAGGCCTGCGACGATGCCGCGCTGCGGGACTGGGTCGCGCTCTCCCGCGCCGAGGTCGCGCGCCTGCCACCCAAGGGTTGACCGCGCGCCCCGCCCTGGCGCATGGGCGGCCCATGATCCCGACCCGCCCCTTCCGCTTCCTGATGAACCGCCGCCACGGCACGCCAGGCGTGGTGGTGCTGCCCGATTCGGGCTTCCGGCGCGCGCAGGAGGAGATCGCTTCCTGGCCCGCCTATGCGCCGACGCCGCTGATCGACCTGCCCGATGTCGCGGCGGCGGCCAAGGTCGGTGCCGTCGCCTACAAGCATGAGGGGAGCCGCTTCGGCCTCGGCTCCTTCAAGGCGCTGGGCGGGGCCTATGCCGTGATGCGGCTGCTCCAGGCGGAACTGGCGAAACGTGGCGTGGCCAATGCCGCGACCGCGAAGGAGCTGATGGACGGCACGCACAAGGACGCGACCAAGGCCATCACCGTCTGCTGCGCGACCGATGGCAATCACGGCCGCTCCGTCGGCTGGGGCGCGAAGCTGTTCGGTGCTGCCTGCGTCATTTTCGTGCACGAACATGTCAGCCAGGGTCGTCGCGACGCCATCGCGCAGTATGGCGCCGAGATCCGCGTCGTCCCCGGCAACTACGATGACGCGGTGCGGGAAGCGCAGAAGCAGGCCGACGCGAACAAGTGGTTCGTGGTCTCCGACACCTCCTACCCCGGCTATACCGAGGTGCCGCGCGACGTGATGCAGGGCTATCGCGTCATGGCCGACGAAGCCGCGACGCAGATGGGGGCGGCGCCGACGCATGTCTTCATCCAGGGCGGCGTGGGCGGCGTGGCCGCGGCGGTGTCCACGCAGATGCGCGCGCGCTTCGGGGCCACGGTGAAGGTCATCGTCGCCGAACCGGACAAGGCCGCCTGCCTGCTCGCGAGCGCGGAGGCCGGGCAGCCCACCACGATCGAGGGCGATCTCGACACCCTGATGGCGGGCTTGGCCTGCGGCGAACCCTCGCTGCTGGCGTGGCAGGAGCTGGAACGCGCCGCCTTCGCCTTCATGGCGGTGCCGGATGACTCCGCGGTGGATTGCATGAAGCTCCTTGCCGCGCGGACACCGCCGGTGGCGGCGGGGGAGAGTGCGGTGGCGGGGCTCGCCGGGCTGCTGCTGGCTTCGGGCGAACCCTTCGCGCGTGCAGCACTCGGCCTTGGTCCCGACAGCCGCATCCTGCTCTTCGGGACGGAAGGTGCGACGGACGCCGAGGTCTATGCGCGGCTGGTGGGCCATCCCCCTTCATCGAAGTGACATGGTTCTGTAATCTCTCTGCAAAGCCGCGCGGCTAAGCCGCCGCGTCGCCACAACGGGAGAGGACGACCCGATGCACCGCCGTACACTGCTGACCGGGGCGATGTCCCTGGGTGTCGCCGCGCCGGCGCTGGGCCAGACCCAGCCCGTCGAGATCCAATTCTGGCACGGCCTCGCCCAGCCGCTGGGCGGGCTGCTGGAAAAGCGCTGCACCGATTTCAACGCCACGCAGACGAAGTACAAGATCGTCCCGACCTTCCGCGGCTCCTATCCCGAGACGATGGTCGCCGCGATCGCGGCCTTCCGCGCCAACAACGCCCCGCACATCGTGCAGATGTTCGAGGTCGGCACCGGCACCATGATGAATGCCGGCCGCGCCGTGAAGCCGGTGCACGAGCTGATGGCCGAGACCGGCATCAGCATCGACTTCGATGACTACCTGCCCGGCGTCCGGGGCTATTACAGCCTGTCGGACGGGCGGATGATGTCGATGCCCTTCAACAGCTCGACCACCATCGTCTGGTACAACAAGGATGCCTTCCGCGCCGCCGGCCTCGACCCCGACAAGTTCCCCGAGACCTGGCAGGCGCTGACCGAGGCCCTGCCGAAGCTCAAGGGCGCGGCGGGCACGCAGGTGCCGATGAGCACCGCCTGGCTCACCTGGGCGCATATCGAGAATTTCTCGGCCATCCACGACATCCCGCTCGCCACCCTGGCAAATGGCTTCGGCGGGCTCGGCACCGAGCTGCAGATCAACAACCCGCTGGTGCAGCGCCACATGGGCAACCTGGTCCAGTGGCAGAAGGACAGCCTGTTCCGCTACGGCGGCCGCAACAATGCCGGCGAGCCCGCCTTCCCGAATGGCGAGGCGGCGATCATGTTCACCTCCTCGGGCTTCCGGGCGCGGGTGCAGCGGGAAGCGCGCTTCAACTGGGGCGTGGCGATGCTGCCCTATTACGAGGGCACCCCGCGCGCGCCGATCAACTCCATCATCGGCGGCGCCAGCCTGTGGGTGATGAACAAGGGTCCGGCCGCCGGCGGCGGTCGCTCGCGCGACGAATTCCAGGGCGTGGCGGAGTTCTTCAAGTACCTGTCCAACCCGGAAGTCGATGCGCAGTGGCACATGGACACGGGCTATGTCCCGGTGCGCCGCGCTTCCTATGCCATCGCGCGGGAGAAGGGCTTCTACCGCGACAATCCCGGCGCCGACGTGCCGATCGAGCAGCTCCTGCGCGGCGGCGGCACGCTGACCGACAACAGCCGCGGCATCCGCCTCGGTGGCTTCGTCGAGATCCGTACCATCATCGAGGAAGAGATGGAGCGCGCGTTCCAGGGCCAGCAGACCGCCGAGCAGGCGCTGGCGGCCTCGACCACGCGCGGCAACCAGGTGCTGCGCAACTTCCAGCGCGCCAATCGCGGCTGAACCGGGGGCGGCGCCGTGCGCAAGAAGGTCATCTTCCGCGGCGTCGCCCTGCCGCTGCTGCTGCTGCTGCCGCAGATGGCGATCACGCTCGTCTTCTTCTTCTGGCCTGCCGGCATGGCGGTCTGGCAATCGACCCAGCGCGAGGACGCCTTCGGCCTCAGCACCGAATTCGTCGCGCTGGAGAACTTCATCGACCTGTTCCACGACCCGATCTACCTGAACGCGGCGTGGAACACGGTCGTCTTCTCGGGTTCGGTTGCCGCGCTGGCGCTGGGTGCGGCGTTGTTCCTCGCCGTGCAGGCGGACAAGTCCATCCGCGGGGCCGGGCTCTACAAGACGCTGCTGATCTGGCCTTACGCCGTTGCCCCCGCGCTCGCAGCGGTGCTGTGGCTGTTCATCTTCCATCCCTCGATCGGGCTGGTGGGGCGCGGCTTCTCCGCACTCGGGATCAACTGGGACTACCGGGTGAATGGGGGGCAGGCGATGACCATGGTGATCATCGCCGCGGCCTGGAAGCAAGTCTCCTACAACTTCATCTTCTTCCTCGCCGGGCTGCAGTCCATCCCGACCTCGGTGCTGGAAGCGGCAGCGATCGACGGCGCGCGGCCCTTCCGTCGCTTCTGGACCGTGATCTTCCCGCTGCTGTCGCCCACCGCCTTCTTCCTGCTGGTGGTGAACCTGGTCTACGCCTTCTTCGACACCTTCGGCGTGATCCACGCACTGACGCGCGGCGGCCCGGGCAACGCGACCGAGACGCTGATCTACAAGGTCTATGTCGATGGCGTGCAGAACCTGAACTTCGGGTCGTCGGCCGCGCAATCGGTGATCCTGATGATCATCGTGATCGGCCTGACCGCCATCCAGTTCCGCTACATCGAACGCCGGGTGCATTACTGATGTCGGGCGCGACCATCGATGTCGAGCGGCTCGCCGCCGCCTCCCGTCGCCGGCAACTGCGGGACCGGGTGTTCACGCACCTGGCGCTGATCCTCGGCATCATCGTCTTCGCGCTGCCGATCTGGATCACCATCGTCGGGTCCACTCACGACACCGACACGATCGGGCGCGGCGACGTGCCGCTGCTGCCCGGCACCGAGGCGCTGAACAACTACGCCCATGCCTGGGCGCAGGGCGGGGGCGGGCGCAACACCTTCGCCGTCCCGGCATCCACCATGCTGTGGAACAGCCTGCTCATGGCGTTGCTGATCGCGGTGGGGAAGATCGCGATCTCGCTGCTCTCGGCCTTCGCGGTGGTGTTCTTCGCCTTCCCGCTGCGCATGGTCTTCTTCTGGATGATCTTCATCACCCTGATGCTGCCGGTCGAGGTGCGCATCATCCCGACCTTTCAGGTGATGACCGACCTCGCGCTGATCGACACCATGACGGGGCTGACCCTGCCGCTGATCGCATCCGCCACCGCGACGCTGCTGTTCCGGCAGTTCTTCCTGACCATCCCGGACGAATACGTGGAAGCCGCCAAGGTGGACGGCGCGGGGCCGCTGCGCTTCTTCAAGGATGTGGTGCTGCCCCTGTCCACCACCAACATCGCGGCGCTGTTCGTCATCCTCTTCATCTATGGCTGGAACCAGTATCTCTGGCCGCTGCTGATGGTCTCCAATCGCGACCTCGAGACCATCATCGTCGGGCTGACCAAGATGATCGGCATCGGCGACACGCAGAACGAATGGAACCTCATCATGACCACGGCGGTCTTTGCCCTGCTGCCGCCGGTCGCCGTGGTGGTGCTGATGCAGCGCTGGTTCATCAAGGGCCTCACCGAGACGGAGAAGTGACGGCGTGGCGAGTCTCGACATTGAGGGCGTGACGAAATCCTTCGGCGCCACGCGCGTCCTGCACGGCATCGACCTCGCCATCCGCGACGGCGAGATGGTGGTGATCGTGGGCGCCTCGGGCTGCGGCAAGTCGACGCTGCTGCGCATCGTGGCGGGGCTCGAAAGCCCGACCTCCGGCGCCGTGCTGATCGACAAGGTGAATGTCACGCCGCTGGAACCCGCGGATCGCGACATCGCTATGGTCTTCCAGACCTATGCGCTCTATCCGCACATGACCGTGTTCGACAACATGGCCTATGGGCTGAAGATCCGCGGCCTGCCAAAGGACCAGATCCGCCGGCGCGTGCAGGAAGCCGCCGATCTGCTCTCCATCGGCCAGTTGCTCGACCGTAAGCCGCGCCAGCTTTCGGGCGGTCAGCGCCAGCGCGTGGCCATGGGCCGCGCCATCGTGCGCGAGCCGAAGCTGTTCCTGTTCGACGAGCCGCTGTCGAACCTCGACGCCAAGCTGCGCGTGCAGATGCGCGCGGAGATCCGCCGGCTCCAGAAGCGCCTCGCCGTCACTTCGCTTTTCGTCACGCATGACCAGGTGGAGGCGATGACGCTCGGCGACCGGCTTGTCGTCATGCATGAGGGCCGCGCGGCGCAGATCGGCACGCCGATGGAAGTCTGGGCCAAGCCCGCCGATACCTACGTCGCCTCCTTCATCGGCAGTCCGGCGATGAACTTCCTGCCCGCCACGCTGATCGAGAGCGGTACGGCGGCGCGGCTGGCGAATGGCGCTGTCTGGCGGTTCGTCGATGGCCCGCGCGCGGGCGGGGAGGGGCGTTCGGTGACGATCGGCATCCGCCCCGAGCACCTGCTGCCGGATCCCGCCGGCCTGCCGATCACGGTCGAACTGGCGGAGCCGCTGGGTTCGGAGACCGTGCTGCATGGCCGGCTGGCCGATGGCACGGCCTTGACGGCGCGGGTCGACGGCGTCGCGGCGGCCGAGGCGATCAGCCTCTCGCCCGACCCTGCCGCGCTGCATGTCTTCGACGCCGAGACGGGAAAACGCCTCGATCCTTGACGCGGGGCGCGGCTCCTCCCGACACTGCGTCCTGATGCGGGCGCATGACCCGCCGGGAGGAACGCACCATGGACCGTCGTCACGTCTTGCGGCTCGCCGCCGCGGGCAGCCTTGCCCCCTTCGCCCTGCGTGCCCAGGCCCCGGCCTGGCCGACGCAGCCTGTCCGCATGGTGATCCCCTTCGCCGCCGGCGGGCCGACCGATGTGGTCGGGCGCCTCGTCGCCGACCGGATGAACGAGTTCCTGCCCCAGCGCGTGGTGGTCGAGAACCGCACCGGATCGGGCGTGGTCATCGGCACCGATGTCGTCGCGAAGTCACCCAAGGACGGCAGCACGGTGCTCTACAGCACCATCGCCCATGCCGTGCTGCGTGCGCTCTTCCCACGCCTGCCCTTCGACCCGATCGCGGACTTCACGCCCGTCGCGCTGTGCGGCCAGATCCCGATGATCATGCTGGTGCACCCCTCCCTCGGCGTGTCGAATGCACCGGAGCTGATCGCATTGCTGAAGGCCAATCCGGGGAAGTACGACTATGCATCCTCGGGCAATGGCGGGGCGGTGCATCTGGCGACGGAGCTGCTCTGGCACCAGGCCGGCGGGCTGCGGGTGAACCACGTGCCCTTCCGCGGCAGCAGCCAGGCCATGGCCGATGTGCTGTCGGGACGCATCCCGATCATCATGGATGTCGCGGCCGGCGCGGTGCCCTATCTCCAGCGCGGCGAGCTGCGCGCCATCGGCATCAGCGACCTGCGGCGCAGCCCGGCGGCACCCAATGTCCCGACCTTCCATGAACAGGGTGTGGCCGAGTTCGTCGCCTATACGTGGCACATGGCGCTGGTGCCGTCCGGCACGCCGGAACCGATCGTCACGGCCATGAACGCCGCCATCAACCGCGCCATGGCCCAGGACGCGGTGAAGACGCGGCTGCAGGAACTGACGATGAACGTCGTCGCGGACAGCACGCCAGCCAGCGCCAAGGCCTTCCTCGACGCCGAGATCGCGAAGTGGGAGCCGATCATCCGCAATGCGGGGATCACCGCGAACGGATAGGCGTTGGACGTTACGAAGGCGATGTAACGCGCGGTTTCTTCCGGTTGACGCGGGGTCTGGCTCCGGCCAAGTACCCGCCAACGGGAGAAATAACATCATGAACCGTCGTCATTTGCTCGGCCTCGGCGCTGCCGCGGCCCTTACCCCTGTTGCGGCCCGCGCCCAGGCCCTGGCCTGGCCGACCCAGCCCGTGCGGCTGATCGTTCCCTTCGCGGCGGGCGGGCCGACCGATATCCCTGCGCGCCTCTTCGCGGATGAGATCTCGAAGATCCTGCCCCAGCGCATGATCGTCGAGAACCGTACCGGCGCGGGCGTCGTGGTCGGCACCGATGCGGTGGCGAAGGCGCCCAAGGACGGCTACACGCTGCTTTACACCACGGTCGCGCATTCGGTGCTGCGGCCGCTCTTCCCGCGCCTGCCCTTCGATCCGATCAACGACCTTGTCCCGGTGTCGCTGATCGGCGTGATCCCGATGGTGATCACGGTGAACAAGGACTTCCCGGCGCGGACCCTTCCCGAGCTGATCGAGAAGCTGCGCGCCGAGCCCGGCAAGCACGACTACGCGAGCAGCGGCAATGGTGGCGCCCTGCATCTCGCCACGGAGCTGCTGCTGCGCCGGGCCAATGTGCGCGCCAACCACGTTCCCTATCGCGGCGTTTCGGCCGCCATGCCGGATGTGCTGAACGGCTCGGTGCCGATCATCGTGGATGTCGCGACCACGGCCCTGCCCTTCGCGCAGCGCGGTGAGACCCGCGCGCTCGCGGTGATGGACGAACAGCGCCTGCCGCAGCTCCCGGACGTGCCGACGACGGCCGAGGCCGGCTTCCCCGGCCTGCTGGCCTATACGTGGCACATGGTGATGGCGCCGGCGGGCACGCCCGATCCCGCCATGAACGCCGCCGCCGCGGTCTTCGGCCAGGTGGCGAAGGAGCAGAGCGTGCGGACGCGCCTGTCCGACCTCGCCATGCGCATGGTGGACGATCAGTCGCCGGCCTATGCGAAGGCCTGGCTCGATGCCGAGCGCACCAAGTGGGAAGGCATCATCCAGGAAGCAGGCATCCGGGTCGATTGACCCTGGCCTGACGGCCGACGAAGCGTGCGCGTCTGACGCGCGCGAGCGGGTGCGGCGAGGGGCTCTGCCTCTCCGGACCGCCCCGCCAGGCCACTATGTGGCCTGGACCGACGGGACTTGGCGCCGGGCATGACGCTGGCGCCGAATCCTCTGAGGGCATTTCGGGAGCAAGAACACGCTTCGGCGCCGTTCTGCCGATGGTGCAAGGCCCCATGTCCGGGTTCGCAAAGGCCCGTTGGACTTTGCCGGGATGGCTTGGCGAGCCAAGCATTGATAGAGCACCCCGTCGCGTAGCCGACGACGCGACCGGGCGTCCAGGATCACCGCGACGCAGGTGCGGATCGCACCCTCGCTCATGCCGGCGCGGTGGACGGTCGGGATCGCGGTCATGCCGGGCTTCGAAGCGGCCATGGCCGGCAATGATGCGGTCCATTCTCCGGCGGCCGCCAGGCCATGGCAGGACTGGGCTGTGCGGCGGAAAGCCCGGGCCCGCCGTTACGCGGACGCTATGCTGGATCGGTCCAGCGCGGCGATATCCGTTCGGCCGAGCAGCGCCACCACACGCTTCAGCTCGACCAGGAGAAGCTCGATTGCCCGAGCAGCACCCGCCTCGCCGGCAGCCGCCAGGCCATAGAGCGGGACGCGACCGACCAGCACCGCCTTGGCCCCCAACGCCAGAACCTTCGCGATATCCACGCCGTCGCGGATGCCGCCATCGAGCAACAGCGGCATGCTCCCCGCCGCATGCAGGCAGGCGGGCAGCATCTCCACCGTCGAGACCATGCCGTCGAGCTGCCGTCCGCCATGGTTGCTCAGCACCACGGCATCGGCGCCGATGCTCGCGACGCGCGCGACATCCTCCGGATCCACCACGCCCTTCACGATCAGTGGCCCTCGCCAGGCGTCCCGCAGCCGGGCGAGGCCGTCGAAGGTGAAAGCCGGATCCTTGCCCTCGTTGATCGCCTTGCGCTCGGCCTGGACGCTGTTGTCCGGCAGGTCCATCGCGATGTTCGGAAAGCGCGGCGGCCCATGCCGCAGCGTCGCGGCCAGCCAGGCGGGGTGGCGCAGCGCGTCGATGCGCGTGCGCAGGCGCGGCCGCCCCGATGGCGTGAAGTGTCGTGCCTCCCAATGGCGGATCCCGGCGACCGGCGTATCGACAGTGAGCACCAGCCCGACGCAGCCCGCGTCCTTCGCCCGCATCATGAGCCTCTGTGTCGCGCCACGGTCGCGCAATGGAAAGGCCTGCATCCAGACCTGTCCGCCGGCGGCTGCAACCTGCTCCACCGGCATGTTCGACGCGGCGCTGAGAATGAACGGCACGCCCATCCGCGCCGCCGCCCGTGCGAGCATCGCGTCTGCACCCGGCCGCATCATGCCGGCGACACCGGTCGGCGCCACCATGATCGGCGCCGCCATGTCGAGGCCAAAGAGCCGCGTGGCGACATCGACCTGCGACACGTCGCGCAGCGTGCGCGGCAGCAGGGCCAGCGCATCCAACGCGGAACGATTGCGCGCAAGGGTGCGCTGCTGCCCCGCGCCGCCTTCCAGGTAGTCCACGACGAAGCGCGGCAGGTAGCGATGCGCCGCCTCGCGCAGTCCCGCGATGCTGGTCGGTAGCGTCCTCACCGCGGATTCACGAGATACTGCGCATTCACGCAGGTGCGCAGCCGGCCGCTGCGCAGGTAGTCGACCAGATAGGTCATGGACAGGCGGCGGATGTCGAGGATGCTCGCCGTGCTGTAGAAGGCCGAATGCGGCGTGAGGATCAGCCGCTCATCCAACCATTCCTCGCCGGCGGCCCAGGCCTTGATCAGCGGGTCCTCGCGGTCGAGCGGTTCCTCCTCGAAGACATCGAGGCCGGCGGCGCCCAGATGGCCACTCCGCAGCGCGTCGCCGACCGCGGCGAAATCCACGATGCCGCCGCGCGCGGTGTTCACCAGTATCGCGCCTTCGGGCAGCAGGGCGAGGGCGCCCGCATTGATCATGCGGCGTGTCTCCTCGTTCAGCAGGCAATGGATGCTGACCAGGTCGCTGCGCGCGAGCAGCGCATCCAGCGTCTCGAACCTCTCCCAGCCGAAGGAGAGCTGATGCCCGACCGGCAGATGCGGATCGTAGTAGCCGACCTCCATGCCGAAGGCTTCGAAGCGGCGCGCGGCGGCGGTGCCGATGCGCCCGAGCCCCACCAGCCCCACCCGCACGCCACCGAGCCGCTTCACCGTTTTCAGCAGCCGCGCATCCCAACTGTCGTTGGATCGGCGCAGCCGGCGGTCATAGGCCTGGATGCCGCGCAGCAGCGCGAGGGAGAGCGCGACCGCATGATCCGCGACCTCCGTCGTGCCGTAGTCCGGCGTGTTGATCACGGGAATGCCGCGCTCCCCGGCCGCCTTGAGATCGACATGGCCATAGCCGACGCCGCCCTGAGCAATGCACCGGCAGCGGTCGAGCCTGGCGATGATCTCCGCCGGCAGCCGATGCGCGCTGCGGCAATTCAGCACCGCGTCCACGCCCGCATAGTCGCCGGGATCGGGCAGCGTGCCCTGCACCGAACGGCGGAAGACGAGCTCGACGCCCGGGCCCGCCGCCGCTTCCTCCACATCGGGCATGGTGTCGTAGAGCGGATCGATGACCAGGATCTTCATCAGTGCGTCTTCTGCCACAGGGAGATGAGCGCCTCAGCATCGAAGCCGGGCACGCGGGTGGCGCCGATCATCGCCTGCTCATTCGCCAGCAGGGCTTCGATCGCGCCGGGAAGGGCGTCGAGATGGTCTGGCGGCACGATCATCGCGCCATGCCGGTCCGCATGGATCAGGTCGCCGGGACGGACTGTCAGCCCGAACACGGTCACCGGTTCCCCCACGCTGCGGATCTGCGTGAAGCCGTTGCCGAGGCAGATGCTGCCCGCGAGGATCGGAAAGCCGTCCAGCGCATCGAGGTCGCGCATCGCGCCATTGGTGATCACGCCCGCACAGCCGAGGCCCCGATGGATCGCCGCATGCACCTCGCCCCAGATGGAACCGAGGCCAGGCCTCTCGCCGACATCCTCCATCACGACGATGCGCGGGCCCGGCCCGCTATTGACCATGCGGTAGTAACCGAAGCGGATGTGGTCCTTCTCCGCCTGGGTCAGCGGGGCGGGGTGGTCGGAGGTCATGCGGGCCGTCACCGCATAACCGACCATGCGCATGGCGGGGTCGCTGGCGATGGGGCCGCCCAGCGTCAGTCCTTCGATGCTGTGGCCGCGCAGCTTTGTCAGGGCATTCCAGACGGTGGGCGTGTCGTATCGCCGCAGCGTGGCGATGATCGCGTCGGTGTCCATGCGTGGCATCCTTGGTGCGCGCGGGACTGCGGCCCCGCGCCGCGCATCAGTTCAGGGTGATGTTCCCGCGCGTGACCACGCGCTTCCAGCGCTCCGCATCCTCCGCCAGCGTCGCGCCGAAGGCGGCGGGGCCATCGCCCACCGGGACGAGGATCAGCGGCTCGAGCCGCGCGCGCAGCTCCGGCAGCGCGAGGACCGCCCGCACCGCCTCGTCCATTCGCGCGATCGCCGGGGCCGGCGCGCCCGCGCGGGTGACGAGGCCGATCCACACGCGCACATCCATGCCGGGGATGCCGAGTTCCGTCGTGGTCGGCACGGCCGGGAACTGCGCCAGGCGGGCATGGCCTGCGGCGGCGACCGCGCGCAACTCATTGCGATCGAGCGCCGGCTTCACCGAGGCGACGGAGCCCAGCGTCATGTCCACGCGGCCCGACATCAGGTCCGCCATGGCCTGGCCGGTGCCGCGATAGGGGACGTGCAGGAAGCTCGCGCCCGTCTCCTGGTTCAGGATCTCCATCATCAGATGCGTGACCGAACCCGTGCCGGGGGAGGCATAGGTGATGCTGCCCGGCCGGGCCTTGGTGTCGGCGATCATCTCGTTCAGCCCCGGCTGGCGCAGCGACGGCCCGGCCGTGAAAATGTAGGGCGTGTCCACGAGATGCGTGACCGGCACCAGGTCGCGCATCGGATCGAAGCTGAGGGTCTGCGGCAGCGCGGCCGCGATCGTGACCTGCCCGCCCGAGGCGACCAGCAGGGTCATCCCGTTGGCCGGCGATTGCACGACGTTCTCGGCGGCGATCAGGCCGGCGGCACCGGTGCGGTTCTCCACCACCACCTCCTGGTGCAGCCGCTCGCCGAGATGGGGCGCCATGAGGCGCGCCAGCACATCGACCGAACCACCCGGCGCGAAGGGGATGACGAGCCGGACCGGCCCGGGGCCGCCGCCCTGGGCCAGGGCCGGCATGGGCAGGCTCGCGCCGGCCGCGGCCAGCAGGATTCTCCTGGAAATGGGCACTGAGTCGATCTCCCCTGAAGGACGGCCGGAACAGTCGGGGCTTCTGGCGCCGTGATCATCGAGGGCGATCTCTCATAGTGTCCAATCGTATTTCTTCGGCTAGTCATGCGTCGATGCTATGAAAGGCAAGGGTCACGCATGGTCACTCATCGCATGGTCGAAGCCTTCCGAGCGGTGATGCAGAGCGGCAGCGTCACGCGCGCGGCGGGCATGCTGAACATCTCCCAGCCATCGGTGAGCCGCCTGCTGGCCGACCTCGAGACGGGGCTTGGCCTGAGGCTGTTCGACCGGCGCGGCACGCGGCTGACGGCGACGACGGACGGCATCGAACTCTATGACGAGGTGGAGCGGTCCTTCCTTGGCCTCGCGCGCGTGCTGGACACGGCGGAGCAGATCCGGGCCCGCCATTCGGGGATGCTGCCGGTCGCCACCATACCGGCCCTGGGCAACACGCTGCTGCCGGCGGTGTTGCGCGACTTCCAGGCGCTGGCGGGTGCCCCGGTGGTACGGCTGCACATCGTGCCGTCGCAGCAGGCGCTTGGCCTGCTGGCCCAGCGCCGCTGCGACATTGTCTTCGCTTCCATCGCGCCCGCGCCGGAGATCGGGCGGCAGGTCGCGGCCTTCCCGATGCGCGGGCGCGTTATCCTGCCGGCGGGGCACCGCCTGGCGGGCGCGCCGCCCACGCTGACGCCCGAGATGCTGGCGGACGAGCCCATGGTCGCACTGGCGGCGCATTCGCTGATGCGGGTGGAGACGGAGCAGGCTTTCGCCCAGCGAGGCGTGCCCTTTCGCGTGGCGATCGAGACGATGCAGGCCTTCTCCGCAGCGCAGCTTGTCCAGGCCGGCTTCGGCTGCGCCGTCGTCGATCCGATGACGGCCCGCGCCCATGAAGCCGCGGGTGGCGTGAGCCGCGCCTTCGAACCGGCGATCGATTTTTCCTTCGGTGCCTATGCGTGGCGCGTGGGCGATCAGGCGGGCTGGATTGAGCGCTTCGTTGCGGCCGTCGCCGCTTCCGTCGCGTCACTGGATTGATGCGAGCCGCGCGTTTCGGATGCGCCCATGCGGCCGCACCCGCGTGATGTCGCGTCCGTCGCACCGGGTGGTCCCGGTATCGGGACGGATGTAGCCCGCGATCATGCGCAGCCGCCCGGCCCGGACAGGTCGAGGAATTCGGCCGACGCCGCCGCGACGGAGACAGCGTCCGCCGCCGGCATCGCACCGAAGCGGCGCGTGACGGATTGGACGGAGAGCGAGGCGGCGATCATCGCGTTCCTCCGGCGACGGTGCCGGTCGCGAAGCGTTCCACACCGATCACCCGCCCCGCCGCCAGCATCAGCGTGAGGGCGCCACCGCACTTGGCCCTATGCCGTGGGCGACGATGACGGCCGGTCGAGCAGCTCGGCGCAGACCGCTTCATTGTGCGCGAGGTTGGTCGCGGTGTTGGGATCGCCATAAGGATAGGCGTCCGCGCCGAGGCGGATGGAAATGATCCGGGCCGCATCGTGCAGGGCAGCGAGGACATCTGGCCTGACGCATTCCCTCGATTGCTGCGGCGGGCATACCAGCGCCAGCGAACCGGAAACCGTCTGCGTCGGCGAGATGATCGGTGCGGCCAATGCCCCGGCGCCGCCGACGGTTTCGCCGACCGTGAAGGCCGCGCCCAAACGGCGCGTTCGCGAGAGTTCCGAGAGCAGCACTTCCGGCTCGGTGATGGTCCGGTCCGTGTAGCGGGTCAGCGGCCGGCGGTCGAACAATGCGAGCAGTTCATCGGTCGGCGTGCGGGACAACAGCACGCGTCCGGCGGAGTTGGCATGGTAGGGGCTGCGGCTTCCCACGCGCATCGGCCGTTCGAGCAGGGCAGGGCCTTCCACGACCTGGATGTGCAGCACGGCATCGTCATAGAGCCGGCTCAACGTCACCGAGAAGCCGAAGTCGCGCACCAGGGCGCGCATGAGGGGCAGCGCCTCCTGGGAGAGCGGTTCGTTGCGGATGTACCGGCAGCCGATCGCATAGGCACCGATGCCGATCCGGTACTTCCGCGTGCGCTTATCCTGACTGATCAGCCGCGCTTCCCGCATCGTGCCGAGGAGCTTCGAGCATTGGCTGCGGCCGAGGCCGAGCCCATCCGCAATCTCCGCGACGCCGAGCGGTTCATCGAATTCGCCGAGACGATTGAGCACACGCAGCGCCGTACCAAGAGACTTCACGCTTCACCCTCCCTGCATGCGCGCCATTCGAGTCTTGACGGCCAGGCCGCCCGGCATCGTAAGATTATCATATGGAATTTGTATTTCCTATATGGAAATTACTAAAGCGAGCTAAAGCGCTGGCGCGAGGCGGGGTCTGAGCATGGGCGCCGGGCTCCTTGAGGCCATGCCACCAGGCATCGGCGCACCGGTTCGCCGCATCGAGGATTTCCGGCTGCTGCGCGGCCACGGGCGCTTCGGCACCGACATGACGATCCCGGGCCTGCTGCATATGGCGATCCTCCGCTCGCCCCATGCCGCGGCGCGGATCGAGGCGATCGATACTCGAGCCGCGAGCGCCGCGCCTGGCGTGGTGGCGGTGCTGACTGCGGCAGACCTGCTCGCCGATGGCATCGGCGGCCTGCACACGATGCTGGAGATCCCGCGCCCCGATGGCAGCCCGATGCCGCGGCCGCCCTATCGTGCCCTCGCCTTCGATGAAGTGCGCTTCGTCGGCGACGCGGTGGCCGTGGTCGTGGCGGAGACGCGCGCCATGGCGCTCGACGGCGTGGAGCTCATCGAATTGCACTACGCCCCACGCGATGCGGTGACGCGCGCGGCCCTCGCCGTGCGGCCGGGCGCTCCCATTGTCTGGCCCGACCATGCACCGGACAATCGCTGCTTCGTCTATGAGGCCGGAGATCGTGGCGCGACGGCTGCCGCCTTCGCTGATGCGTATCACGTCAGCCGCTTCGACTTCCGCATCTCGCGCCTTACCGCGGCGCCGATGGAAACGCGCAACGCGACGGCGCTGGTCGATCCGGCGGATGGGCGCGTCACGCTGATCTCGGGTACGCAGGACCCGCATCGCTCACGGCGCGAACTGGCGGAGCGCGCCTTCGGCACCGATACCGGCACCTTCCGCCTGATCTCGCCCGATATGGGCGGATCCTTCGGCATGCGCGGCTGCCCTTATCCGGAACACATCCTCGTCGTCTGGGCAGCGCGCCGGCTCGGCCGCCCCGTGCGCTGGGCGGCAACGCGCTCCGAAGGGCTGATGAGCGACTTCCATGCGCGCGACAACGACACCACAGCCGAACTCGCACTCGACGCGACCGGCCGCTTCCTTGCCTTGCGCGTGCGGACGGTCGCGAATCTCGGTGCCTACCTGGCGCTGAACACGATCAACCCCGCGATCTCCAACATCGGCGGGCTCGCGGGCTTCTACACCACGCCGGCCATCCATGTGCAGGTGCAGGGGGCCTTCACCAACACCCAGCCCACCGCGCCCTATCGCGGCGCAGGACGTCCGGAGGCGACTTACGCGATCGAACGCCTGATCGACCGCGCCGCCGCGGAGATGGGCATCGACCGGATCGAATTGCGGCGGCGCAACCTCATTCCCGAAAGCGCCATGCCGTTCCGCACCGGCCTCGTCTTCACCTATGATTCCGGCGCTTTCGAGCGGAACATGGACAAGGCGTTGCAGGCGGCCGACTGGAACGGCTTTCCGGCGCGGCGCCGGGCCTCGGAGGCGAGGGGGCTGCTGCGCGGCATAGGCCTCGCCAATGCCATCGAGATCGCCGGCGGGCCGATCGTGCCTGGTGAGGAATCCGCCGAGCTGCGCTTCGACGATGGCGGCAGCCTGACCATGCTGCTGGGTGGGCATAGCCATGGGCAGGGGCACGAGACGGTGTTCCGCCAGATCGCCGCGTCGCTGCTCGGCCTGCCGCCCGGACGGGTGCGCGTGCTGTTCGGCGACACCGACCTGGTGCAGCACGGGCGCGGCACCTTCGGTTCGCGCACCATCGCGACGGCGGGCCATGCGGTGCATCGCGCCGCCGAACGCATCATCTCCCGCGGGCGGCAGATCGCCGCGCATCTGCTGGAAGCGGCAGAGACCGATATCAGCTTCGCCGACGGATCCTTCTCCGTCGCGGGCACGGATCGCAGCGTGTCGCTGATCGCGGTAGCGCGCGCGAGCTTCTCCCCAGCCGCGATGCCGCCGGGCGCCGAACTCGGTCTGTCGGCCATGACCATGCTGGCACCCAAAGGGCCGACCTTCCCGAACAGCGTCCATGTCTGCGAGGTGGAGATCGATCCCGCGACCGGCCAGGCACGGATCGTTGCCTACACCGTGGTCGATGATGTCGGCACGGTGATCAATCCCTTGCTGCTGAAGGGCCAGCTACATGGCGGCGTGGCGCAGGGCCTCGGCCAAGTGCTGTCGGAGAGCGTGCTCTATGACGACGCGGGGCAACTCCTGACCGCATCCTTCATGGACTACGCCCTGCCGCGCGCCGACGACATTCCGCCGGTCGCTGTCATCAGCGCCCCCGTGCCGACGATGATGAACGCGCTCGGCAGCAAGGGGGCAGGGGAGGCGGGCTGCGTCGGCGCGCTGCCGGCGGCGATGAACGCCATCCTCGATGCGCTGGTGCCGCTCGGCGTCACCGAACTCGACATGCCGGCGACGCCGGCGCGCGTATGGCAGGCCATGCGCGATGCCGCGTCCCGTTCCTCACGACCGGTCTAGGAGAACAGTGTGACGAAGTTGAACCTGTCGATCGCCGTCGGCGACTATGATCGCATCCGCCCATTGCTTGACGGCGCGGTGCGGATCGACGGCGTCGATCCGACGTATCTGGTGCTCGATGTGCAGGAGATGTTCTTCCGCGCCCTGCGTCATGCGGAATTCGACGCGACGGAACTGTCGTTGAGCAGCTACGCGGTGCAGGTGGCGCGTGGCGATTGTCCTTATGTCGGCCTGCCGGTCTTCCTGTCGCGCTCGTTCCGCCATACCTCCTTCTTCATCCGCACGGATCGCGGTATCGCCTCGCCGGCCGATCTGAAGGGGCGGCGCATCGGCACGCCGGAGTACCAGATGACGGCAAGCGTCTGGGTGCGCGCCATGCTGGAGGAGGATTACGGCGTCCGCCCGCAGGACATCATCTGGGTGCGCGGCGGCGTCGAGACACCTGGCCGCGATGAGAAGGTCGCCCTGGCCCTGCCGCCAGGGCTGACGATGGAACAGGCCCCACCGGGTGCGACGCTGTCCGGCATGCTCTCGCGTGGAGAGATCGACGGCATCCTCGTGCCGCGCGCCCCCTCCTGCTTCGAGCGCGGCGAGCCCAATATCGGCTGGCTCTTTCCCGACCCGGAGGCGGCCGCGCGCGACTACTACGCGCGCACGCGCATCTTCCCCATCATGCATCTGCTCGGCCTGCGGCGGGAGCTGGCGGAGAAGCATCCATGGCTGCCCGGCAGCCTGCAGAAGGCCTTCACCGCCGCGAAGGACCTCGCTCTGACGCGGCTGACGGATATCTCCGCGACCAAGGTCACCCTGCCTTTTGTCGAGGAACTGCTGCGCGGCACGCGCAAGCTCATGGGCCATGATTTCTGGTCCTATGGCCTCGGGCCGAACCGGGATGCCCTCGCGACCTTCCTGCGTCACCATCATGCGCAGGGTCTCTCGCAACGCCTGTTGGCGCCTGAGGAACTGTTCCATCCCGCCAGCCTCGAGGCCTTCACCATCTGATGGATGGCGCGGTGCGCCGCGCCTCCCAAGAACGTCCGCACGGCCATCAGCAGAAAGAAGGATCTTCGCCATGCTTCGCCGTTCGCTTCTGGGAGCCTTGTCCGGCCTGCCGATGCTGGCCCTCAGGCCGGTGCAGGCCGCCACCTATCCGGATCGCCCTGTCCGGATCGTCGTTCCCTTCGCGCCGGGCGGCATCTCCGACCTCGTCGCGCGCGTCGTCGCTGCCTCGCTGTCCACGCGGCTCGGCAAGGCGGTCGTGGTGGAGAACCGGCCGGGCGGCGCCGCCGGCATCCTCGGCACCGAATATGTCGCGCGATCGACGCCGGATGGATACACGCTGCTGCTTGGTTCGCCGGGCTCGCTCACGGTCGGACCGCATCTCTACCCAAGCCTGAATTACGACACGCTGCGGGATTTCGCCCCGGTGTCGCGGCTGGTGACGACGGACTTCGTGCTCGTGGTGCATCCTTCCTTCCCGGCCACCACGCCGCGCGAATATGCCGAGTATGCGAAGGCCCATCCGGGTCAGGTGACCTATGCTTCGGCCGGGCTCGGCTCCACCTCGCACCTGTTCGGGGCCTGGTTTGCGCTGATGGCGGGGCTGGACCTGATGCACGTGCCTTATCGCGGAGCCGGACCCGCCGCGAATGACCTCGTGGCGGGCGTCGTGAATTCCTCCTTCGATCAGGTGCCGTCGTCCATCGGCCATGTGCAGGGCGGCAGACTGAGGGCGCTCGCGACCTCGGGTGCGCAACGCAGCCGCATGATGCCGGATGTGCCGACCATGGCGGAATCCGGTTTCCCGGATTATGTCGGTGGGACCTGGGTGTCGCTGCTCGCGCCCGCGGGCACGCCCGCCGAGATCGTCGAGTTGCTGAATGGCCATGTCGTCGCGACGCTTGGCGAGGACACCGTCCGCGAGCGCCTCGCGGCCCTTGGCGCCGATGCCGCACCGACGACGCCAGCCGGGATGCTGCAGATCCTGCAGAATGAATTGCAGTCCTGGGGCGATCTCGTGCGGCGGGCCAATATCAGGGTCGATTGAGCGCGGCGGGGCGGCGCGAACAAGGATCGGGGCCTGCATCGGCCCGGCGCCAGATACGCCGGCGGATGCGGGGCCGCCTGTCACCGCGCGCCGGAGGGCGCGCGCCGCGGGCAATAGCGTCGCCTTGGCACGCTTCCTCGGCCGGTAACGCCATTTGTGCGTCTCGTCGCTGTGGCCTCATGGGCCTCATGCGATGTCCTAGCCCGTTATCCAACGCAACCTTGGCCCATGCCAGGCGTTCGCGTGATGACAGGGGGAGAACCTGGCTATGGAAGAACTGCGCCTGCCCGTTCCGACCAGGCTCGATCACGGAGCCGCGGTTGAAGCCTATTGGAAAGCATGTGCCGCTATCCGCGACGGAGAGATAGCAGTGGGTGTCGCGGATCTGCTTCCGCTCGCCTGGGCCCGATCTCCATTCCTGCGCCACTGTGTTCGGCAGGTTCTTGCAAAGCACGGTGCTTCTATTCACTGAGAATGGACCTGCGGTCTGTCCAATCCGATGCAATTGATTTCGGCCTTGGCAATCACCGGTTCACGGATCGGTGCTGAAACCAGTCTGATTTCAAATTGTTTATTTTTGACGGTAGCGGCGGTCGCCCTCGAAATGCCCGAGGAACGCAATACTTGTCGCTCAGGAGATTCGATGTGGGAGAATCCGATGACAGAAGTAGCTGAAAGGTCGGCAGTCCTGCAGCTCACGGCGTCTATCGTGGCCGCGCATGTCTCGAATAACCCGGTTCCGACCGCGGATCTGCCAGGTCTCATTTCAGGCGTCTACGCGGCGCTGAACGGGATCAGACACGTTGCGGCGACGCCGATTGTGGCGCCGCCGGACCCCGCCGTTCCCGTCAAGAAGTCGATCCAACGGGATTACCTGATCTGCCTGGAGGACGGGAAGAAGCTGAAGATGCTGAAGCGGCATCTCGCGACCGCCTATAATCTCACGCCGGAGCAGTACCGGCAGAAGTGGGGGTTGCCAGGGGATTACCCGATGGTCGCCCCTGCCTATGCGGAGCGTCGTTCGGTGCTGGCCAAGCAAATCGGGTTGGGAACCGGGAGCGCGGGCCGCGGCCGGAAGAAGGGGAGGTGATGGCAGCCGCTGCCCTTCGACCTTGATCATTACTGAATGATTTGCCGATCCACCGTGAGGGCATTGTCGCATCGCGGATGCAAAGCAAGATGTGGTTCTCACGGCGAGAAGCGGCAGCGGAGCAATGACCAACAGCAGCCCAGCGGCCGAGCCCGGTCCACCCCCGCACCATGTCGTGGTGATTGGCGGGGGCTTTGGCGGGCTGGCAACGGTACTCGGCCTGCGGCGAACCGGGGTCAGGATCACGCTGATCGATCAGCGCAATCATCATCTGTTCCAGCCGCTTCTGTACCAGGTCGCGACGGCCTCTCTCGCCACCTCTGACATCGCCTGGCCAATTCGCTGGCTTCTGCGCGGCAGGTCCGAGGTGACAACCCTGCTCGGAACCGTGGCCGGGGTGGATCGATCGGCCCGCCGCGTTCTGTTGCGCGACGGCCAGGGTATTGGGTTCGATACGCTCGTCATCGCGACAGGCGCACGGCATGCCTATTTCGGGCACGACGAGTGGGAGCCCTATGCGCCAGGCCTCAAGACGCTCGAGGACGCGACCACCATCCGCCGCCGCATCCTGCTTGCCTTCGAACGAGCGGAACGGGAGGAGAATGCGGAACGCCGGGCGGCGCTGCTGACATTCGTCATCATCGGCGGCGGGCCCACTGGCGTCGAACTGGCCGGCACCATCGCCGAGCTGGCGCATCACACGCTCAAAGGCGAGTTCCGCCGGATCGATCCCAAGGCGACGCGCGTGGTCCTGATCGAGGCTGGACCTCGCATCCTTCCTAGCTTTCTCCCGGAACTCTCCGCCTATGCGAAGACCGCGCTGGAGCGTCTCGGCGTCGAGGTTTCACTGGGCCAGGCAGTCACCGCCTGCACGGCCGAGGGCGCGACCTTCGGTGGTGGACTGCTGCGCGCCGCGACGATCATATGGGCAGCTGGCGTGCAGGCATCGCCGGCCGCCGAGTGGCTCGGCGCGCCGGCCGATCGCGCGGGCCGCGTCCAGGTCGAACCGGATCTCACGGTGCCTGGCGATCCCCGCATCTTCGTCATCGGCGATGCCGCCGCAGTCAAGGCGGCGGACGGCACACCCGTGCCCGGCATCGCCCCCGCGGCGAAGCAGGAAGGCCGGCATGTCGCGAAGACGATCCGTGCCCGATTGTCGGGGGATGCTGCGCCGCGTCCCTTCCGCTATCGGCATGCGGGCAATCTCGCGACGATCGGCAAGCGGGAGGCCATCGTCGATTTCGGCTGGCTGAAGTTGCGGGGACGGCTCGCCTGGTGGCTATGGGGCATCGCTCACGTCTACTTCCTGATCGGCGCGCGCAACCGGTTGATGGTCTCGCTCAATTGGCTGTGGATCTATCTGCGTGATCAGCGCAGTGCGCGTCTGATCACGCAGGGCGCCGTAGCCCACGACAAGGCGGTTTCGGACGTGGCCCCGCCGCCTGCGGGAGTGTGAAGTCAGCCGCCCCAGCCTCGGCTGGAAACCGGCGTCGCCCGCCCGGCCCCCGCAGTCGCCGCGCATTCCGTCGCGGCCGGCATGCCGGCCAGGCGAGCCTTTGGACCCAGGCCTGCCAGCCCCCTATCGTCGCTTCCAATCAGGAAGCAGTCACTTCCACTTCAAATGGATAATCAGCGACGTCATTCCCGGCCATATCGACGGCAGCGACATCATCCTCCTGCCGGAGCACGCCACCATGATCGACACCCGCACCGCCCCCTACGCCGCGCTTCTGCTGCGCGTCGTGCTGGGCATCCTGTTCCTCGCCCATGCCGGGCTGAAGATCTTCGTCTTCACACCAGCCGGCACGGCCGCCTTCTTCAGCTCGCTCGGCCTGCCGGGTTGGCTGGCCTATGTCACCATTGTCTGGGAACTGGCCGGCGCTGCCGCGCTGATCCTTGGCGTCTGGCCGCGTCTCGTCGCGATCGCGCTGATCCCGATCCTGCTCGGCACCATCGTGACCGTGCATGGCGCGGCCGGCTTCTTCTTCAACAACACCAATGGCGGCTGGGAATTCCCGGGCTTCTGGATCGTGGCACTGCTGGTGCAGGCGCTGCTGGGCGATGGCGCCAAGGCGCTGAAGCCGACGCCTTTCGGCGCGACCCGGTCCTGACCCCCAAACCCCTGGAGGATGGCAGCATGACCAGCCTCGATGATCCACGCAGCGCGGAGGCCGTTTCGGCCTCCGCGCCGTCCCTGGCGATGGGCCGCGTCGCTCTCACCGTCAACGACCTCGACGCCGTCCGCAGCTACTACGAAGGCGCCGTCGGTTTGCATCTGCTGCGCAGCGATGGCGAGACGGCGGAACTCGGCGCCGGCGGCGCCACGCTGCTGGAACTGCGCCGCGACCCCGCGGCCCGCCGCCGCTCGCAGCGAGAGGCCGGTCTGTTCCACACTGCCTTCCTGCTGCCTGCGCGCAGCGACCTCGCGCGCTGGACGACGCATGCGATCTCCGGTCGGATCCCGGTGGTCGGCGCCTCCGACCACGCGGTGAGCGAGGCCATCTACCTCACCGATCCCGAAGGCAACGGCATCGAGATCTATGCCGACCGTCCAGCCGCGACCTGGCGCTGGAAGGATGGGCAGGTCGAGATGCCGAGCGACCCGCTCGACGTCCAGGACCTGCTCGCGCAGGCGGGGGACGGCGCCTGGTCGGGCTTTCCCGATGGCGCGACGGTCGGGCATGTCCACCTCCAGGTCGGCGCCATCGCACCGGCGGAGGCCTTCTATGCCGGCCAGCTCGGCTTCGACGTCACCTGCCGCTACGCGGGCGGCAGCTTCTTCGCCGTCGATGGCTACCACCATCACCTCGCGACCAATGTCTGGAACAGCCGCGGCGCCGGGCCGCGCAGCTACCCCTCGACGGGGCTCGCGGAAGTGGAGATCCGGATCGATCCGGCCCGTGCCGAAGCGATCCGCCGCCGCGTGGCGGATGCCGCCCACGACGCCGCGCGCATCGCGCTGCGCGACCCGTGGGGGACCGCGATCGCGTTGGCGATCCGCTGAACAGGAAAGGACATCCGCGCCATGCTCATGGACGGAAAATGGACTGCCGACTGGCAGCCGGTGCAGGCGACCGACAGCAAGGGCGGCTTCGTCCGCCAGGTTTCCGGCTTCCGCAACTGGATCACGCCCGATGGCACCGCCGGCCCGACCGGCGAGGCCGGCTTCAAGGCCGAGGCCGGCCGCTATCACCTCTATGTCGCGCTGATCTGCCCTTGGGCCTCGCGCACGCTGATCGCGCGCAAGCTCAAGGGGCTTGAGGCGGTCGTCTCCGTCTCCGTGGTCGAACCCGCGCTGACCGACCAGGGGTGGCGCTTCGGCGACTATCCCGGCGCGGATCGCGACACGCTCAACGGTGCCACCTACCTGCACGAGATCTATACGCGCGCAGACCCGCACTACACCGGCCGCGCCACCGTGCCGGTGCTGTGGGATAAGCAACGCCGTACCATCGTGAACAATGAATCCGCCGAGATCGTGCGGATGTTCAACAGCGGCTTTGGCGATCTCGCGCGGCCGGACCTCGATCTCTACCCACTGGAGCTCCGCGCCGCGATCGACGCGCTGAACGACCGCATCTATCCGCGCCTGAACAACGGCGTCTATCGCGCCGGCTTCGCCACCACCCAACGCGCCTATGAGGAGGCGTTCCGCGATGTCTTCGGCATGCTGGGGGAGTTGGAGGAGCGCCTCGCCGGCGCCGGTCCCTTCCTGTTCGGCGAACGCTTTACCGAGGCTGATATCCGGCTGTTCGTGACCCTGGTGCGCTTCGATGCGGCCTATCACGGGCTGTTCAAGTGCAACCTGCGCCGGCTCGCAGACTATCCGGCGCTGAGTGTCTATCTGCGGCGCGTGCTGGCGGAGCCGGGCATCCGCGACACGGTCAGCATCGACCACATCAAGCACGGCTACTACTCGATCAAGGCGCTGAACCCCAACGGTATCGCGCCGCTCGGCCCCGACCTGCCCGGGCTCGATCCGGTGTCGATCGCGGGAGGTGTCCGGTGACGCGCGCGCTTGTCATCCTGCTGCACGGCGTCGGCAGCCGGGGTGGGGATCTCGCGCCGCTCGGCGAGATGTGGCGCGCGCACCTGCCGGACACCGCGTTCGCCGCGCCTGACGCGCCCTTCGCCTTCGACCAGGGCGGACCAGGCCGGCAATGGTTCAGCATCAGCGGCGTCACCGAAGCCAACCGCTTGCAGCGCGTCGCCGCGGCGCGCGACGCCTTCGATGCGACGATCCACGGCATTGCCGCCGGACACGGGCTCGCCGATCGGCCGGATCGGATCGCGCTGGTCGGCTTCTCACAGGGATCGATCATGGCGCTCGACCTGCTCGCCTCAGGTCGCTGGCCGGTCGCGGCGGTCATCGCCTTCTCGGGCCGGCTCGCCTCGCCCGAGCCGCTGGCGCCGTCGCTTGCCACGCGGGCGGTGTTGATCCATGGCGCCGCTGATCCTGTGATGCCCGTAGACGAAAGCGCACGCGCCGAGACGCGTCTGCGAGAGGCTGGTGTCACCGTGGCGCGCCATGTCCTGCCGGGCCTCGGCCACACGATCTCCGCTGAAGGCGCCGCCATCGCGGTGGCCGCTCTCGGCGAGGCCCTCGCGACGGGGCCTGGCGCTCACCCGATCGCGACGATGATGTGATCGCCTGGGCGCCGGCGCAGATCCTGCTGAACGCCACGACCCGTTGCCGCGGCATCTGTTCTTCGTCAGCGTGATCGGCAGGGGTTTCGGGGTCCGGCGGGGATGCGCGTCGCGGGCAAGGCCGTCCCGGCCAGCCCAACCGGACTCAAGCCCGAAGGATGTTGCTGAACGCTCCGAATTGGCGACGCTCGGCGGTATGACATGGCGTGGCCGGGAGAGGAGAGGCGCGTGGACCGGATCGATTGCGACCGCATGTTCGTCACCGTGCTTGACACCGGCAGCTTCGCCGGGGCGGCGCATCGGCTCGGCACCAGCAGTGGCCAGGCATCGAAGCTCGTCTCGAAGCTCGAACAGGATCTCGGGGTTCAGCTCCTCAAGCGCACCACGCGTTCCCTGTCGCCCACGGAAATCGGCCAGGCCTACTACGAGCGGATGAAGGCCTTGCTGGAGGAATTCGATGCGCTGGACGCCTCGGTGCGCAATGCTTCGGGTGCGCCGGCGGGGCGGCTGCGGATAACCGCGCCGGTATCCTTCGGGACGGCGGTGCTGGTGCCGGTGCTGCTCGACTTCGCGCGAGCCTTTCCGGAGATCGAGCTCGACATCGCCTTCTCCGATCGTGTCGTGAACCTGGTCGATGAAGGCTTCGACGCGGCCATCCGCATCGGCAAGCCGGACGACAGCAGCCTGATGGTGCGCAAGCTCTGCGATGCGCGGATCGTCCTCGTGGCGGCGCCCGCCTATCTCGACCGGCGCGGCGTGCCCGCGCAGCCGGAAGAGCTGGCGACGCATGACTGCATCATCGACGCCAATTTTCGCGATCCCTTCGCCTGGCGTTTCGCCGGTGCGAGGGTGGTCGCCGTGTCGGGACGGCTGCGCTTTTCCAATGGAACGGCCTGTCTCGCGGCGGCCGAGGCAGGGCTCGGCATCGCGCGGGTGCCGAGCTTCATCGCGGGCCCCCGCATCCGCGAGGGCCATGTGCGGGCGCTGTTGCAGGACATCGAGGACGCGCCGCGCGCGGTCCACGCGCTGTACCCGCCGGCGCGGCACCTGGCGCTGAAGGTCCGCGCGCTGGTGGATTTCTGCGCGAATTGCTTCCGCGGCCAGCCGGAATGGGATGCCGGCTGGTAGCGGTTCGCTGCCGACCCAGCAGTTGCTCCGAGGATTCGACCAGTCCCGCGCCCCGGCCTCCGGCGATGCGCGCGGGGTGCCGCCGTCGCAGTGGGGTGGAGGGTCGCGTCCGCGATCGGGTGCGGATGATCAGACGAAGGTATGGGTTCGACCACGCCTTCCTCTGATTCAGCGGCGGAACGGAGAGCTCTAGCTTTCGGTCACATCATCAGGATCCAGCAGAGGAGAACCGTGATGACCGACGCCGACCTCAAGACCCGCCGCAAGGCGCCGCTGCGGACGCCGAGCGATCTCGGCGAGAATGCGACGACCGACATCTCCGCCGCGCTGACCCGCGTGCTGGCCGATGTCTTCGCGCTCTACCTCAAGACCAAGAACTTCCACTGGCACCTGTCGGGCCCGCATTTCCGCGACTACCACCTGATGCTGGATGAGCAGGGCGACCAGATCTTCGCCGCCACCGACGCCCTCGCCGAGCGTGTGCGCAAGGTCGGCGGGACGACGCTGCGCTCGATCGGGCACATCGCGCGCCTGCAGCGCCTCGCGGACAATGACGCGGACTATGTGACGGCCGAGGACATGCTGGCCGAGCTCGCCGACGACAACCGCAGGCTGGTCGGCTTCCTGCGCGAGGCGCACGACGTCTGCGACGAGCACAACGATGTCGCCTCGGCGAGCCTGATCGAGACCTGGATCGACGAGGCCGAGCGTCGCGCCTGGTTCCTCTTCGAATGCACCCGCGCGGCGCATTGAAATCTCAGCCAAGGAACGAGGCCATCATGTCCAGCAATTTCGTCACCACCGACGACGGCGTCGCGATCTTCTACAAGGATTGGGGCCCGCGCGACGCTCAGCCGATCGTCTTCCATCACGGTTGGCCGCTCTCTTCCGATGACTGGGATGCCCAGGTCATGTTCTTCCTGAACCACGGCTATCGCGTCGTGGCGCATGACCGGCGCGGCCATGGTCGCTCCGCGCCGGTCTCCGAGGGTCATGACATGGATCACTACGCGGCGGATGCCGCGGCGGTGGTGGAGCATCTGGATCTTCGCAACGCGGTGCATATCGGCCACTCGACCGGTGGCGGCGAGGTTGCTCGCTACGTCGCGAAGTATGGCCAGCCCCGCGGTCGCGTCGCCAAGGCCGTGCTCGTCAGCGCGGTGCCGCCGCTGATGCTGAAGACGCCGGGCAATCCCGCGGGTACGCCGCTCGAGGTCTTCGACGGCTTCCGTGCCGCGCTCGCCGCCAACCGTTCGCAATTCTTCCTCGATGTCGCCTCCGGCCCGTTCTACGGCTTCAACCGCGCGGGCGCCGTGGCCTCGCAGGGCATCATCCAGAACTGGTGGCGCCAGGGCATGACCGGCTTCGCCAAGGCGCATTACGACGGCATCAAGGCCTTCTCCGAGACTGACCAGACCGAGGATCTGAAGGCCATCACGGTCCCCACCCTCGTGCTGCACGGGGATGACGACCAGGTCGTGCCGATCGCGGCCTCCGGCCTGCTCACGGCGAAGCTCGTCCGGAACGCCGAGCTCAAGGTCTACCAGGGATATCCGCACGGCATGCTGACGGTGCATGCGCATGTGATCAATCCGGACCTGCTCGCCTTCGTCCGCGCCTGAGCCAGGCCGGCTCACCCCGCCGGCCATCGGTCGGCGGGGCTTGCTGCGTCGCGTGCAGCGACGTGCGCCTCACTCGCTCCAACGCACAAGCCTGGCCCAGGCCGGAGGATCTCATGCCGGAAGACGACAGTATCCGACGCTATGACGAACCAGCGGGCGGCTGGGGCGCCCTGCGCGCGGTCGGGGCGCATCTGATCGAGCAGGATATCCCGATCAAGGGCGCGACCACGCTGCTGCGCATGAACCAACCGGAGGGCTTCGACTGCCCCGGCTGCGCCTGGCCGGACCCCAAGCACACCTCCTCCTTCGAGTTCTGCGAGAACGGCGCCAAGGCGATCGCCTGGGAGGTGACGACCAGGCGCTGCACACCCGAATTCCTTGCCGAACACACCGTGTCCGAGCTCATGGACTGGAGCGACTACGAGCTCGAGATGGTCGGGCGGCTGACGCATCCCATGGCCTATGACGCGGCGAGCGATCGCTATCGCCCGGTGAGCTGGGACGACGCCTTCGCGACCATCGGGCGCCACCTCGCGGCCCTGCCGGACCCGAACATGGCGGAGTTCTACACCTCCGGCCGTACCTCCAACGAAGCCGCCTTCCTCTACCAGCTCTTCGTGCGCGAGTACGGCACCAACAACTTCCCCGACTGTTCCAACATGTGCCACGAGGCGACGAGCGTCGGCCTCCCGCAATCGATCGGCGTGGGCAAGGGCACGGTGCTGCTCGAGGATTTCGACAAGACCGACTGCATCTTCATCTTCGGCCAGAATCCCGGCACCAACAGCCCGCGCATGATGACGACGCTGCGCAATGCCTCGCGCCGCGGCGTGCCGATCATCTCCTTCAATCCCTTCCGCGAGCGCGCCCTCGAACGCTTCCAGGCCCCGCAGGAACCGGTGGAGATGCTGTCGCTCACCTCCACGCCGATCAGCGAGAGGCTGCACCAGGTCCGCGTCGGCGGCGACATCGCCGTACTCAAGGGCCTGATGAAGGTGATGGTCGAGGAAGATGAGCGCGCCCGCGCGGAACACCGGATCGCCATCCTCGACTGGGATTTCATCTGGGGCCACACGACGGGCATCGAGGCGCTGATCGCCGATCTGAAGGCGACCGCCTGGCCGGACATCGAAGCCCGTTCGGGGCTCGGCCGCGCCGCCATCATGGAGGCGGCCCACATCTACATGCGGGCCGAGCGCGCCATCGTCGTCTATGGCATGGGCCTGACCCAGCACCGCCATGGCGCGCGCAACGTCCAGCAGCTCGCCAATCTCTGCCTGCTGCGCGGCAATATCGGCAAGGACGGCGCGGGCATCTGCCCGGTGCGCGGGCATTCCAATGTCCAGGGCGACCGGACTGTCGGCATCACCGAGATCCCGACGCAGGACTTCCTCGCGCGGCTTGAAGCGCGCTTCGGCTTCAAGCCGCCGCAGGCCCATGGCCACAACGTGGTCACGGCGCTGGACGCGATGCGGCGCGGCCAATCGCGCGTCTTCTTCGGCATGGGCGGCAATATCGTCGCGGCCATCCCGGATTGGGAGGTCACGCACGATGCCTTCCGTGGCCTGGATCTGACCGTGCATGTCTCCACCAAGCTCAACCGCAGCCACCTCGTGCATGGCAAGGAAGCACTGATCCTTCCCTGTCTCGGCCGCACCGAGATCGACCGGCAGGCCGGTGGCAGGCAATCCGTCACCGTCGAGGATTCCATGTCGATGGTGCATGCTTCGCGTGGGATGAACCGGCCGGCCTCGGATCATCTGAAGAGCGAACCGGCCATCATTGCCGGTGTCGCGCGCGCGACGCTCGGCGCGCGCTCCGTCGTCGATTGGGAAGGCCTTGTCGCGGATTACGACCTGATCCGCGATGCCATCGAGGCCGTCTTCCCCATCTTCCAGGGCTACAACGCCCGCATCCGCATCCCCGGCGGCTTCCACCTGACATCGACGGCGCGCGAGCGCATCTGGGTGACGCCGTCGGGCAAGGCGAATTTCCTGCCTTATGACGGGCTGTGCGAGGATCCTGATCCGAAGGACCAGGACGTCCTCTGGCTGACCAGCGTGCGCAGCCACGACCAGTACAACACCACCATCTACTCCCTGTCCGACCGGTATCGCGGCGTGTTCGGCCGGCGCGACGTGCTCTTCATCAACGAGGCAGAGATCGCCCGGCGCGGCCTCATGCCCGGCGACCGTGTCGACCTGGTCGCCGTCGCGCCGGATGGGATCGAGCGCGTCGTGCGCAACTTCGAGCTCGTCCCCTATGCCTTTCCGGACCGGAGCTGTGCGGCTTACTACCCGGAGACCAACCCGCTCGTCCCGCTCGGCGCCTATGATCCGATGAGCTTCACCCCTTCCTACAAGGGCATCGCGATCCGGATCCGGCGCACCCAGCCCGCGGCGGAGGCGCGCTGACCATGGACGCGGTCATCCTCGCCAGGCTGCAATTCGCCTTCACCGTTGGCTTCCACATCCTGTGGCCGACCTTCACCATCGGACTCGCCGGCTTCGTCGCGCTGCTCAGCGTCCTGTGGTGGCGGACCGGGCGCCCTGTCTATCGCGACCTGCTGCGCTACTGGAGCAGGATCTTCGCCCTGGCCTTCGGCATGGGCGTCGTGACCGGGCTCGTCCTCAGCTACGAGGTCGGCACCAACTGGGCGGGCTTCTCCCGCGCGGTGTCCAACGTCATCGGGCCGCTCTTCGCCTATGAGGCGCTGACCGCCTTCTTCCTCGAAGCCGGCTTCATCGGCATCATGCTGTTCGGGGAGGGGCGCGTCAGCCGCGGCGCGCATGCCTTCGCCTGCTGCATGGTGGCGCTGGGCTCACTGCTCTCCGCGACCTGGATCATCGCCGCGAATAGCTGGATGCAAACGCCTTCGGGCGCCGTGGCGGATGCCGAGGGGATCTACCACGTCATCGACTGGTGGCAGGTGGTCTTCTCGCCATCCTTCCCGTACCGGCTCGCCCATATGGCGGTGGCGAGCTTCATCACCTGCGCCTTCGTCATCGCCGGCGTGTCCTGCTTCCACCTTTGGCGCGGACGCCATCCGGAGGCGAGCCGCATCGCCCTCTCCCTCGCGATGTGGATGGCGCTGATCCTCACGCCGACCCAAGTGCTCCTGGGCGATCTGCACGGGCGTAACACCCTCGTGCATCAGCCGGCGAAGCTCGCGGCGATGGAAGGCCTGTGGCAGACCACGCGCGGCGCGGCGATGACCATCCTCGCCTGGCCCGACATGGACCAGGCGCGCAACCTCTACGCCATCGAGGTGCCGCATGTGGCGAGCCTCTACCTGACCCATTCCTGGAATGGCGAGGTGCGGGGCCTCGACGCCGTGCCGCGGTCCGATTGGCCGAACGTGCCGATCGTCTTCTTCGCCTTCCGCATCATGGTCGGGATCGGCGTCGTTCTGCTGGCGACGGCGGTGACGGGCGCGGTCCTGCGCCTGCGGGGCAGGCTGTACACCAGCCGCTGGTTCCACCTCCTTGCCATGGGTACGGCGCCGCTCGGCTTCGTTGCCGTGCTGGCGGGCTGGACGACCACGGAGGCGGGGCGGCAGCCCTGGGTGGTCTATGGCGCGCTGCGCACCGCCGATGCGGTGTCGCCGGTCAGCGCCCATGCGATGGCGCTGAGCCTGCTGCTGTTCGTCGCGATCTACGCGACGCTGCTGCTGACCTTCCTGTGGTTCATCGCGCGGATCCTGCTGCAGGGGCCGCGCATGCTCGCGCCCATCGCCGTCGCCGTGCCCCGCTCAGCCGCGTCCGCCGCCATCGCCACCCCGGGAGAATGAGGCCATGACGATCGATATCGTGCTCAGCCTGCCGATCCTGTTCGCTGCCCTCGTCGCCTTCTGCGTCGTCATCTACGTGCTGGCGGACGGCTTCGATCTCGGCATCGGCATCCTGCTCCTCCTCGCGCCGCGCGATGCCGAGCGGGACGTGATGCTCGCGAGCATCGAGCCGGTGTGGGACGGCAACGAGACCTGGCTGGTGATGGGCGGCACGCTGCTGCTCGCGACCTTCCCAGCCGGCTACTACGTGTTGCTGCCGGCCTTCTACCTGCCGGTCGTCTTCATGCTCTTCGCCCTGATCTTCCGGGGCGTGGCCTTCGGCTTCCGGCAGGAAGCAACGGCGCTGCGGCGGATCTGGGAGGTCGCCTTCGCCGCCGGTTCCGCGCTGGCCGCGCTGTGCCAGGGCCTGATCCTCGGCGGGCTGATCAGCGGCGTGACCATGCGGGACGGCATGTTCGCCGGCGGCACCTTCGATGTCGTCACCCCGCTCGGCCTCGCCTGCGGCCTGGGGCTGATCGGCGGCTATGCGCTGCTCGGCGCCGGCTGGCTGATCTGGAAGACGGATGGCCCGACGCAGCTCTTCGCGCGTGAAGTCGCGCACGCAGCCCTGATCCTCACCGCCACAATGCTGCTTCTCGTCAGCGGACTCAGCGCCCTGATGGTGCCGGAGGTGGCGGCGCGCTGGTTCGCCTGGCCGAACGGCCTTTGGCTCACCCCGGCGCCGCTGATCGCAGCCTTCGCGCTGGTCGTGGCATGGCGGCGCATCTGGATCGGCCGGGATGCCGAGGTGTTCCTGCTCGGGCTGGTCGTCTTCGCCATGGGATTCGCGGGATTGGTGGCCAGCCTCTGGCCCTATGTGGTGCCGCGCGAGGTCACGATCTGGGACGGTATCGCGGATCGTCAATCGCTGCTTTTCATCGGCGTTGGCGTGGCCTGCATCATCCCGATCGTCCTTGCCTATCAGGCGCATGCCTATTGGGTGTTCCGGGGCAAGGTGCGGCACGACAACGGTTACGCCGCGGGCGCGGGCGATGCTGCTCGCGCGCCGTGACGGCCCGCCGGCCGCGGGATGGCGGGGCGCCGCCGCCGCGCTGGGCGACGCCATCCGCACCCTGGCGCCGCTGCTGCTCTTCGGGCTGCGCCTGTGGGCATCCATCGTGCTCTCCCTCTACCTGGCCTTCTGGCTGCAGCTCGACACGCCCGCCTGGTCCGCGACGACCGCGGCATTCATGTGCCAGCCGCAACTCGGTGCGTCGCTGCGGAAGGGGTGGTTCCGCATGCTCGGCACGATCGCCGGCGCGGTGGCCGCCGTGCTGCTGACCGCGGCGGTGCCGCAGGATCGCGAGGCCTTCCTGCTCCTCCTGGCCCTTTGGGCCGGGCTGTGCGCCGTCGCCGCGACGCTGCTGCGCAACTTCGCCGCCTATGCCGCGGCGCTGGCCGCCTTCACCGCGTCGGTGATCGCCGTGGACCAGCTCGGTCCGGTCGGTGGTGCGGATGGTACGGCCTTCACCCTGGCGCTCACGCGCGTTGTCGAGGTCGGCCTCGGCATCGTCTGCGCCGGCATGGTCCTGGCCGCCACGGATATCGGCAGTGCGCGGCGCCAACTCGGGGTGACGCTCGCGGCGCTCGCCGCCGATCTCGCTCGGAACCTGGTCGGATCCCTGAGAATGCCGGGGCCGCCCGGCCGGGATACGCAGCCGATCCGCCGCGATCTTCTCCGTCGCGTCATCGCGCTCGATCCCGCGATCGACCAGGCGATCGGGGAATCGGCCGAGCTGCGCAACCGGCCGCAGGCGTTGCAGGCGGCCATCGCCGGGGGCTTCGCCGTGCTGGGTGGTTGGCGTGCCGTTGCCTTGCGCTTCAGGATCATGTCGCCGGCGGCGGCGCTCGCCCAGGCGTCTCCTTTGTTCGACGCCCTGGCACCGCAACTTCGCACCGCGGCTGAGGCCGGCGACCCTCAGATATGGCTGCGGGATCCGGCGTGCCTGCGCCAGGGAGCGATCGACTCCGCGGATGCCCTGCGTGCGATCCGGACAGATCTTCCGTCCGAGCGCCTCCTGGCCGATCAGGCGGCGACGGCGCTGACCGGCCTCGCCGATGTGGCGAATGCGCTGGCGTTGGTGGCCGACCGCCGCGTCACCCCACCGTTGCGGCCGGTCTCCTGGCGTCTCGAGGTGGCCGATTGGCGACCCCCATTGATCAACGGGCTGCGGACCGCGCTGGCGGTCATCGCGATGCAGGCGCTGTGGATTGTCACGGCCTGGCCGGGCGGCGCGGTCGCCATGATCTGGGCGACCATCGTCAGCAGTCTTTTCGCCCCGCGCGCGGACCAGGCCTATGCCGGTGCCCAGGGCTACATGGTGGGCACGCTGCTGGCGGTCTCGGCGGCGGCCGTGATCGATTTCGCGCTGCTGCCCGGCCTGGATGGCTTCGCCGCCTTCAGCCTGGTGCTTGCGGCCTATTTCATTCCCGCCGGTGCGCTGCTGGCGAGCGGCTGGCGCCCGCCCGTCGCGATCGGGATCGCCGGGCCCATGGTCGCCTTCATGATGCCGACCAACACGATGAGCTTCGACACGCTCGCCTTCTACAACAATGCGGTCGCGTTGCTGGTCGGCAACGGCGCCGCCTTGCTGGCCTTCCGCCTGGTGCCGCCGGTGCCGCCGGCAGTGCGGACAGCACGGTTGCTGTGGCTGACGCTGCGCGATCTCCGGCGGCTCGCCATGGCGCCGCGGCACCGGCGGTGCGCCAGGTGGGAGGCGCGGATGTTCAGCCGCATGGCCGCGTTGCCGGAGGAAGCCACGCCGCTGGATCGCGCCAGGCTGCTCGTAGCGCTCGATCTGGGTCTCGGCATCCTGCGCCTGTCGCGCGAGCTCGGTCCGGAGCCCTTTCCGGCGCCGCTGCGCGCAGCCCTCGTCCGGATCGCGCAGGGCGACAGCCAAGCGGCCATCGCCCGGCTCGAGGAAGTCGATCGGCTCCTCGCCGCGCCGCCGGAGACCGCCGGTGCCATTCGCCTGCGCGCGCATCTCCTCGGCATCGCCGAGGCCCTTTCGGCCCATGCGGCCTATTTCGACGACGGAGCCCGCCGATGAGATTCACCGAGGTCGATCTGTTCGGGGTCTATGTCGCCCCGATCGCGCCGATGATGGTGCTGGCATGGGTCGTGACCATGGCGCTGCGCCGGGTCTCGGTCCGGGTCGGGCTGCTGGGCAGGGTGTGGCATCCCGCGCTGTTCATCTTCGCGCTCTACATCCTTGTCCTGTCCGGGGGGGTGCTGCTGGTGGCCCAGGGAGGGTTGCATGGCCGCCTCTGATATCGCGGCCGCGGCGGGCGGGTCGCGCCGCAGCCTGCTGCTGACGGCCCTGGCGGTGCTTCTGGCGCTGCCGGCAGGCTGGTTCGCGTGGCGGAGCTACATGGCCGCGCCCTGGACGCGGGACGGGATGGTGCGCGCCTATGTCGTGACCATCGCGCCGGAAGTCGCGGGCCGCATCACGGCGCTGCCGGTGGCCGACAACCAGTTCGTGCATCGCGGCGACCTGCTGATGGAGATCGACCCGACAAATTACAGGATCGCGGTGACCCTCGCGCAGGCTGCGCTGGAGCAGACGAGGGTGGATGCCCAGAATGCCGTTCGCGAATCCCAGCGCCGGCAGAGGCTGACCGATATCGCCGTCTCGACCGAGGAGCAGCAGAGCTTCGCGACCCGGGCAGCCGCGGCCCAGGCCCAGATGCTCGAGGCGCAGGCGCAACTGGACCAGGCGCGCGCCAACCTCGAACGCACCGAGATCCGGGCGCCGGCGAATGGGTGGGTCACGAACCTGACGGCGCGCCTTGGCGACTACGCCAATGTCGGTGAACTCAGGCTGTCCGTCGTGGATGCGGAGTCCTTCTGGGTGGATGGCTATTTCCAGGAGACCGCGCTCGGCGCCATTCGCGTGGGGGATCCGGCGTCGATCAGGCTGATGAGCCATGACGGAGTGATGCGTGGGCGCGTGGGCAGCATCACGCGCGGCATCGCCGTGCCCAACGCTCAACCCGCCCAGCTTGGTCTCGCGACGGTGAACCCAATCTTCACCTGGGTTCGCCTCGCGCAGCGCATCCCGGTGCGCATCGAGCTGGAGGGCGTGCCGGAGAACGCCGTGCTCGCGGCCGGCATGACCGCGACGGTGCAGATCGACCCGCCGCGACGGTAGGCGGCGCGGATCAAGCGGGTCGAAGGGCGGCGGCTTCCGGCCGGACTGGCGATGGTGGGCCGGGGGTGCTCGAACGGTGCCTGAAGGAGGCCGCAGGCATCTGCCGCATTGAGCGACCTCAGCGGAGGCTTCCGGTGCTTTGGAGATGTTTCAGAGGTTTAAATGGTGCGCCTATCCGGGGAGGAAACGAACCGGATATTCGATGAACTGGCGAATTGGGAGCAGGTGCTCCGGGATACGTCGCTAGCGAGACCAGCCCCGCCTTCCTCGTGACGGGGGCGGCAAATGTCCCTGATCCAAGATTTCAGTGCCGTTGCCAGTGGCGCACCCGTGGGCGTCTCGAAGCGCCGACCGCCGCCGTTCAGCCTTCGGTTGTCCGGCGATGAGCGGGCGCGGCTCGCGGCGGAAGCCGGGGGTGCGCCGCTCGGGGCCTATATAAAGGCGAAGGTGCTGGGCGGGACCGTTCCCGTCCGCATGCGGCGCAGCGGCCTCGCGGTCGAAGACCGTCAGGCGCTCGGCAAGGCGCTGGCACTGTTGGGCCAGTCACGCCAAGCCTCGAATCTGAACCAACTCGCGCACCTGGCCCATATCGGCGCGCTGCCCGTCTCCCTGGAAATCGAGGCCGAACTCTCGGTGGCCCTCGCCGATATCCGCGAAATCCGCCGGCTGCTCGTGACCGCGCTCGGCCTCAAGGAAGGGGGCGAGCAATGATCCTCAAAGGCTCCCAGCGCGGCGGCGGCCAGGACTTGGCCCAGCACCTCCTGCGTATCGGCGATAACGAACATATCGATGTTGCCGAACTGCGCGGCTTCGCCAGTGACGATCTGCGCGGAGCCTTCAAGGAAGCGGAGGCGATCAGCCGCGGCACGAAGTGCCGCCAATACCTGTTCTCGCTGTCCTTAAGCCCGCCCGGTCAGGCGAGTGTGTCGGCAGAGACCTTCCGGGGAACGATAGACCAGATCGAGGCGCTGACCTGCCCCTGCGTGGGGATCCACGGGCTATGAGAGAGTTGGCCCATGT
>JAYSDS010000046.1:0-18605 GCA_041914265.1 Roseomonas sp.
CCCCCCCCCCCGCCCCCCCCCCCCCCGCGGGCGGGGGCCCCCCCCGCCCCCCCCGCCGCCCCCCCCCGCCGGGGGGGGGGGGGGGGCCGCGCCCCCCCCCCCCCCCCCCCTTCCCGTCTGCGGGGGCATCAACGTCACCAGGACAGCCTTTGGAAGCCGCCATCCGGCACCGATCGCCAGTGACCCGATGGATGCCGGCCCGTTCTGACTCACGACGCGTGCCGCGACGTGGCATGGCCGTTGCGCCTCCGGCTTCTTCTGAACTGAACCATCCGGCTTTCAGTCCTCAATCCGCATGCGCCGATCCCGGCACCAGTTCGGGTTCCTGGCGCTGCCGTGGCGTCGTTGCGGCAGTCGGATCGAAGCGCAGCAGCATGAGGCAGGCGGCGCCGAGCAGCACCGCCATCGGCACCGCGACGGTCAGCAGTGCGATCAGCAGCGGCCGGTTGGGGAGCGAGGGTCTGGCCTCGACCATCGGTGCCGAGACCAGCCGCGCTGCGACCACCTCGTCCGCTGCCACCACGAGGCCCGCGCGCTGCTGCTGGGCGAGGAGTTCGTAGAGGCTGTTGCGCAGGAAAACGTCGTTCTCGCGCGCGATCCGCGCCTCGATCGCGGCGACGCGGCGGGCGGCTTGGTCGGCGAGATCGGCGCGGACCTTGGCCTCGGCGAAGGCGTGGACCCGGCGGAGCATGTCGAGGGCGAGCGCCGGGTCGGCATGCGGCAGTTCCAGCGTCCAGGTGACCGAGGCGAGGGACTGGGTCACGGCCAGGTTGCGTTCCAGCCAGTCGAGGACGTCGTCCGCATCGGCCAGGCGGTCGGCGCCGAGTACGGCGCGGACCACGCCGCCCGGCCCGCCCTGGCGACGCTCGGTCAGGGCGTCCCCGATGCGGGTGTCGCGCAGCAGCAGGGCGGCAGCCTCGGGGCTGCGCAGGGCGCCGAGATAGACGGCGAAATTGCCGCTGGGCCTGGTGTCGAGCAGCCCTGCCGGCGCGAAGGGGGAGGGGGAGAGCAGGGTCGAGACGGCGAAGGAGGTGGTCTCGGCCGGCGCCACCACGGCTTGCGCGACATGGGCGCGCGGCATGCTGAGGACGAGCACCACGCCCGCCACCCACAGCGCCACCGTCAGGCCGAGCAGCGCCCGGCGCTGACGCCACAGCCCGGCGAGGATCAGGGACATCGGCATCATGCGGCCTCGATGCGCGTGACCAGCCGGGTGACGGGGGCGGTGGTGGCGAGTTCCAGCACCGGGGTCGGCTCGACCTGGCCATAGGCCGGGCTGTGCCAGCCCTGGGCGAGGCGGATCCGGCAGGGCGCGTCGGCGGCCAAGGCGATGCGGGCGCGGGGGCCGGCCACGCCGTCCGGCGTCAGTTCCCACGCCCCCGGAGCCAGGCGCCAGCGCAGCACCAGGCGGGCGAAGGGGCCGCCCACCGTGTCCTCGACCATCACGGTGCCGGCCCCGAGGCGGATGCGGCGCTGATGGGTGTTGCCGCGATGGTCACGCAGGCTGGCGCCATCGGGCAGGCGACGGCAGTCCGGCCAGCGGGCGAACAGGAAGCGGCCGAGTCGCGGCATCTGCTCGATCCCATCGAACTGGATGGTGTTGTGCCCGGCCGTGCCGGCCAGAGCGGCGGTCCACCAGCGGCTATCGGGCGGCGGGTTGTAGGCGCCGGTGCCGCCATCCAGGAGCAGGGGTGCGCCATCCAGGGTCAGGTCCAGATGCAGCAGGTCGGCTTGCCCGGGTCGGAAGCGCATCGGTGCGCCGGTGCGCAGCAGCAGCCGGAAGCGGTCGTCGTGGTGTCCGAACCAGCCGTCGCTGTGCCAGGGGCCGGGCGCCGGGATGGTGGCGGCCAGCGCCGGCCGCAGGCTGCCGAAGGCCCACAGGCTGAGCGGTTCCGATTCGCGCCGGGCGCCCTGCGGCGATGCGGCGGCCTGCCTCCCGCTTCCGAACAGTCGGCGCGCCCGGTCCAGGCTGCCGCGCGCATCGTGCGGCCCGTGCAGCGCCAGGTCGGCCAACCGCGAATCGTCCAACGCGCCGCAGCGCGGCAGCGCGCCCGTGCTCGGTTCCATCATCCGCGCGAGCCAGTCCGTGGCGGCGCGGGCACGCTCGGCGAAGGGCCAGCCGAAAGGCGGCGCGCCGTGGCGGCGCCGGAACCATTCCGCGAGGGCCAGCGTGTCCAGCAGCAGCCGATGGTAGCCCGGCGAGGGCTGGGCGAAGCTGCCATCCGCGGCGACCAACCGGGCGACGGCGCGTGCCAGCGCCCGCGCACCGTCACGCGCCAGGCGGCGATGCTGCAGCACGAGGCCGATCGCGAAGAGGCCGGCCGGCTCGCTGATCGCGTGGTTGTTGTCCTGCGCGGCGGCATAGGCGCGGGTGGCCTCGATGCGCCGGGCATGGGCCAGCAGCAGGGCCCGCATGGCGGGGCTGGGGGCACGGTCGCCCTCCAGCAGGGCCAGGGCGAGGCAGAGGTGCAGTGCGCGCAGCGCAGCCTCTTGCCCGCAGGCCCAGGCGGGGCCGCGGAAGGGCGGGTTGGCCTCGCGCCAGTCGGCGAGCAGGGATTCGGCGCGTTCCAGATGGCCATCGGCGGGGGCAAGGCGCGCGGCCAGGGCGAGCAGCGGCAGGGCGAGCAGCCGATTCGCCTCCCAGACCGGGCGGATATCGCCGGGACCGAAGAGATCCATGGCCAGGGCGGGCGCATGTGCCGGGAAGGGACCATGCCAGCCGGGGGCGATCGCGGCCTCGGCGGCGGCGAGGAGGGCCGCGGCATCGCCTGTCAGGCCGCCCTTGTGGGCGCTGCCGGGCAGCAGGCGGCCGGTCGGCAGCGCCCGGTCGGGCAGGCGACGGGCGGCGATACCCAGGCGCAGCCGCAGCCTGTGCCAGGCGAGGAGCCCGCAGGCGCGCGGCCCAAGCCGCCAGGCGGCATCCGCCATGAGCAGGGCCCGCGTCAGCCCCGCGCGTCCCGGCGGGGCGGGCGAGGCGGGCTCGGCGAGGACGACGCTCTCGGTCAGGACGGTCTTTCCGGAGGTTAACAATCGCCAATAGGTTGTATAATCTATTTTCGAATTGTCGCCAGGCGTTTCTGACCCTTGTGCCTATGCGCCCGCTGCCCGGCCTGATGTCCCGCTGCTCCCGGATGGTGCCGGCGCTGGCGGCGCTGCTGCTCGGTGTCGCGGCGACGGCGGCGCTGGGGCAGACGGGGCCGGGTGGGGTCTCGCCATTGCTGGCGCCACCGACCCTGCCGTCGCTGGTGCCGAGCGGGGCGCCCCTGCCCAACCTGCCGCCGGGAGCGGCGCAGGAGGCGTTGCAGAGGCTGCTCGATGGCGGGGCGACACGCGGGCCGCCGCCGGGGCTGCCCCGCGCCGCGACGGCGCTGCCGGCGCCCGCCTTCGCCACGCAGCCCCTGCCGGGCCCGGCAGCGCCGGAGGAACCGCTCTCCTCGGCCGAGGCGTTCTTCGCGGCGCGCCTTGATCCGCCGGTGCTTCGGCAATTCGGCTACGACACCTTCCGCGGCGGCGGGGGCGGCGCGGCGCAAGGGTTCGGCGCGCTGCCGGAGGACTACGTTCTCGGCCCGGATGACGAGGTGATCGTCGCCTTCCGCGGCCGCGCGCGACAGACGCTGACGCTGCGGATCGGGCGCGACGGCAACCTGCTGCTGCCGGACCTCGCGCCCATCCCGGCCGCCGGGCGCAGCCTGAAGGACCTGCGTGCGCATCTGGAAGGGCTGGCGACGCGGGATCTCGGCGGGTCGGAGGTCTTCGTCTCGATCGGCCAGGTCCGGCAGATGAACATCTTCGTCGCGGGCGAGGTGCTTCGGCCGGGTTTCCAGCCGCTGAACGCGCTGTCCACGGTGCTCGACGCGCTGTCGGCCGCCGGCGGGGTCCGCAAGACCGGTTCGCTGCGCGCCATCCGCATCGAGGGGCCGCGCGGGCGGCGGGTGGTCGATCTCTACGCCGTCATCGCGGATGCGCCGGGGGATGCCGAGCTGTCGCTGCGGGAAGGCGACCGCATCGTCGTGCCCCCCGTGGGCGGCACCGTCGCGGTGGCGGGGGATGTCGCGCGGCCGGGCATCTATGAATTGCCCGCGCGCCAGGCGGGTGCGCCGCTGGGCGACCTGCTGGCATTGGCGGGCGGAACCATCCGCCAGGGCGGCAACCGGCTGCTGGTGCAGCAGGGCGATGCCGCCGGGCGGCGCTCCTTCGCCGAGTTGTCGCCGAATGCGACCATCCGCCGCGGCGACGCGGTGCTGGTCCAGCCGGGCGCGGATGTGGTGGCGAACACGGTGCGGCTCGCCGGGCATGTCGCCATCCCGGTGACGCGCGCGGCGACCGGCGGGCGGCAGACCCAGACGCTGCGCGGGTTGATCTCCGACCGGCGGCTGCTGCGCAACGACCCCTATGTGCGGCTCGGCGTGGTGTGGCGGGCGGACCGGCAGACCGGGCAGCGCAACTTCCGCGCCTTCGACCTCGGCCGCGTGCTGGAAGGGCGCGCGAACATGCCCTTGCAGGAAGGCGACGAGGTCATCGTCTTCGCGCGATCGGACATCGTCTTCCTGACCTCGCCCGCCGTGCAGCGGGCGCTGCGCGGGGACCCGCCCGGAGCGACGGCGAACGGCCCGCCCGTGGCGGATTGCCCGGCGCTGACGGCGCTGGCGCTGGCCTCGCGCGCCTCGCCCCAGCGTTACGCGCATGTGAAGGGCGCGGGCTTTCCCGAGATCGGCGCGGCGCCCTGCCCACAGGTCTATCTGGACTATCCGGACCTGCCGGCCTTCCTGCTCGACCAGGCGGTGGTGATGACGGGGGAGGTCCGCGCCCCCGGCATCTTCCCCATCACGGACGATACGGGGCTCGACACCGTCATCGCCGCGGCCGGCGGATTGTCGGACGCCGCCGACCTGCGCGTGGTGGAATTCGCGCGGGAGCCCGCGGATACGGGCGGGGCGATCCCGCTCGCCCGCACGCGGCTCGACCTGACCAGCCGCAACTTCGCGGCGGTGCGGCTGTCGGCGCGCGACACCATCCGCATCCCGCGCGGCTTCGGGGATCGCGACACCGGGCCGGTCATCCTGGTCGGTGAGTTCCTGCGGCCCGGTACCTACGATATCCGTCGCGGGGAACGGCTGTCGGAGGTCATCGCGCGGGCCGGTGGGCTGACGCCGCAGGCCTATCCGTATGGCGCGGTTTTCACCCGGCAATCGGTGCGAGAACGCCAGCAGGAAGGCTTCGCCCGCACCGCGCGCGAGCTGGAGACCAGCCTGATCCAGGTCGCCTCTGGCCAAGCGGTGGCGGGGTCGCGCGGGACCAATGTCGATCTCGGTGCCGCGATCACCGCGGGGCGGGAACTGGCGAATTCCCTGCGCGAGGCGCGTGCCGCCGGCCGCATGGTGGTGGAGGCGAACCCGGTCATCCTCGCCGCGCGGCCCGAACTGGATGTGCTGCTGGAGCCCGGCGATATCATCGCCATCCCGAAGCGGCCGAACGAGGTCACCGTCGTCGGTTCCGTGCTGAACCCCGGATCGCTGCAATTCCGTTCGGGCTGGCGGGCGAGCGACTACGTCCGCGCCTCGGGCGGGACGCAGCGTTTCGCGGACCCGTCGCGCGCTTTCATCGTGCTGCCGAACGGGCAATCCACCGCGGCCGGCCTGTCGGCCTGGCAGCAGGGCGGGCCGCCGGTGCCGCCGGGCAGCCTCGTGGTGGTGCCGCAGGATCCCAGCCCCTATGAGACCTGGGGCTTCGTGCGCGACCTGACCCAGGTGCTGGGGCAGATCTCGGTGTCCGCGGCAGCCTTGGCGGTGATTGCGCGCGAGGCGGGGAATTAGGGCGGTGGGCGGACCAGAGAGGGGCTCTGCCCCTCTCCGGACCTCTCCCCGCCAAAGGCCGAAAGGCCTTTGGAAACCAATATTTGGCGCCCGGCGCCGTGGCCGGGATGGGTGCCTCGACCCGCTCCGGCGCACCAAGGGTGCTTCGAGGGTGTGGGCTGGCGGTGGTGCGCTGCACCAGGTGCCTGCGGTCCAGGTGGCCCAGCCACCTGGCGGGGTGAGGTTTGGAGAGGGGCGGCGCCCCTCTCCAATCGCCCTGGCTCTCCTGGTCTTCCTGGCCATGCCTGCGCGCGCCCAGGATGCATCGCAGCCGGCCGAGGGTTCCGGCTCCGACTGGGGCGGCGTCGGCCTGATCGAGATGCGCACCGCGCGCTTCCGCCCCGATGGCACGCTCGAGGCCGGTTTCGGCCTGCGGCGGCAGCGGAACTTCTGGTTCCTCGGCTTCCAGGCGCTGCCCTGGCTGGAGACCACCTTTCGCCTCAGCGAACGGCTGAACGGCACGGCTGGTTCGGGGATGGTCTCGGACCGCTCCTTCGACATCAAGATCAGGCTGTGGGAGGAGAATGACTGGCGGCCGGCGTTGGCGGTCGGCATCCAGGACATCGCCGGCACCGGCATCTATGCCGGGGAGTATCTCGTTGCCTCGAAGCGGTTCTGGGATGTCGACCTGTCGCTCGGCATGGGCTGGGGGCGGCTCGGCACCTATGCGGATGGCAACAACCCGCTGACCGACATCTGGGGCGGCTTCGACGACCGCACGCGCGACGTGGGGCAGGGCGGCACGCCACGTTGGGGCAGCTATTTCCGGGGCGAGGACATCTCGATCTTCGGTGGGGTGGAATGGTCGGTCCCGCCGATCCCCACGCCCTGGGGCGTGTTCGAGGGCCTGCGCGCGAAGCTCGAGGTCAGCGGCGACCGGCTGCGGGACGAACGCGGCGGGTATCCGGCCCGGACCACCGGGCTGCGCGGGATCGCGGAGTCGCGGGTCAATGCCGGGCTGCAATGGCAGAATGACTGGCTCGACATCGGCGTGCAGTACGTGAACGGCACGGATGTCCTGGTCCGCGCCTCGCTGCGTATGGATGCCGCCGACCCGCCCCGCGCGCCACTGCGCCCGCCGCCGGCGATGGCGACCCGGCCGGACGAGGATGCCTCGGCCGAGGCGCGGCTGCTCGCCCCGCGTCTTTTCGCGGCGCTGCGCGAGGCCGGGCTCAGCCCCCGCGCGCTCGCGATCGAGGGCGAGGAAGCGCGCATCGCGGTGGGCGACGGGCCGTACCGGACGCTGGCGCAGGTGGCCGGGCGGGTGGTGCGGGCCGCGCAGCCGCTGCTGCCGCGCCAGGTGGAACGGGTGGTGGTCTCCTGGTCCCTGGCCGGGGTGGAGATCGCGCGGGTCATGGTGCTGCGATCGGCCATGGAGGCCGCCGCGCGCGGCCATGGCAGCGCGGAGGAAGTCTTCGCCACCGCCACACTGCTGCCGGCTGGCGAGCCGCTGGAGGGCGCCGTGCATGCCCCCGGGCCGTTCTTCGACTGGCAGGTCGCGCCGGCCTTGCGCCTGGTGCTGGGCGATCCTTCCCGCACTGCGCTGTGGCAGGCGGCGGTGGGCGCGACGGCGCGCGTCGAACTGGGCGAGGGCTTCTCGCTGGGTGGCAGCGTGGCGCAGGTGGTGGCGCAGAACCTGTCCCATGCCGCGCCGTCCGATTCTCTGCTGCCGCATGTGCGATCCGACTACGCGCTCTATGCCGAGGAGGGACGGAACCTGGCGGTGGGCTCGCTCTATGCCGAGCGGATCTGGACGCCCGCGCCCGATGTCTTCGCGCGCGTGACGGGCGGGTATCTGGAGCCGATGTTCGCCGGGGTCTCGGGGGAGATCCTGTATCGGCCGCATGACCAGCCCTGGGCGATCGGGCTCGACGTGAACTATGTGGCGCAGCGGGACTACGACCAGCGCTTCGGGGTGCAGGATTACCGCGTCACGACGGGGCATGTGTCGCTGTATCTGGACCTGCCCTGGTGGAACCTGACGACGACGCTGCGGGGCGGGCGGTACCTAGCCGGGGATTGGGGCGGGACGGTCGAGATCGCGCGGCGCTTCGATTCCGGGATCGAGGTCGGGGCCTTCGCAACGCTGACCAGCGCGTCCTACGCCGAGTTCGGCGAGGGGTCCTTCGACAAGGGTATCTTCATTCGCGTGCCGCTCGACCTGTTCGGGTTGCGGACGCGGTCGAACATGGGGGCGGTGATCCGCCCGGTGCAGCGCGACGGCGGCCAGCGCCTGGCGGTGGAGAACCCGCTGTGGGAGGTGACGCAGCAGGGTCGCGCCGATGCGTTGCAGCGCGGCATGGCGTGGTTCACGCGCTGAGCGGCGCGCGGCGCCCATCCGGAGCGCGGACGATAGCGGCATCGGCGCGCGGGAAGCCGGAGATCGTTCATCAGCTTGGACGCCGCGCCTCATGGGCTGGCGCTGGTTCAAGGCCGCGCGGGCAGCATCCCTGTGCGCATCGGCGCTTGGGGAATAAATGATAGTCAATCGCAATTAAGCGGCCATCAGGGCCGTGAATCGCCCCGATGCTGGACGCCCCGGCCGCGCCAAGGCATAGCGCCCGCCGCCCATGCTGTTCGACGCTGTCCTTCGTCATCTTGCCGTCGCCTTCTGCCTGGCCTTGCTGTCAGCGGGGGTGGTGCGGCTGATGATCGCCTATCCGATCCTGGATCACCCCAATGCGCGGTCGTCCCATGTGCGGCCGACGCCGCGCGGGGGCGGGCTGGGCGTGGTGCTCGCCTTCGTGGTGGGCATGGCGCTGCTGTATGCCGGGGCGGAGTATGCGCGCCTGCCGCCGCCGCAGTTCCTGGGCGTGATCGGCGCTGCCGTCGCGATCGCGGCGGTGTCCCTGTGGGACGACGTGGCCGATCTGCGCTTTTCCGTGAAGCTGGCGGCGCAGGCCGCGGCGGCGCTGGTGGCGGTGGCCTCGGGGCTGGTCATCAGCCGCCTGGCGCTGCCCTGGGTGGGGCAGGTGCCGCTCGGCTGGATCGGCGTGCCGCTGACGCTGTTCTGGATCGTCGGCTGCACCAATGCGCTGAACTTCATGGACGGGCTGGACGGGCTGGTGAGCGGGTCGGTGTTCCTCGCCGCGGTCATCCTGTGCGTCGTCGCCGGCGATGAAGGCGGCTGGTTCGTCTATGCCGCCTCGCTGCTGCTGGCGGCGGGGCTGGCGGGGTTCATTCCGTTCAACCTCAACCCGGCGCGCATCTTCATGGGGGATGTGGGCAGCCAGTTCCTCGGCTTCATGATGGCGGTGCTGGGTGTGGCGGCGGCGCGGTTCGACGCGGCATCGGTGTCGTTCCTGATCGTGCCGCTACTGCTGTTCGGGCTGCTGTTCGATGCGGCCTTCACGCTGCTGCGCCGGGCCTTGCGCGGCGAACGCGTGGCGGCGGCGCACCGGACGCATCTGTACCAGATGGCGCAGCGGTCGGGCCTGTCCGTCCGCACCGTGGCGGGGATCCATTGGGGCTTCGTGTTGTTCCATGGCGGGCTGGTCTGGCTGTTCCTGGCCATGACGCCGTCCACCAAGCCGCTGATTGTGCTGCCGGCGCTCGCCGTGCAGGTCGCCTGGGCGGTCTATGTCGGGCGGCGGGTGCGGCGGGCGGGGCTCACCTGGGCAGCGGGATGACCTCGGCCGGGTTGCGGGCGGAGACGACCTCGACCACCAGCGGCGGCAGGTCGTCGCCGACCCATTGTTCCGAGCGGAACACCGCATAGCTGCGGGCATCGGCCCAGAAGCGGCTGGTCGCGCGGGCGCCGCCGCGGCAGCGTTCCTCGATCAGCAGCGTGTCCTCGATCCCGGCGGGTCCGATGGACAGGCGGCAATCGAGCCGTACGCCGAAGCGCATGCGCGATGGGTCGGAGGCGGAGCGCATCAGGTCCACGATCCGCGTCGCGCGCCATTCGCCCTCGCCGAGCTCGGGCAGGCGGGTGAGCAGATCGGTTCCATCGAAGCGCGTCGCGGCGAGCACCTGGCGCAGCCCGGCGGTCGCGACGACGCGCGCCCCTTCGGTCTGGACGGCGACGCCGCCGGGGGTGCGCCAGAGCCGGCGCTCGCCTTCCTCCTGGATCAGCAGGGCGACGCCGCTGCGGCTGCCGAGGGTGAGCTGCAGGGCGGGTTCGCCTTCAGGTGGGCCGGCGTGGCCGTCTTCCCATTCACCTTCATGCGCTTCCTGGACGAGAAGGGATTCGGCCCAGGAGGGGATGGAGAAGAGGCTCGTGGCCGGCTCGTCGCAGGCGGCGGTCAGCAGCAGGCACAGCAGGGCAGCTTGGCGCATGAGAGGAGAATATCATGGACAAAATATAAACCTATACGCGAATATCTGGGCGGTTATCGAAGTTCATGTCATATAAAGATATCCTTATTAGTGATCGTGCTCTCTGGCTTCGCTCGCCCTGCCGTGCTACCCGCCCGGCGTTTCCCGAAGGCTGTGAAAGAGAACGCGCATGTCCGCTGCCGCCGATTTCGTCGTGAAGGATCTCTCGCTGGCCGGCTGGGGCCGGAAGGAAATTTCCATGGCCGAGGACGAGATGCCCGGCCTGATGGCGACCCGCGCCGAATACGGCCCGTCGCAGGTGCTGAAGGGCGCGCGCATCGCCGGCTGCCTGCACATGACCATCCAGACCGCCGTGCTGATCGAGACGCTGAAGGCGCTCGGCGCCGATGTGCGCTGGTCGTCCTGCAACATCTTCTCGACCCAGGACCATGCGGCCGCCGCGATCGCCGCGACCGGCACGCCGGTCTTCGCGATCAAGGGCGAGACGCTCGAGGAATACTGGCAGTATGTGAAGCGGACCCTGGAATGGGCGGATGGCGGCACGCCGAACGTGCTGCTGGACGACGGCGGCGACATGACGCTGCTGGTCCATTACGGCCTGCGCGCCGAGAAGGGCGACACCGCCTTCCTCGACAAGGCGACGAATGAGGAAGAGACGGTCTTCTTCGCGCTGATCAAGGATTGCCTGAAGACCAAGCCGGGCTGGTTCGCGCAGCTCGCCGCCGCCATCAAGGGCGTGTCGGAGGAGACGACGACGGGCGTTCACCGCCTCTACAACATGGCGAAGGAAGGCAAGCTGCTGTTCCCCGCCATCAACGTGAACGACAGCGTCACCAAGTCGAAGTTCGACAACCTGTATGGCTGCCGTGAATCGCTGGTGGATGCGATCCGCCGCGGCACCGACGTGATGATGGCCGGCAAGGTCGCGATGGTCTGCGGCTTCGGCGATGTGGGCAAGGGCTCCGCCGCATCGCTGCGCAACGCCGGCTGCCGCGTCATGGTGTCCGAAGTCGATCCGATCTGCGCCCTGCAGGCCGCGATGGAAGGCTACGAGGTCGTGACGATGGACCAGGCCGCGCCGCAGGCCGACATCTTCGTCACCGCGACGGGCAATGTCGATGTCATCACGGTCGACAACATGCGCGCGATGAAGCACCGCGCCATCGTGTGCAACATTGGCCACTTCGACAGCGAGATCCAGGTCGCCGGCCTGAAGAACTTCAAGTGGGACAATGTGAAGCCGCAGGTGGATGAGATCGAGTTCCCCGACGGCAAGCGCATCATCCTGCTGTCGGAAGGCCGCCTGGTGAACCTCGGCAACGCCACGGGCCACCCGTCCTTCGTGATGTCGGCGTCCTTCACCAACCAGACGCTGGCGCAGATCGAGCTTTGGACGAACCCGGGCAAGTACGAGAAGAAAGTCTACGTGCTGCCGAAGCACCTCGACGAGAAGGTGGCGTCGCTGCACCTCGCCAAGGTCGGCGCGACGCTGACGAAGATGTCGCAGCAGCAGGCGGACTACATCGGCGTGTCGCCGCAGGGGCCGTTCAAGGCTGAAGCCTACCGCTACTGAAGGAAGAAAGGTCGGGGGAGAGAACTCCCCCGATCCCCCTCCTTTTTCTGTCCGTTGGAGACTGACAGCGGCGGCCCGCGCCAATTGTCAGAAAAAGGAGGGGGGTTTTGGGGGGAGTTCATCTCCCCCCAACCTTCACGCGACCTCGAACAACCCGGCGGCTCCCTGGCCGCCGCCGACACACATTGTCACCACGACGAACTTCGCGCCGCGCTTCTTCCCTTCGATCAGCGCGTGCCCAGCCATGCGCGCCCCCGACATGCCGTAGGGGTGGCCGACCGAGATCGCCCCGCCATCCACGTTCAGCCGATCGGCGGGAATCCCGAGCCGGTCGCGGCAGTAGATCACCTGGCAGGCGAAGGCCTCGTTCAGCTCCCACAGCCCGATGTCGTCGATTTTCAGCCCGTGCTGCTTCAGCAGCTTGGGCACGGCGAAGACGGGACCGATGCCCATCTCCCCCGGATCGCAGCCCGCCACCGCCATGCCGCGATAGATGCCGAGCGGATGCAGCCCGCGGCGCGAGGCCTCGCCTTCCTCCATCAGCACGGCGGCCGAGGCGCCGTCCGAGAGCTGGCTCGCATTGCCCGCCGTGATGAAGCGCCCCTGCTTCACCACCATCCCGTCCTTGAACACCGGCTTCAGCGATTGCAGGCCTTCGAGCGTCGTGTCGGCGCGATTGCCCTCGTCGCGCGCCAGGGTGGTGGGCACGTCCTTGCTCTCGCCGGTCTCGCGGTTCACCAGCTTCATCATCGAGGCGAGCGGCACGATCTCATCGTCGAAGGCGCCGCGTGCCTGGGCCGCCGCCGTGCGCTGCTGGCTGGCGAAGGCGTATTCGTCCTGCGCCTCGCGCGGGATGCCATAGCGATCGGCGACGATCTCCGCCGTCTCCAGCATCGACATGTAGAGCGCAGGCACATGCTCCATCAGCGACGGATCGGCGCGGCGGAACCAGTTTGCCTTGTCGTTCTGCACCAGGGAGATGGATTCCAGCCCCCCGCCCACCGCGACCTGCATCCCGTCATGCAGGATCTGCTTCGCCGCGGTCGCGATCGCCATGAGCCCCGATGAACACTGCCGGTCGAGCGACATCCCCGGCACCGTATCCGGCAACCCGGCGGCGAGCGCGACCTGCCGCCCGACATTCGATCCCTGGCAGCCCTGCTGGAGGGCCGCGCCCATGATCACGTCCTCGACCTCGGCCGGGTCGAGCTTCGCGCGTTCCACCGCCGCGCGCACCGCGTGCCCGCCGAGCGTCTGCGCATTGGTGTCGTTGAAGGCCCCGCGATAGGCCCGCCCGATCGGCGTGCGTGCGGTGGAGACAATGACGGCGCTGCGCATGGCGCTATTCCTTCCCTGCCGGTTCCTTGCCCGGCAGGGTAGCGCCGGGTTCAGCGCGCGCCCAGCCGCTTCCAGACCCCGTCCGCGGTCGCGACGATCCGATCCCCCACGGTGATCTGCCCGCGCACGAAGACGATGGATTTCGTCGCGCGCACGGCCTCGCCACGGGCTTCCAGGAACTCCCCGGCCTTCGCGGCTGAGACGAAATGCGTGTTGAGCTGGATCGTCACCACCGGATCGCGGTTGGCGGCCTCCCAGCAGGTGGCGCCGAGGATCTGGTCGAGGAAGGTGACGAGCATTCCGCCATGCACGATGCCATGGGCGTTGCCGTGCTGCGGCCCGGCCAGCAGGCCATAGGCCCAGCCATCGGCCTCCTTCTTTGACCAGAAGGGGCCGACCAGGGTGGGGAAGCCGTCCTCATGCCAGCGGAAGGTCTTCCAGCCGGCGGCGGCGGGGTCGAAGGGGGCGGACGTTTCATTCATGCATCCCGATTCGCCCGGCCGGCTGGTGGCGTCAACGGGGGCTGGGCTGGCGTCGATTCGGCCCGGGCGAAAAATGCTCTAACCTGCCCGCCATGCGCCTGTTCCATGCTCCCGGCTCCCCCTATGCCCGCATCGCCCGCATGGCGGTGATCGAACTCGGCCTCGAGGACCGCGTGGTGGTCGAGGAGGCGACGTTGCGTGACCCCGCCTCGGTGCTGCTGCCGCACAATCCGGTGGGGCGCGTGCCGTCGCTGGTGCTGGCGGACGGCACCACCATCACCGAGACCACGCCGGTGCTGATGGTGCTGGACAGCCTGGTCGAGCCCGCGCGTCGCCTGCTGCCGGGGCCCGAGGCGCCGCGCGCCCTTGCTGCCTATGGCCGCGTGCTGGGCATGATCGACGGCATTGCCGTGTGGAACCGGGAATTGCGCCGTCCGGAGCATGAACGGTCGCCGGGCGTGATCGCGCTGGAGACGCGGCGCGCCGCGCGCGTGGCGGATGCGCTGGAACGCGACGCCGCGGCGGGCGACTTCGCGACGCGCGATGCCGCCTTCCTCGCGCTGGTCTCGGTGCTCGGCTACTGCGAAAGGCGCCACGCGACTTTCCCGTGGCGCCAGGGGCGGCCAGCGCTTGCCGCCCTGTTCGACGCGGCGCAGGCCTTGCCGTGCGTGTCCCGGACGGTGCCGCCCGCGGGCATGGGCAGCGCTGCGCCGCCGCCGGCGTAATTGTTGCCGCCGGCTCTGGACAGGTTGCGCCGCGCGGCGAAGGATCGCCGCATGACAGAGATTGCAACCCGGCCGCTCGACGCGGTGGAAAGCGACGCCGCGTTGCCGCCATCGGCCGATGTCGTGGTGATCGGTGCCGGCATCATCGGTGTCGGGGCGGCCTATGCCCTGGCCAAGGCCGGGCATTCCGTGGCGCTGCTGGAAAAGGGCGTCGTCGCAGGCGAGCAATCCAGCCGTAACTGGGGCTGGTGCCGCCTGTTGAACCGCGACGAGCGCGAGATCCCGCTGATGCAGCACAGCCACGAGCTGTGGGAGCGCCTCCCGGGCGAGATCGGCGCCGATATGGGCTTCCGCCGCAATGGTCTGGTTTATGTCACCAAGGATCCGCAGCAGCTCGCCAACTGGCGGGACTGGGTGGAAATGGCCAAGACCTACCAGGCGCCGATGCGCATGATCGATGGCGCCGAGGCGAAGCGCCTCACCCCCGGCAATGAGCAGGACTGGATCGGCGGAGTCGTATCCCCCCATGACGGTCGCGCCGAGCCGGGGATGGCGGCGCCCGCCCTTGCCCGGGGCGCGCGCGCCCTGGGGGCCACGCTGCACCAGAACTGCGCGGTGCGGGGGCTCGACATGACCGGCGGGCGCGTCAGCGGCGTCTTCACCGAGAAAGGGCGCATCGCCTGCCAGGCGGTCGTCCTCGCCGGCGGCGCCTGGGCGTCGATGTTCCTGCGCCGGCATGGGGCGGACATGCCGCAATCCTCGGTGCATTCGACGGTCTTCTCGACGACGCCGGCCAAGCAGGTCTCGCCGGGCGGGCTGTTCACGCCGGACTTCATCCTCACGCCGCGCCTCGATGGCGGGTATCTGGTCGCGGCGCGGGCGCGCGGGCGGCTCGAACTGACGCCTGCCGGCATCCGCTATGCCCGCCAGTTCCTGCCGAGCCTGCGCAAGAACTGGAAGGTGGTGGAACTGCGCCTCGGGCGATCCTTCTTCGAGGGGCCCGACGCCTGGCATGGGCGCTGGTCCTTCGACAGCCCCACCGTCTTCGAGCGCATGCGCGTGCTGCACCCCAAGCCCAAGGCGAGCATCGTCGAACCCGCGCTGCGCGAGATCGTCGCGACCTATCCGGAACTTGCGGGCATCCAGGCGGCGCGGCTTTGGGCGGGCTGGATCGATTCCACGCCGGATGCGGTGCCGGTGATCTCCCCTGTGGAGGCGCTGCCGGGCGTGGTGGTCGCGGCCGGCTTCAGCGGGCACGGCTTCGGCATCGGCCCCGCCGCCGGGCGGTTGGCGGCGGATCTGGCGACCGGCGCCCCGCCGGTGGTGGATCCGGCGCCTTTCGCGTTGAAGCGCTTCCTCGACGGCAGCGCCATCCGCACGCCGACGGGCATCTGAACGCGGCTACAGCGCCCGCCAGCCGATGTCGCGGCGGCAGAAGCCGTCCGGCCAGTCGATCGCATCCACCGCGGCATAGGCCGCCGCCTGCGCATCGGCGAGCGTCGCGCCGGTCGCCGTCACGCCCAGCACGCGGCCGCCGGTCGCGACCAGGGCGCCGTCTTCCCGCCGCGACGTCCCGGCGTGGAAGACCTGCACGCCCGGCACCTGGGCGGCGCGTTCCAGGCCACGGATCTCGGTGCCCTTGGCATAGGCGCCGGGATAACCCTTCGCGGCCATCACCACGACGAGGGAATGCACAGGGTCCCAGCGCAGGTCGAAGCTCGCCAGTTCCCCATCGCAGGCGGCGAGCAGCGCCGGCAGCAGGTCCGAGCGCAGCCGCACCATCAGCGCCTGGCATTCCGGGTCGCCGAAGCGGACGTTGAATTCGATCAGGCGGGGACCGTCGGCCGTGATCATCAGCCCGACGAAGAGCACGCCGCGGAACGGCGTGCCGCGCCTGGCCATCTCGGCGAGCACGGGCTTCACGATGCGGGCCATGGTCTCGTCCCGCAGCGCATCGGTGAAGACCGGCGGGGGGGAATAGGCGCCCATGCCGCCGGTGTTGGGGCCGGTATCGCCGTCGCCCACGCGCTTGTGGTCCTGCGCGGCGCCGAGCGGCAGCGCCGTCGTCCCGTCGCAGAGCGCGAAGAAGGAGACCTCCTGGCCGATCAGGCATTCCTCGATCAGCACGGTCGCGCCGGACTCGCCGTGCACCCGCGCTTCCATGATGTCGGCGATGGCGGATTCGGCTTCCGCCACGGTCGCGGCGACCACCACGCCCTTGCCGGCGGCGAGGCCATCGGCCTTGACCACGATCGGCGCGCCCTGCTCGCGGACATAGGCCTTCGCGGCGGCCGGGTCGGTGAAGCGCTGCCAGCGCGCGCCGGGGGCGCCGGCGGCATCCGCGATCTCCCGCGTGAAGACCTTGCTGCCTTCGAGCTGCGCTGCCGCCTGTGACGGCCCGAAGCATTTGATGCCGGCCGCGGTGCAGGCATCGGCAAGGCCGGCGACCAGTGGCGGCTCGCCGCCGACGACGACCAGATCGACCGCCTTGTCCTTCGCGAAGGACACCAGGCCCGGAATGTCGAGCGAATCGATCGGCACGCATTCCGCGACTTCCGCGATGCCGGCATTCCCCGGCGCGCACCACAATGTGTCCAGCAGGGGCGAGGCCGCGATCGCCCAGCACAGCGCGTGTTCACGACCGCCGCCGCCGACCACCAGCACCTTCATGGAGCCCCCGTTCCGCACCGCATCGCGCATACCCCCGCTTTGGATGGGCCGCGCCTTAGCATAGGGTGCGCCCATGGACACCCCGGCTTCGAATATCCCGGAATATGCCGTCTCGGACCTGGCCGGGGCGATTCGCCGGACCCTGGAAGGCGCCTTCGGTCGCGTTCGCGTGCGCGGCGAGATCACCGAGATGAAGCGCTATCCCTCCGGGCACATCTACCTGTCCCTGAAGGATGCCGACGCGAAGATCGAGGCGGTGATCTGGAAATCCGCCGTCCGCAACCTCGGCACCATGCCCGAGAACGGGGTCGAGATGATCGCGACCGGGCGCATCTCCACCTATGCGGACCGGTCCAAGTACCAGCTCGTCATCGACCGGCTGGAATATGCCGGGGAAGGCGCGCTGCTCGCGCGGATCGAGGCGCTGCGCAAGCGCCTGCTGGAAGAAGGCCTGTTCGACGAGGCGCGCAAGAAGCCCATCCCGCGCCTGCCGCGCGTGATCGGCGTGGTCACCTCCGAAAAGGGGGCGGTGATCCAGGACATCCGCACCACCATCGCGCGGCGCTTCCCGCGCCACATCCTGCTGTGGCCCGTGGTGGTGCAGGGCCAGGGCGCCGCCGAGCAGATCGCCGCCGCCATCCGCGGCATGGACGCGATCGCGCCAGGCGGCCGCGTGCCGCGCCCCGACGTGCTGATCGTCGCGCGCGGCGGCGGGTCCCTGGAAGACCTCATGGCGTTCAACGAGGAGATCGTGCTGCGCGCCGCCGCCGCCTGCTCCATCCCGCTGATCAGCGCGGTCGGGCATGAGACGGACACGACGCTGGTCGACTACGTCTCCGACCGTCGCGCGCCGACGCCGACCGCGGCGGCCGAGATGGCGATCCCGGCGCGCGCGGACCTCGCCGCCTCCGTTGCCCATACCGGTGCACGGCTGGCCCAGGCGGCGGCCGGGTTGCTGAATGCCTCCCGGTTGCGCCTGCTCCGGGCCGAACGCGGCCTGCCGGATGTGCCCGCGCGCCTGGCGCAGTCGCGCCAGCGGATCGACGACATCGCGGATCGCCTGCCGCGCGCCCTTGTGTCCCTGCTGGACCGGCGGCGGCAGTCGCTCGCCGCGCTGCGCGTACCGCATCCGCGCGAGGGCATCCTCGCCCGGCGCGCCGCGGTGCAGGCGCTGGGGCTCCGCCTGTCCGCCGCCTGGGCCCGCCAGCGCGATGCGCGCGCGACGTCCCGCGCGCTGGCACGGCTGTCGCCGGCGCCCGTGCAGGCGCTGATCCGCCAGCGCCGCGCGGTGCTGGACGGGCTGTCGGCGCGGCTGGAGAGCGCGTCGTATCAATCCGTGCTCGCGCGTGGCTTCGCGCTGGTGCGGGACGCGGACGGGCATGCCGTGACGGCCGCGAAGCGCGTGGCGCCAGGACAGGCGCTGCGGCTGACCTTCGCCGACGGCGAGGTGCGCGCGCATGCCGAAGGGGCGGCGCCGCGGAAGAAAAGCCAGGCACCGGAACAAGGGTCGTTGCTGTGACCGTGACGCGCGAGGGGGGGGGGGGGGGGGGGGGGGGGGGGGGGGGGGGGGGGCGGGCGCGGGGGGGGGGGGGGCGGGGGCGGCGCCCCCCCCCCCCCCCGCGGCCGCGCGGGGCGCCGGCCGCGGGGGCCCGCGCCCCGGCCCCCGCCCAGACCCGGCGCGCGCGCG
>JAYSDS010000046.1:18615-37446 GCA_041914265.1 Roseomonas sp.
TCTCGGGCTCTCCCCACCAAAGGCCGAAGGGCCTTTGGAAACCTTCACATGGCGCCGTGCGCCGTTGCCGGAATGGCGCTGAAGGACGCCGTTGCGCACCAAGGGAGTTTGGAGGGGCAGCGACCATCCAACATCGCCCGTCGCGCCTTTCTTGCCACCCCGGCCCTGCTGCTCGCCCGTCCCGCCACGGCCGTCACGCTGACGGAACGCGGCCTCACCCAGGGCGGCTTCGTTGTCGGCCGGGCCGAGCCGGGCACGCGCATCTCGCTGGACGGCCGCGCGCTGCGCGTCACCATGGATGGCGTCTTCGCCTTCGGCTTCGGCCGCGACCAGGGGCCGACCGCGACACTCGCCATCAGCCAGCCGGACAACCGCCGCGAGGATCGCCGCCTGGCCATCGCGCGCCGGCAATGGCAGGAACAGCGCATCAACGGCCTGCCGCCCGCGCAGGTGACGCCGGACGCGGAAACGCTTCAGCGCATCGAGCGTGAGCGCGCGAAGCTCACCGCCGCCCGGGCCGTCGATTCCGCGCTGACCGGCTTCGAGCAGGGCTTCATCGCGCCTGCCCAGGGGCGCATCTCCGGCGTCTATGGCAGCCGGCGCATCCTGAACGGACAGCCGCGGCAGCCGCATTACGGGCTGGATTTCGCGGTGCCGACGGGCACGCCGCTCAAGGCGATCGCGGCGGGGCGCGTCTCATTGGCCGACAGCTTCCACTTCTTCGGCAACCTGGTGGTGATCGACCACGGTCATGGGGTGAATTCGCTCTACGCCCATCTGTCGGCGATCGAGGTGCGGGAAGGGCAGATGGTCGCTCAGGGTGACCGCATCGCGCTGTCGGGGGCCACGGGGCGCGTGACGGGGCCGCACCTACACTTCTCCTTCTCCTGGTTCCAGACCTTCCTGGACCCGCAGCCGGTGGTGCTGCCGGGATGAGCACCTCGCTCGCCTGGGACGAACGCTACGCCGGCGGCGATTTCCAGTTCGGGGAGGCGCCGAACCTGTTCCTCCTGGAACAGGCGCATCGACTGCGGCGCGGGATGCGCGGCCTGGCGGTGGGCGATGGCGAAGGCCGCAACGGCGTCTGGCTCGCCGGGCAGGGGCTGGATGCGACCTCCGTGGACTGGTCCGCGGTAGGATTGGCCAAGGCGGCGGCGCTCGCCGCGCGACGCGGCGTGCCGCTGGCCACCGAGGTCGCCGACCTGACGCGCTGGACCTGGCCCGCGGCGCGTTTCGACCTCATCGCCTGGATCTATGTCCATCTGCCGCCGGAGGATCGCGCCGTCGCCGCGGCGGGCGCGATGCGGGCGCTCGCCCCGGGCGGGCTGCTGGTCCTGGAATGCTTCACCCCGGCGCAGGAAGGCCGCCGCAGCGGCGGGCCGAAGGACCCGGCGCTGCTCTGGTCGCGCGCGCTGGTCGAGCAGCACTTCGCGGGGCTTGATGTCCTCGAACTGCTCGAAGGCTCGGTGCGGCTGGATGAAGGGCCGCGTCACCAGGGCCTGGCCGAAGTGGTGCGGGCGGTGCTCCGCCGGCCCTGACGGCCTTCCCCGCTAGCCGGTGGTCAACCCGCCATTCATGAAGGCGGAGACGATCGAGACCACGATCGAACCGAACAGCGCCGCCCAGAATCCGCTCACCGAGAAGGCCGGCACGATCCAGGAGACCAGCGCCAGCATCCCCGCATTCACCACGAGCAGGAACAGCCCGAAGGTGAGGATGGTGATCGGCACCGAGAGCAGGACGGCGAGCGGCCGCACCGTGGCGTTCACGATGCCGAGCACGATCGCAGCCAGGATCAGCGTCTGCGCGTCGCGCGCATGCAGACCGGGCACGATGGAAACCGCGACCCACAGGGCGATGGCGGCGACCGCCGTGCGGATGATGAAGGCCAGCATCTCCCGGTCTCGGCTCCGGCGTGATAGGTGGCCCGGCCGGCAGGTCGCGCCGGGCCCGATGATCATGCCCCGGAACGAATGTCTTCCGCCACCCTTGCCGGCTGCGGCGCTCTCCTGCTCTGGGCCTTCCTGGCCGTGCTCGCCCGCATGGCGGGGCGGCTGCCGCCGCTCGAACTGACGGCGCTGGGTTTCGCGGCGGGCGGATTGCTGGCCCTTGCCGTCGTCGCGGCACGCGGGCGACTGCCCCTGCTGCGCCAGGGACCCCTGGCCTGGGCGCATGGGGTCGGTGGGCTGTTCGGCTATCACGCGCTGTACTTCGTCGCGCTCGCCTGGGCGCCGGCGGTCGAGGCAAGCCTGTTGAACTACCTCTGGCCGCTGCTGATCGTGCTGCTTTCGGCGCCAATCCTGGGCTTGCGGTTGGGGTTGCGGCGGCTGGCCGGCGTTGCCCTGGGCTTCACGGGCTCCGCATTGCTGGTCGGGGCCGGCGCCTCCTTTCCGCCCGGTGCGGCGTGGGGATTCGTGGCGGCGGTGAGCTGTGCGCTGGTCTGGGCGTTCTATTCCGTGACATCGAAGCGGATGGTGGCGGTGCCGACCGAGGCGTTGGCCGGCTTCTGCCTCGTCACGGCGCTGCTCGCGGGCCTCGTCCATCTCCTGTTCGAGGTGACGGTGTGGCCTGATGCGCGGGAATGGGTCGTGGTACTGCTGCTCGGTGCGGGGCCGCTCGGTGCGGCCTTCTTCCTGTGGGATGCGGGGATGAAGCGGGGCGACCCGCGGTTGCTGGGCACCCTGGCCTATGCGGTGCCGGTGGCTTCGACGCTGCTGCTGGTTCTTGCCGGGGAGGGCGAGCTGACCTGGCGCGCGATGGTCGCCGCGCTGCTCGTCGCGGGCGGGGGGCTGCTCGCGGCGACGGCGCGGGGTTGAAGATGCGGACCGGTGCCGTCTGAACGAAAAACGCCCTAGCCTGATCCGGTGCCGTGCTGAGGGAAGGACGGAGAGCATGCATCTTTCACGTCGCGGCATGATCGCCGCCAGCCTGGCCGCCGCAGCACCCGCGCGGGCCCAGGCGCCGTGGCCCGGGGACCGGCCGATGCGCATCCTGGTGCCGGCGGCGCCGGGCGGGACCACGGACAGCGCCGTGCGCGCCATGCTGCCCTTCCTGGCGGCGAAGCTGGGCGGCGCCCGCATTGCCGTGGAGTCGATCCAGCCGGCGGAGGACGGCTATGTCGCCATGGCCGGGGCGGCGCCGGACGGGCTGACGCTGGGGCTGCTGGTCTCGCCCCAGGTCCAGGCGCTGACCATCGGGCGCACCGCCCGTTTCGACCTGCGGCGCTTCGCCTGGATCGGGACGGTCTTCGAGGATCCCAGCGGCTTCTTCGTCGCGCCGGACAGCCCGGTCCGTAACCTTGCCGATCTGCTGCAGGCCGCGCGTTCGGCCCCGGACGGCGGTCTGGCCGGGACCACCGGCATCGGCTCCGACGACCATCTCCTGCTGATCGAATTCGAGAAGGCCAGCGGCGTCAGCCTGCGGCACCGGCCCTATGCCGACCGTTCCGTGCTGACGGCGGCGTTGCGCGCGGGTGAGGTGCAGCTTGCCGCGCTGCCCATGGCCGGGAGCCTGCCGGCGCTGCGCGATGGCGCGATCCGGGCGATCGCCTCAGCCGGGACGGCCCGCTTCGCCTTCACGCCGGAGGTCCCGACCTTCGCCGAATCCGGCTTTCCCATCGACACGCGGGGCGTGCGCAGCCTGGTGGCGCCGGCCGGGACGCCGGCGGCAATCGTCGCGCGGCTGGATGCCGCGCTGGCCGAAACCATGCGCGACCCGGCCTGGATTGCCGAGGCGCGTAGCCGGTCGATCCCGCTGCAATACCGCCCGGGCGAGGCGACGCGCCAGATCGTGCTGCAGGAACAGGCGGTGCTCGCGGCCTTGTGGACGCAGCGGCCCTGGCGATAGGCGCGCCCGCCCGCCTTCGATGTGGCGCCGCGCCAGGTTCCACCCCATCTTGGCGCCCATGAACCTGATCACGCCCGGCCCCATGCTGTTCATCCCGGAGAAGCGGCCCGCGCCGCCGCTGGAACGGGCGCTGAAGGTCGTCTCCCCCTATGAGCCCAATGGCGACCAGCCGACGGCGATCCGGGAACTGACGGGCGGGCTGCTACACGGTGAACGCGACCAGGTGCTGCTGGGCGTCACCGGGTCCGGCAAGACCTTCACCATGGCGAAGGTCATCGAGAACCTGCAGCGCCCCGCGCTGGTGCTCGCGCCGAACAAGACGCTGGCGGCGCAGCTCTATGGGGAGATGAAGTCCTTCTTTCCGGACAACGCGGTGGAGTATTTCGTCAGCTACTACGACTACTTCCAGCCGGAGGCGTATGTCCCGCGCACGGACACCTACATCGAGAAAGATTCGCAGATCAACGAGCAGATCGACCGCATGCGGCATTCGGCGACGCAGGCGCTGCTCGAACGCTCGGATGTGGTGATCGTCGCTTCCGTCTCCTGCATCTACGGTATCGGCTCGGTCGAGACCTATTCGCGCATGGTCGTGAAGCTCGAACGCGGCGGGCGGATCGACCGCGACGCGCTGGTGAAGGGGCTGGTCGAGCAGCAATACCGCCGCAACGACGCCTTCTTCGCCCGCGGCACCTTCCGCGTGCGCGGGGAAAGCGTCGACATCTGGCCGTCGCACCTCGATGATCGCGCCTGGCGCGTTTCCCTGTTCGGGGACGAGATCGACGGCATCCGCGAATTCGACCCGCTGACCGGCGAGATCACCGGCGAGATGGAACGCGTCGCGATCTATGCGAACAGCCACTACGTCACGCCGCGCCCGACGCTCACCCAGGCGATCTCCCAGATCAAGGTGGAGCTGAAGGAACGCCTCGCGCAGCTCGAATCGGAGGGCAAGCTGCTGGAACGCCAGCGGCTGGAACAGCGCACCATCTTCGACATCGAGATGATGGAGACGACCGGGTCCTGCAAAGGGATCGAGAACTACTCGCGCTATCTGACCGGCCGTCGCCCCGGCGACCCGCCGCCGACGCTGTTCGAATACCTGCCGGACAATGCCGTGCTGATCGTGGATGAAAGCCACGTCACCGTGCCGCAGATCGGCGGCATGTATCGCGGCGACTTCGCCCGCAAGGCGATCCTGTCGGAGTTCGGCTTCCGCCTGCCCTCCTGCACGGACAACCGGCCGCTGAAGTTCGAGGAATGGGACACCTATCGCCCCCAGACGGTGTTCGTGAGCGCGACGCCTGGCCCATGGGAGATGGAACGCACCCAGGGCGCCTTTGCCGAGCAGGTGATCCGCCCGACCGGTCTGGTTGACCCCATCTGCGAGATCCGTCCCGTCGAAGGCCAGGTGGACGACCTGCTGGCCGAATGCCGTGAGGTGACGAAGAAGGGCGGTCGCATCCTCGTCACGACGCTGACCAAGCGCATGGCCGAAGACCTGACCGAGTACATGACTGAGGCAGGCATCCGCGTGCGCTACCTGCACAGCGACGTGGACACGCTGGAGCGCATCGAGATCATCCGCGACCTGCGCAAGGGCGTGTTCGACGTGCTGGTCGGCATCAACCTGCTGCGCGAGGGCCTCGACATTCCCGAATGTGCGCTGGTCGCGATCCTCGATGCCGACAAGGAAGGCTTCCTGCGCAGCACGACCTCGCTGATCCAGACCATCGGCCGAGCGGCGCGCAACGCCGAGGGGCGCGTCGTGCTCTATGCCGACACCATGACGAACAGCCTGAAGCGCGCGCTGGAGGAAACGGAACGCCGCCGCGTCAAGCAGGTCGCCTGGAATACCGAGCACGGCATCACGCCGCAGACCATCCGGCGCGAGATCGCCGACGTGCTGAAGGATGTCTCGCAGGGCGACTACATCACCGTCGATGCGGTGGAAGGGGAGGAAGAGCAGAACTTCGTCGGCAAGGATCTTCAGGCGTCCATTGCCGATCTGGAACGCAAGATGCGCGCCGCCGCCGCCGAGCTGGAATTCGAAACGGCGGCGCGTCTGCGCGACGAGATCAAGCGGCTCGAAGCGCTGGATCTCGGGCTGGAACCCAACCTCGCCGGTCGCTCCCTGCGGGAGGCGACGCCGCGCGCCGACTGGAAGCCGAAGCCGATGGGGCCTGGGGGCGGCGGCTACGACCCGAAGAAGGTCAAGGGCGGCCGCAAGCGTAAAGGCCCCTGACGCGATCGTGACTCCTGGGGCAGGCGCTGCCGCTTTTCCGCCGACCGCCTGCCACACGCAGGGATTGTGCTGACGCCATCGACCACCAGCGATGGAGTCTTCCATGTTCGCTTCCCGTCTTCGTATCGCCGCCGTGTCGCTTCTGGCCCTCGGCCTCGTCGCCTGTGCGGATCCCGTCGGCCAGCGCGCCCTGATCGGCGGTGGCATCGGCGCCGCGGGCGGTGCCGGCATCGCGGCGCTGACGGGCGGGTCGCCCCTGGCCGGTGCCGCGATCGGCGGCGCGGGCGGGGCCGCGGTCGGCGCCCTGACCGCGCCGCGCCGGGGCTACTACTGACGCCCGATCTGCTCTATGCGCCTCCCGATCCAATTCGGAAGGCGCAGCATGACCAGCCTCGACATCCTCGGCATCGGCAACGCGATCGTGGACGTGCTGGCGCGCGCCGAGGACGGTTTCCTCGCCAGCCATGGCATGGCCAAGGGCAGCATGGCCCTGATCGCCACCGAGGATGCGGAGCGCATCTACGCCGCCATGGGCCCGGGCGTGGAAAGCAGCGGCGGCTCGGCGGCGAATACCTGCGCCGCCGCGGCCGCGCTGGGGGCGAAGGTCGCCTATCTCGGCAAGGTCGCCGATGATGCGCTGGGCCAGGTGTTCCGCCACGACATCACCGCCGCGGGCGTGACCTTCCCGACCACGCCGCTCGCGGGCGGCGCACCGACGGCGCGATGCCTGATCCTGGTGACGCCCGACGGGCAGCGGACGATGAACACCTTCCTTGGCGCCTGCGTCACCTTCGGGCCGGGCGACCTTGATCCCGTGGCCATCGCGGGCGCGCAGGTGACGTATCTGGAAGGCTATCTGTTCGACCCGCCGGCGGCGCAGGCCGCGTTCCGCGAAGCCGCGCGCATCGCCCACGCCGCCGACCGCAAGGTGGCGATCACCCTGTCCGACCCCTTCTGCGTCGAGCGCCACCGCGACGCCTTCCGCGCCTTCGTGAAGAACGAGGCCGACATCCTCTTCGCCAACGAGGCGGAGATCTGCGCTCTCTACCAGACCGACAGCTTCGAGGCCGCGGCGACCATCGCGCAGTCCGAGGTCGGCCTCGCGGCCCTGACGCGCAGCGAGAAGGGCAGCCTCATCCTGACGCCGACCACCGCGCATGAGGTCAGCGCCGAGGCGACGACGGTGGTGGACACGACCGGCGCGGGCGATGCCTATGCCGCCGGTTTCCTCGCGGCGCTGACGGCGGGGAAGGACCTCGCGGAATGCGGGCGCTGGGCGTCGGTCGCGGCGGCCGAGGCGATCTCCCATTTCGGGGCGCGGCCGCAGGCGGATCTGAAGGCGCTGGTGGCACGCTGAACCTCGGAGGGGCGCCGCCTCTCCGTCCCCCAGGCCGCAACATGGGGCCGGGCACAGTATCGGAAGGGGTTCGTAAAGACCCTCCTGATGGCCTTGATATTGCCGCTGGCGGAACTGGAGGGGCGCCCGCCCCTCCAGACCACCCTGCCAGGTGCTTGGAGCACCTCGACCGCAGGCAATTGGTGCCAGGCCGCAGGCGTATGCTGCTCCCGTCGGAACGTCTTGCGGGCGCAAGAGCGGGTTTTGGTGCCCATTCTGCCGGTCGTGCCCGATGCCAAGTGACGGTTCCCAAAGGCCTCGGGCCTTTGGCGGGGTGGCTTGGTGGGGCGGAGCCCCTCCAATGACGTCAGCGGGAGAATAAGGGCAATCACGGCCCTTGTTGGGGTGGGAGCCGGGGAGGGCAAAGCCCCCCTCCACGGCGCCTGTCCAACCCCGCATGCAGAGGGCCGCGGTCTCCCGCCTCAGCTATGCAGGCCAGGCGCTTCCTGCCCCGTCCGCGCGACATATTCCGTGTACCCACCGGCGTAGTCATGGATGCCCTCCGGCGTCAGCTCCAGCACCCGGTTCGACAACGCCGCCAGGAAATGCCGGTCGTGCGAGACGAACAGCATCGTCCCTTCATACGCCTTCAGCGCCTCGATCAGCATTTCCTTCGTCGCCATGTCGAGGTGGTTGGTCGGTTCGTCCAGCACCAGGAAGTTCGGCGGATCGTAGAGCATGCGCGCCATGACCAGCCGCGCCTTCTCGCCGCCTGACAGCACGCGGCACTTCTTCTCGACATCGTCCCCCGAGAAGCCGAAGCAGCCGGCGAGCGCGCGCAGCGAACCCTGGCCGGCCTTGGGGAAGCTGTGTTCCAGCTCCTCGAACACGGTGCGCTCGCCGCCCAGCAGCTCCATCGCATGCTGGGCGAAGTATCCGAGCTTCACGCTGCCGCCGAGGGCGGCGGAGCCTTCATCCGGCGTCGTGGTTCCGGTCACCAGGCGCAGCAGCGTGGACTTGCCCGCGCCGTTCACGCCGAGCACGCAGCAGCGTTCCCGCCGCCGCACCAGCAGGTCGAGCCCGTCATAGATCACGCGATCGCCGTAGCGCTTCGACACCTTGCGCAGGCTGGCCACGTCGTCGCCCGACCGCGGCGCCGGCGGGAAGTCGAAGGCGATGGTCTGGCGCCGGCGCGGCGCTTCCACGCGGTCGATCTTGTCGAGCTTCTTCACGCGGGACTGCACCTGCGCGGCGTGGGAGGCGCGGGCCTTGAAGCGCTCGATGAAGGCGATCTCCTTGGCCAGCATCGCCTGCTGACGGTCGAACTGCGCCTGCTGCTGCTTCTCGTTCAGCGCGCGCTGCTGCTCGTAGAATTCGTAGTTGCCGGAAAACGAGGTCAGCGTGCCGCCATCGATCTCGACGACCTTGTTCACGATGCGGTTCATGAATTCCCGGTCGTGCGACGTCATCAGCAGCGCGCCGTCGTAGTTGACCAGGAACTGCTCCAGCCAGATGAGGCTTTCGAGGTCAAGGTGGTTGCTCGGTTCGTCCAGCAGCATCACGTCCGGCCGCATCAGCAGAATGCGCGCCAGCGCGACGCGCATCTTCCACCCGCCCGAGAGCAACCCGACATCGCCATCCATCATCGCCTGGCTGAAGCCGAGGCCCGCCAGCACCTCCCGCGCGCGGCTTTCCAGCGCATAGCCGCCGAGTTCCTCGAAGCGCGCCTGCACTTCCCCGAAGCGTTCGAGGATGCTGTCCATCTCATCGGCGCGATCCGGGTCGGACAGCGCGGCCTCCAACTCCGCCAACTCGGCGGCGACGCGGCTGACGTCGCCGGCGCCGTCCATCACCTCGGCGGCGGCGGAACGGCCCGCCATCTCGCCGACATCCTGGCTGAAGAAGCCGATGGTCACGCCGCGATCGACCAGGATCTGGCCCTCATCGGCCTGTTCCTGCCCGGTGATCATGCGGAACAGCGTGGACTTGCCGGCGCCGTTCGGGCCGACCAGGCCGATGCGCTCGCCCTTCTGCAGCGCGGCCGAGGCTTCGATGAACAGCAATTGCCGGCCGTTCTGACGGGAGATGGAATCAAGGCGGATCATGCCGCCCGAGACCACGCCGGCGCGGGCAGGTCAACCGGGGCCGACAAGCCCCGTGCGCAGGGCCCGCGCCCATTCCGCCCGCCCGGCCCGTTCCGCCTGCTGCGCGGCGGCTTCGTGGTCATAGGGCAGGGCGATCATCTCGCAGCCGGCCAGGGCGCCATCGGCGATCTCCGCGATGGCATAGCGCGCGAAGGGCGAACCGGCCTCCGAGACGTGGGCGGGCGGCGTCGGATCGACATAGGCCGGGCAGCCGACGCTGCCGGGATTGAGCACGACGCGCCCGTCCGGCAACCGCAGCAGGCCCGCCAGATGGCTGTGGGCGCAGAGGATCAGCCGGGCGTCGCCGTCCCCCAGCCGCGCCGCGACGGTCGCCGCGGCGGCCGGCACCAGCCGGCCATCGGCGACCTCCTCCAGCAGATAGCTGTTGTCGTCATCGGGGCGGGCGTGGAAGGCCAGCACGCCCGCCGCCGGTTCCAACCGCGCCGGCAGCGCCCCCAGCCAGGCCCGCTGCGCATCGTCCAGCCTCTCCCGCGCGAAGCGGTCCGACCCGCCGGTCACGCCTTCCGCCACCCAGCGGTCATGGTTGCCCCGCACCGTCGGGATGTGCCGTGCCTGGATGCTCTCGACGGTCTCGCGCGGCCAGAGCGGGCCGGAGGCGACATCGCCGAGATTCACGATCTCCCGCAGGCCGCGGCGGTCGATATCGGCCAGCACCGCCTCAAGGGCGAGGCTGTTGCCATGGATGTCGGCGATGATGGCAAGGCGCATGGCGGCATCCTAGGCACCCTCTCGCCGCCCTGCGAAGAGCCCGTTGACCGGCGCCGCCCGGGGAAGGAACCTGCGCCCCGCAACAAACCCAGAGCGTCAGGCCATGCGTCGTCGTGTTTTCCTCCCTGCCGGGGCCGTGCTCGCCCTTGCCGGCTGTTCTTCCGTGGCGCCGCCGGTGCCCACCGCCGCCAGCATCGCCGGCCAGCGCCCGGTCGGGACGGTGTCCCTGTCGGAGGACTTCATCGGTGGTGCGGGCGTCGGCAACGGCACGCTGCGCTTCGACGGGCGCGACTACACCTTCCGCATGGCCGGCACGATCATCGGGCCGGGCGGCGCGGCGCGCATCCAGGCGCAGGGCGCGGTCTATAATCTCCGCCGGATCGAGGATTTCCGCGGCATCTACAGCCAGGGCACCGGCGTCCAGGGCCTCGACACCCGCCGTACGGACGAGCTCTGGCTGCAGAACAGCGCGGGCGTCATCATGCATCTGCGCGGCACGCAGATGGGCGCGACGCTCAGCCTCGGACGCGATGAACTGCTGATCGAGATGGTCTCCGGCCGCTGATCCCGATCCGGGGAGGCGACGCCTCCCCGGTCGGTCCCATTCAGGCGGCTTCCAGCGCGAGGGCGATACCCTGCCCGCCGCCGATGCACAGCGTGACCATGCCGCGCCGCAAGCCGTCGCGCCGCATCGCGTGCAGCAGCCGCGTGACCAGCACCGCGCCCGTGGCCCCGATGGGGTGGCCATGGGCGATGGCGCCGCCTTCCGGGTTGATGATGTCCTCGGGCAGGCCGAGTTCCTGCGCCACGGCGAGCGGCACGGCGGCGAAGGCCTCGTTGATCTCGATGCGCTCAAGGTCGCCGATGCTCCACCCCGCTTGCGCGAGGGCGCGGCGAACCGCCGGCACCGGGCCAAGGCCGAACAGCCCGGGCTCGACGGCGGCGACCCCATAGGCGACCAGGCGGCCGGCGGGCGCCAGGCCATGGGTCTCGGCGAAGGCGCGGTTCGCGACGATCATCGCCGCCGCGCCGCTGTTCAGGCCGGGCGAGTTGCCGGCAGTGATGCTGCCATCCGGCCGGAAGGCCGGGCGCAGCCGGGCGAGGGTCTCGACAGACGTATCGGGCCGCGGTGCTTCGTCGCGCGCGAAGCTCTCCTCGCCCTTTCGGCCCTTTATCGTGACGGGCACGATCTCCGCATCGAAGCGCCCTTCGGCCTGGGCCGCGGCGAAGCGCTGCTGGGATCGCGCGGCGAAGCGGTCCTGCGCCTCCCGGGTCAATTGCGCCTTGGTCACCAGGTTCTCGGTGTGCCAGCCCGAATGCTTGTCGGAGAAGGCATCGTTCAACCCGTCGCGCAGCATGCTGTCGTGGATTTCCGCCGGACCCATGCGGTAGCCCCAGCGGCCATTGTCCAGCAGGTAGGGCGCGCGATCCATGTTCTCCATGCCGCCGGCGATCGCCGCGTCATGCTGCCCGGCGAGGATTTCCTGCGCCGCGGTGACGATGGCCTGCGCCCCCGAACCGCAGACGCGATTCACCGTCATCGCGGGGACGCTGACCGGCAATCCGCCGCCGATCGCCGCCTGGCGGGCCGGATTCATCCGGTTCCCCGCCTGGATGACGTTGCCGAGCACGACGCCGCCGATCGCTTCGGGCGCGAGGCCTGCGCGGGCGAGTGTCTCCCGCACCACCGTCGCGCCGAGTTCGGTCGCCGGGGTGCCTTTCAGCCCGCCGTTGAAGGCGCCGATGGCCGTGCGGACGGGATGGCAGAGCAGGATATCCTGGCTGGTCATGGTGACCTCCGAATGCCGGATCGTGACGACATCACGCGGCCGCCGGCACGCCGTAGCGCGCGGCCGCGCGGTTGCGCGACAGGTTGGGACCGAGGGCGAGGCGCGCCGCGTCGAACCGGGCCCACTCCGCCGCGTCGGGCAGGGACGGGATCGTGACCAGCTCCCCGGCATCGAGGCCGGCGAGGGCGGCGGCCACCATCTCCTCGACCTCCATGACCATCTCGGGCGGGAGGGCGTCCGCGCTGGTGCCCGACACTTCCCAGATCGCGGTGCGCGTCGCACCGGGCAGCACGGCCTGCACGCGCACGCCGCTGTCGCGCAGTTCCGCGTCCAGGCCCTGCGACAGCGCGAGCACGAAGGCCTTGGTCGCGGCGTAGACGGCGTTGAACATCTCGGGCGCCAGGCCGAGGACCGAGGCGATGTTCACCAGCACGCCGCCGCCACGCGCCTTGAAGGCCGCGCCAGCCGCGACGGCCAGGTGCATCGCCGCGACGGCGTTGAGCTGCACCATGGCATCGAGCCGCGCGGGATCGGCCGCGGTCGCGGGGCCGGCGACGGCGGTGCCGGCATTGTTCACCAGCAGGCCGATGCGTGCATCCTCCCGCAGCCGCTGCGCGATGCGCGCGACATCGGCGGGCTGTTGCAGATCGGCGGGCAGGATCTCGACCGCGCGACCCGTGCGGGCCCGCAGGGCGGCGGCACGCTCCTCCAGCCGCGCGGCGCTGCGCGCGACGAGGATGAGGTCGTGGCCCCGTTCCGCGAGGCGTTCGGCATAGACGGCGCCGATGCCGGAGGAGGCGCCGGTGACGAGCGCGGTGCTGGCGGATGACGACATGGGATTTCTCCGTTTCACAAAGGAGGGGAATGGTGTTCAGCCGCGCGCCGCGCGCGCCGCGTAGACCTGCAGGTGGCAATGCGCGGCACCGAGCAGCGGCGTGCCGATCCCGGCCGCGGCGCCGCGCCGGATGAGGTCGCCCAGGATGGCCTCGGTCTCGAGCCGCGGGGCCCCCGCATCGAGGTCCCGCATCATCGAGGCGGCCCAGCGCGAGGATGGATCGGTCAGCATGCGTTGCGTCCGTTCGGCGGAGGCGGCGCGCGGAGCGTGGCCAGCCGCGCCGGCGATCGCGCGGCATTCGGCGATCATGGCCTCGGCGATCGCTCGCCCGGCATCGGTCGCCATGATCTCGCCGACCGTTCCGCGCATCAGGCAGGTGAGCGCGGCGCCGGCGGCCAGCATCACCCATTTCTCCCACAGGTCCTGGAGGATCGCTTCGGAGGCCCGGGCTTCGACCGAGGTCCGGGCGAGGAGCGCGGCAAGGGCCTCGACCTGTGGCGCCGCAGCGCCGTCGCGCGCACCGAAGATGATCGTGTCGCCCGGGCTGGTGTGCCGGATGATCCCGTCGGCGCCGAGCGTGACCGCGATATAGGCCGCGCCGCCGAGCACCCGCGCGGCCCCGAAGCGCGCATCGAGCGCGTCCATATGCGCGAGGCCGTTGAGCAGCGGCAGGATGGCCGTGCCGGCGCCCACGGCCGGCGCGATGTCGGCCAGTGCGGCATCGAGGTCGTAGGCCTTGCAGGCGAGCAGCACCAGATCGGCCGGTTCGGCCGGCGATCCCGCAAGGCGATGAGGAATGACGCGCCGCGTCTCCGCGCCCTTGCTGACGACCACCAGGCCATCGCGATCGAGCTGCGCGGCGCGCCTTTCGCGCACCAGGAAGGTGACATCGGCGCCCGCCTCGGCGAGTCGAAGGCCGTAGTAGCCGCCGATGCCGCCAGCGCCGAGGACCAGGATCCGCATGCCAGGCAATCTCCCGAAATCGGCCGCGGTGTTTTCATGGCGACCGTCATCATTGATTGAGATTGCGATCGTCATCAAATCTGTCAAGCAGCAGGGAACAATCGACGGAAGGAGAACCGGCCGTGGCGCGAGTGACGAAGGAGCAGGCCGCGGAGAACCGGGCGCGCATTCTGACCGAAGCGGCCCGGCTGTTCCGCGAGCGCGGCCTGTCGGGCGTCGGTGTCGATGCGCTGACCGAGGCCGCCGGCCTGACCCATGGCAGCCTCTACAGCCAGTTCGGATCGAAGGAGAGCCTGGCGGAGGAGGCGGTGGCGCAGGCGATCGCGGGCAACGCGATGGCGCGCCTTCCCGCCCATGCCTCGCCGGAGGTGCTGGCGGCCTTCATCGCCAGCTACCTGTCGCCGGCGCATCGCGACCGGCCCGGCAAGGGCTGCACCTTTGCCGCGCTGGGCTGCGAGATGTCGCGGCAGGGCCCCGGCCTGCGCGGCATCTTCACCGAGGGGCTGCGCGGCGCCGCGGCACGCCTGGCCGCCTTGCTGCCCGGCCACCGTCGGCGGGCGCGGGAAGACCGCGCGCTCGTGCTGCTGGCCGGCCTGGTCGGCGGGCTGGTGCTGTCCCGTGCCGTGGACGATGCCGAGTTGTCCGACCGCCTGCTTTCCGCGGTTGCGGCGGAGATGACGGCCCTCGCGCGGTAAGGGCCTGCGCAGCGCCGGGCGGTCGTCACCATCGGCGCGAGGCAAGGAATGCCAGCGGCGGCGCAGGGCCCCGTAGCGCTCGTGAGCGCGGATTGCCGCGTCGCGTCCCGCGTGCTGGATTGCGCGGCTCCGCAACTCGGGAATGCTTTTTCATGACCATCGGCTTTCGCGTCGCCCCCGTCACCCAGCGCGTCGATGCCGCGCTGATCGCCCGCGCGGCGGTGTTGCCTGCGGCCAATATCGGCGATGTCATGTCCCGCATGCAGACGATGCGCGGCGGCTTCCGTCCCTTCGGCGGCAAGACGGTGATTGCCGGCCCGGCCTTCCCGGTGCGCGCGCGTTCGGGGGACAACCTGCTGCTGCATCGCGCCTGTGACATGGCCGAACCGGGCGACATCATCGTCGGCGATGGCGGTGGCGACCTCTCCATCGCGCTGATGGGCGAACTGATGATCGGCCATGCTACGAAGCGCGGCGTGCAGGGCATCGTGCTGGACGGCGCGGTGCGCGACGTGGAGGCACTGGCCACGCTCGACATCGGCGTCTGGGCCTGCGGCGCGACGCCCTCTGGCCCCTACAAGGACGGGCCGGGCGAGATCGGCTACCCGATCTCCTGCGGCGGGCAGGTGGTGATGCCGGGCGACCTGATCGTCGCCGATGCGGATGGCGTGGTGGTGGTGCCGCTCGCGCAGGCGGCCGAGGTCATCGCGCTGGCCGAGGCGCACAACGCGAAGGAGCAGAAGGCCCAGGCGGCGATCGACGCCGGGACCTATGATCGCGCCTGGGTCGTCGAAGCCCTCCGGGCCAAGGGCTGCAAAGGCGTTTGATGCCTTGCGCATGAAGGCCTGAAGGCCTCGTGCGCGGGAGAGGCTGGGCGCCGGGCAGAAGCCGGATGCCGGCCGCGGGGGAGGGTCATCCCTGATGCGGCCGGCATGATGCGGCACCGGCCTTGCAGGGCCGCCGTCACAACGACGGAGACCCAGCATGCGCCGCCGCCACCTGCCGCTGCTCGCGGCACTTGCCTGCCCGATTGCTGCGCAGCCGCTCAGGGCGCAGTCCTGGCCGACCCGCCCCATCCGCATCGTGGTGGTATTCCCGCCTGGCGGCTCCTCCGACATCGTCGCCCGCGTGCTGGCCGAGGCGCTCTCGACCCGGATGAATGCCCGCGTCGTGGTCGACAACCGGCCCGGCGCCGGCGGCACGCTCGGCGCGCAGCACGTCGCGCAGCAGCCGGCCGATGGCACCACGCTGCTGCTCTCGAACACCGCGCCGATCACCTCCTCGCCGCCGATCTATCCCAATGCCGGCTATGATCCGGTCAGGGGCTTCACGCACATTGCCTATATCGGGGCGACGCCGCTCGTCGTTGTCGCCAACCGCGCGCAGGTGCCGGCCACCGACATGGCCGGGCTGATCGCCTGGGTGAAGGCGCAGCGCACGCCGCCTGGCTATGGTTCCTCGGGCGCTGGGTCGGTCGCGCACATCGCCGGCACGCTGTTCGAACGCCAGACCGGCGCGGCGCTGACGCACGTCCCCTATCGCGGCAGCGCGCCGATGCAGGCGGATCTGCTGGGCGGCAACATCCCGCTCGCCTTCGACACGCTGCCGCAGAATGTGGACCACATCCGCGAGGGCCGGCTGCGCGCCTTTGCCGTGACCGCCCGGGCGCGCGAGCCCATGGCGCCCGACGTGCCGACCACCGCCGAAGCCGGCCTGCCCGACCTGCTGGTGGAGAACTGGCTGGGCCTGTCCGCCCCCGCCGGCCTGCCGCCCGCCATCGTCGAACGCCTGAACGCCGAGACCAACGCCGCCATGCAGACGGATGCCGTGCGCCAGCGCCTGGTCGAGCATGGCATCGCCCATCGCGCGATGACCCCCGCGGAGTTCCAGGGCTTCGTCGCGAAGGACGTCGAGGAGATCGGCGGGCTGGTGAAGTCGCTCGGCATCACCGCCCAGTGATCCGCGCGGTCTTCTTCGGCCGACCTGGCGCCGGCGCCTTCAATGCGGCCGGCGTGGCGGGTGCGGAGCGCCATGCCGCACGGCTCGGCGTGCCGGTGGAGGTCGTCTGGGCGCCCGACCCGGCGCGGCGGGCGGAGGTCGTGCGCGATGCGGCGCGGGGCGCCGCGCTGGTCATTGCCCATGGCGGCCAAGGTGAGGCGCCCGTCGCCGCCATCGCCCCGGAATTCCCCGGCGTGCGCTTCGCCGTGACGCAGGGCCGCATCGCGGGCCCGAACATCGCGTGCTTCGAGGTGTTGCAGGAACATTCGGCCTTCCTCGCGGGGGCGTTGGCCGGGTGGTGGGGCGGGGGCCGGCCGGTGGCGCATCTGTCCGGCGAGCCGGTGCCGCCGGGCCTGCGGGGGCGCGCGGCCTTCGCTGCGGGCCTGGCGCATGCGGCGCCCGGCGTGCGCTTCCTCACCGGCTTCTGCGGCAACCAGCACGACCCGGCGCTGGCGGAGCATTGGACGGAGGCGCAATGCGCCGCCGGCGCCGTGCTGCAATTCGCCATGCTCGATGGCGGCCGCCCTGGCGCGATGGCGGCGCTGCGCCGCCATGGGGCGCGGGCCATCGGCAATGTCCACGACTGGACGCCGGAAGACCCGACCTTTCTCGCCAGCGCGATCGCCGACAATGGCTGGTGCATCGGCGCGGCCCTGGAGGCCTTCCTGCGTGACGACTGGCAGGATCGCCGCATCGGCGCCGAACAGCCCGAAGCGGTGCGCCTCGCGCTCGCCGCCGACGTGCCGGGCGAACTCGCGGCACGCTGCGCGGCGCTGGCGGAGGACCTCGTCGCCGGCCGCCTCGCCGTGCCGGAACGGTACGAAGGGCCGATCTTCGCGCCGTGACGCAGGCCGCCTATCCTTCACCCACTGCAGTGGAGGAAACATCATGACCGACCAGCCAGGCTGGCAGCCGAGCGAACGCTATCCCGACCCGTCCATCGTCGCGCTCGACCCGTCCTTCAGGCGGTATCACCTGCCGCTCTCGGCCGTGGAGCGGCTGTATCACGGCACGCGCTGGGGTGAAGGGCCAGTGTGGCTGGGCGATGCGCGCTGCCTGCTGTGGTCCGACATCCCGAACAACCGCGTGCTGAAATGGGAGGAGGAGACGGGCGCCGTCTCCGCCTGGCGCAAGCCGTCCAACAACGCGAATGGCCATACGCGCGACCGGCAGGGACGCATCGTCGCCTGCGAACATCTCGGCCGCCGCGTCGTGCGCTTCGAATACGATGGGGCGATCACCGTGCTCGCCGACAGCTACCAGGGCAAGCGGCTGAACAGCCCGAACGACGTCGTCGTGAAGTCGGATGGTTCGATCTGGTTCACCGATCCGCCCTTCGGCATCTACGGCTTCTACGAAGGCGAGAAGCACGCGCCCGAACTGCCGCACACCAACGTCTATCGCATCGATGGCGCGACCGGCGCGATCACGCTGGTGGCGGACGACATCGACCATCCGAACGGCCTGGCCTTCAGCCCGGATGAGAGCGTGCTGTACGTCGTCGAGAGCCGATCCGAACCGCGCAACATCCTTGCCTATGACGTGGATGGCGCGCGCTTGCGCAACCGGCGCGTCTTCATCGCCTGCCAGCGCGGGGAGACGCCAGACGGCTTCCGCGTGGATGTCGACGGCAATCTGTGGTGTGGCTGGGGCATGTCGCCGGGCTTCGACGGCGTGCGCGTGTTCAACGCGGCCGGCGTGCCGATCGGGCATATCCGCCTGCCGGAACGCTGCGCGAATGTCTGCTTCGGGGGGCGGCATCGCAACCGGCTGTTCATGGCGGCGGCGCAGTCGCTCTACAGCCTGTATGTGGGAACGCAGGGCGTGGCCGGCGGGTGATGCCACGCTGATGGCCATGGAGAGGGCGCCGCCTCTCTCCAGACCTCACCCCGCCAAAGGCCGAAGGGCGTTCCTGATTGCTGCCTTGCTTGTGCTGTCGGAGTTGGAGGGGCGCTGCCCCTCCAAGCCACCCCGCCAAGTGCTTGGAGCACTTGGAACGCAGTCTTTTGGTACCGGGCGCAGCGCCTTTGCCGCCCCCTCCAAGCGCCCTCGGTGCATCACTGGCAGGATGGGCGCCGAAGCCCGCTTTTGCGCCCGAAGCGCGCTGCGAGGGCATGGCATCGATATTTGCGCCCGGCGCCAGTCCCGGCGGTGCCAGCGCCACGGTGGGCTGGCGGGGCGGTACCGCGGGGGCGGCCCCCACGCGCATTCAAAGGACCGGGAACCCCAAAATGGGGACGACGTCTGCGC
>JAYSDS010000047.1:0-25545 GCA_041914265.1 Roseomonas sp.
AAGGCCTTTCGGCCTTTGCTGGGGTGGTTTGGAGGGGCAAAGCCCCTCCAATTCCTACAGCGGAAATCGGGCAGACCGCCCCGCCTCGCTGACGCTGATGGCAGGCCGCCCATCACCGCCTGCGCGCTTCCCAGGCCTGCGCCACCATGAAGCAGCCCAGCCCCAGCACCGCCGCGCATGCCAGCACGATCGCCCCCGCCACGGCCGGCGCGTCACCCAGCCCCGCGAGCGAGGCGCAGACCGCGCCGACCCCCATCTGCGAAAACCCATAGAGCCCCGAGGCGGACCCGATGACTGCCGGGTTCACGCTGATCGCCTTGGTCAGGGCGAGCGGGCTGGTGACGCCGACCCCGAGCATGAAGAGAAAAGGCCCGAGGACGATGGTGACGAGGTTGAGCTGCCCGCTCAGCACGGGGATGAGGAAGAACAGGCTGCCCATCACCCCGAAGGCGCTGGCGCAGGGCAGGAGGACCGACAGCGAGACCCGCCGGGCAAGCCGGCTCGCCACTGCATTACCGATGGAGGTACCGAGCACCATCGCCAGCGCGATGAAGCCGACATCGCTGACCGGCCTGCCGAGCTGCTCCACCACCATGAAGGGCAGGGCGGTGAGATAGGCGAACCAGCTCGTCGTCGCGCAGCCGCCGCCGATCGCGTAGCCGAGGAAGGTCGGCGAGCGGATGAGGTGCCGGTAGTCGCGCGCGAGGGCGGCGATGGACCGCCCGCGCCCGCCCGGATGCGTCTCGGGCAGGATGCGGAGCGCGAGCAGGGTGGTCGTGCCGCCCATCACGCTCATGAACAGGAAGATGGCGCGCCAGCTCACCTGCTCGGCGAGGAAGCCGCCGATCAGCGGCGCCATGGCAGGCCCCGCCGAGACGGCGAGGTTCAGCAGGGCGAGGCGCGAAGCTGCCTCCCGCGGGGGCGAGACGTCGCGCACCATGGCGCGGCCGAGGGCCAGCCCCGCGCAGCCGCCGAGTGCCTGGAGAAACCGGGCGGCGACCAGCCAATGGGCTTCGGGCGCGAGGGCGGCGATGAGGCCTGCCAGGCTGTAGAGCGTGAGTCCCGCCAGCAGCACAGGCCGTCGCCCGAAGCGATCCGAGACCGGACCATAGAAGAGCTGCCCCAGCGCGAGGCCGAGCGCATAGAGGCTGATGGTCAGGGACATCAGGGCCGCGGGGGCCTGCAGCGCGGCCGCCGCGGCCGGCAGCGCCGGCACGAAGACATGGATGCCGAAGGTGCCGGAGGTGGTGACCAGCACCAGCAGCCACAGCGGCAGGTGAATGGTGGGCTGCGGCGAGGGGGCCGGCTGCGGCGTGTCGTTGGGCATCGGTAGGCGCCGCAGTATTGCACTGCACCATATCCTTGGCGACGGCGCGGCCCCGGCTTTCGGCGGTGCGCGGACATGATCTGCCCGAAGCTTGGGCAAGGAAGGCCGCCAGGTGATTTCGTCCGGGCGGGAAGTGCTCTAAGTCCCTGGGCAGCCGGCCGCGGGGGATGAGGATGAAGATCGACGGTGTCGCCTATCGCAGTATCTGGGTGGACCCCGCGGATGGGTGGTCGGTGCGCATCCTCGACCAGACGAAGCTGCCCTGGCAGGTGGACTGGCTGCGCCTGACCGATGAGGACCAGGTCGCGCACGCCATCCGGTCGATGCAGACGCGCGGCGCGCCGCTGATCGGGGCGGCGGCGGCCTATGGCGTGGCGCTCGCGATGCGCCGCGATCCCGCGGCGCTCGAGGCGGTCTGCGCGCGGCTCGCGGCGACGCGGCCGACCGCGATCAACCTGCGCTGGGCGATCGAGCGCATGCTGGCGGCCCTGCGCAACCTTCCGCCGGAAGGACGCGCCGCCGCCGCCTATGCCGAGGCCGCGGCCATCGCCGACGACGACGCCGCCACCTGCGAGGCGATCGGCCGCAACGGCCTGGCCCTGCTGCAGGAGATCGCGGCGCGCCGGCCCAACCAGCCGATCAACGTGCTGACGCATTGCAATGCCGGGTGGCTCGCCACGGTGGACTGGGGCACGGCGCTGGCGCCGATCTACATGGCCCATGATGCGGGCCTGCCGATCCATGTCTGGGTGGATGAGACCCGCCCGCGCAACCAGGGCGCGGCGCTGACCGCCTTCGAACTCGGCGCCCATGGCGTGCCGCACACCGTCATCGCCGACAATGCCGGCGGGCACCTGATGCAGCATGGCGAGGTGGACATCGTCATCGTCGGCACCGACCGCGTCACGCGCAACGGCGATGTGGCGAACAAGATCGGCACCTACCTGAAGGCGCTGGCGGCGCGGGACAATGGCGTGCCCTTCTGGGTGGCGCTGCCGCATTCGACGCTCGACATGCGCGTTGCCGACGGCGTCCGCGAGATCCCGATCGAGGAACGCAGCCAGACCGAGGTGACGGAGCTCACGGGCCGGACCCCCGATGGCCGGATCGAGACGATCCGCGTCGTCGCCGGGGGCAGCCCCGCCGCCAACCCGGCCTTCGACGTGACGCCCGCGCGGCTCGTGACCGGGCTGATCACCGAGCGCGGGCGCATCGCGGCGACGGCCGGGGCGATTGCGGGCCTTTACCCCGAGAAGGTCTGATACCGTATCCTTTGGACATGACCGGTGCGGTTGGCATGGGAAGGCTGGCGTCCTTCCCTGATCCAACGGTCGAGGCATATCTCCGTGCCCAGGGGACAACGTCCTTCCCGGTGCCAGAACTCAGGAAAAGGCAGCCTTGCATGAGGGCCGGCGTGGAAACGCGCCATCCGGCACGGCTCCGCGTCCGCTGTCGGCCGCGGATGCAGGAAACGGCTATCGAATATCTATGGCGGCTGACGGATTCGGCGCCGATCCTGTGGACAAGGCCTGACGCGGCGAATGCCGGCCCGCTGCAAGGCACCCACACGGATCCGGATGTGCCATGCGCCTCTGCCGCTTCTTCCCCGCCGCCCTGCTGGCCGTCGCGACGGCTTTCGGGGCACCCGCCACGGCCCATGCCCAGGGGGCCGACGAACGCAGCGGCTGGGGCTTCCAGGTCGGCTTCTATGGCTGGTTGCCCACCTTCGATGCGCGCCTCAACTACACGCTGCCGCGCGGCGTGCCCGGCACGGCGAATGTGAAGGCGGAGTCGAACGACTACCTCAGCGACCTGAACGCCGCGGTCATGCTGAGCGCGGAAGCGCGCTACGACCGCATCTCCCTCGTCACCGATTTCATCTATGTCGGGCTCGGTTCCAGTTCGAGCCGCGTGCGGTCCGCCAACCCATCGCCGCTGGCGAACAACCCGGTGACGAGCGTCCAGACGCTGAGCGCGGACAGCGACCTCGACACCACGCTATGGACGCTGGCGATGGGCTATACGCTCGCGCGCGGCTCCTGGGGCAATTTCGATGTCATCGGCGGCTTCCGCTACCTCGGCATCGATGCGCACACCAATTACCGGCTGGCAGCGGATGTCACCGGGCCAGGCGGGAACGGGGTCGTGCTCGGCCGCAACGGCCGGCTGTCGGGCAACGACAACATCTGGAACGGCATCGCCGGCGTCCGCGGCCGCATCCTGGTCGGCGATACGGGGGTCTTCGTGCCCTATTACTTCGACCTCGGCGTCGGCAATTCGCGCCTGACCTGGCAGACCTTCCTGGGGGTGGGCTACCAGACCGGCTGGGCCGGGGTGCAGCTCGGCTACCGCTACCTCTCCTACGACCAGGGCAACAGTGGCCTGGTCGAATCCCTGACGATGGGCGGCCCCTACCTCGCGGTGAATTTCAGCTTCTGATGGAAGCCGGAAGGGATCAGCCGATCCCTTCCATTCCCGCGAGCGCGAGGATGGCGGCGAGCGTGGTGCGCATGCCGCGCAGGCATTCCTCCGGCTCCACGTCCAGCCATTCCTCGAGCGAATGGGCGCGCCCGCCGCGCCCGCCCGCGCCGACCTTCAGCGCCGGGATGCCGAGGCTCATCGGCACATTCGCGTCGGTGGAGGAGAATTCGAAGCTAGGGCTGTAGCCTTCCGAGGCGACGGCGGCCGCGGCGATGTCGCGGATCGGGGTGCCCGCCGGGGTCTCGCCGGCGGGGCGGTCGCCGACGCGGGCGATCTCGGCCGTGATCACGCCGGACTTGGTCGAGCGCGCGGCATTCTCGGTCGCCACGGCCTTCTCGACGATGGCAAGGAAGGCCGCGTCCAGCTTCGCCAGCTCGGCCGCGGAAGCGGAGCGCAGATCGACCTCGATCGTCACCGCATTGGCGATGGCGTTGATCGACGTCCCGCCGCTCACCACGCTCACGCAATGGGTGGTCGGCGGGTCGCGCGGCACCTCGACGGCGGCAAGGCCGCGCGCGGCCTCGGCCATCGCATACATCGGGTTCACCAGGCCGAAGGCGGCGTAGGAATGCCCGCCCGGCCCGCGGAAGGTGACGCGGTAGCGCCGCGAGCCCACGCCACCCGAGACGATGTGTTCGACCTGCGGGCTGTCCACGGTGAGGAAGCCGCGCACGCGGGGGCGATAGCGCGAATGTTCGAAGAAATGCCGCACGCCGCGCAGGTCGCCGAGGCCTTCCTCGCCGACATCACCAAGGAAGAGTATGTCCTGCCGCGTGCGGATGCCCGCCGCGTCCAGCGCGCGGATGAAGCCGAGATTGACCGCCAGCGACCAGGTGTCATCGGATACGCCAGGGGCGAAGAGCTTCGTGCCCTCGCGCCGCACGCGCACATCCGTGCCGGCGGGGAAGACGGTGTCGAGATGCGCGGCGACGACCAGCATCTCGCCATTGCCGTAGCCGCGGCGGATGCCCATGACATTGCCGATCGCGTCCTGCTCGACCTCTTCCAGCCCATGCGCCTTCAGCATGTCGAGATAGGCGGCCGCGCGCTGCTCCTCGCCGAAGGGCGGGGCCGGGATCTCGGTCAGCGTGATCACATCCTGCACGATGCGGTCGTGATCGGCGGCGAGCTGGGCAGCAGCCTTGGCGAAGCGGGTGTCGGCCCGGATGGCGGCGATCGTCTGGGGAGCATTCATGCGGCGGCGTCCATCTCCTTGCGGAGGGCGTCATACTCCGCGACGAAGGTGGCGGCGAGCCCACGCTTCTCATCCTCGGGGATGAAGGCGCCGAGGATGCCGTTCAGCATGAAGCGGCGGATGTCATCGAGGTCGAAGCCGAAATCCTCGACCATCATCGCCCAGCAGCGTTCCGGATCGACGCGGTGCAGCGGCGGGTCGTCGGTGTTGGGATGGATCAGCAGCCCGGCATCCGGCATGCGGCGGATCGGGTGGTCGAGCGCCCAGCGATCCGGTTCCAGCGTGCGCAGGTAATAGGAATTGGTCGGCACCACGGTGAAGACGATGCCGCGTTCGGCGCAGCGGCGCGCGAGCGCCGGATTGTCCAGCACGGTGTAGCCATGGTCGATGCGCTCGACTTCCAACAGGTCGATCGCGGTCTCGATGTTGCGCCAGTGGCAGCCGAATTCGCCGGCATGGGCGGTCAGTCGGAAGCCGGCGCGCTTGGCTGCCCGATACGCCTTCCAGAAGGCTTCCGGCGGGCCGTCATTCTCGCGGTAGTCGATGCCGAGGCCGATGATCCGGTCGCGGCGGTGCGCGACCATCCAATCGACCATCTCGGCGGCTTCCTCGGGCGTGCCCTCGCGGTCGATGGACGGGATCAGCAGCGCCGAGATGCCGTGGTCATGCTTCGCGTCGTCGAAGGCGGCGAGGATCGCATCCGCCCCGGCGGCATAGGGAATGCCCGTGTCGCGCGCGGCGCCCGTGGGGTTCCAGAAGATCTCGGCATGGCGCACGCCTTGGGATGCCGCATCTTCCAGATATTCATAGGCGATGCGGTGCAGGTCCTCGGGCCCGCGCATGATGCGCTGTTCCAGCGCGCGCAGGATGTGCAGCACACCCTTGGGCTTGGCGTCGCGCCGGGCCAGCTTGGCCACTTCTCCGGCCGTGTAGCCGGCACCCTGGCGCGCGGCCATCTCGGCCAGCGTGTCGAGCCGGATGGCGCCGAGCAGATGCACATGCAGCTCGACCTTCGGCAGGCGGCGGCAGAAGTCGCGCAGCTCCATCAGGCGATCCCCGCCGCATAGCCGTCCCGCTGCGGGTCGGCCGCCCCTTCCAGCGCGCCGTCCCACATCGCGATGCCGTGCACCCCGGCGAAGGCATAGGTCGTCGGGACCCGCTTCACCTGGTAGCCATCGGCGGCGAGTGCCGCTTCCGTCGCGCGCGGGATGCGCAGGGAGAGGTCCAGCGTCTCGCTCGTCGCGCTGACGCGCGGGGCGAGCACCGCTTCCTGGATGCCCATCCCGAAATCGAGCAGGTTCACCAGCACCTGCGCCAGCGCGACCCCGATCCAGGCCCCGCCCGGCGCGCCGAGCGTCGCGACGGGCGTGTCGCCTTCCATCACGATCAGCGGCGACATGGAGGAAAAGCGCCGCTTGCCCGGCGCGATCGAGGTCGGCCGGCCCGGGCGCGGATCGTACCAGTTCATCGCCCCGTTCAGCATGAAGCCGAGCCCCGGCGGAATGACGCCCGAGGGCATGCCGAGCGTATGCGTCACGCTGACCACGAGCCCGTCGGCATCGACGCAGGAGATGGTCGTCGTCCCCTTCGGCTCCGCCCCGGCGCGCGCCAGCGACGCGCGTTCCCCCGCCCTGATCCGCGCCGCGCAATCATGGGCATAGCCATCCGACAACAGCCGGTGCAGCGGGATGGCGACGAAGTCCGGATCGCCCACATGGCGGTCCTTGTCGATCCCGGCGATCTTCATCGCTTCGGCCAGCACGGCGATCATCGCGGGGCTGTTGTGGCCCATCGCCGGCAGGTCGAAGTGCTGGAGGATGCGCAGCACCTCCGCCACGAAGATGCCGCCCGCGGGCGGCGGCGGCAGCACCAGGGTCCGGTCATGATAGGGCACGCGGAGCGGTCCGACGCGCCGCGCCCGCACGGCGGCGAGGTCGGCTTCGGTGATCAGCCCGCCATGGGCGGCCATGTCCGCGGCGATGCGCCGCGCGATCTCGCCGGTATAGAAGGTGTCGGCACCATCGCGCGCGACGGTTTCGAGCGTCGCGGCGAGGTCCGGATTCAGCACGCGCTCGCCCGGCTTCTTCGGCGTGCCGTCGCCGCGCAGATAGAGCCGTGCGCTGTCCGGCGTATGCGCCAGCTTCTGCGCGATGCCGATGCGGCCATACACGCTTTCATCCGCCACCATCATGGTGTGGACATGCGGGCGAACCATCCAGCCATCCCGCGCGCAGGCGATCGCCCCGTCGAACAGCGCGGCCCAGGGCAGGCGGCCGAACTGCGCATGCGCCTCGGCGAAGGTGCGGAGGATGGCGGGCACCGTCACCGCGCCGCGGCCGATCTCGTTCGGCGCACCCGTCAGCACGAAGCCGTAGCCGTCCGAGCATTCGCGCTCGAACAGCGCCTCCCACATCGTCTCATGCGCGGCGGCGGGGCAGGGGGACAGGCCGTCGAAGACGATCTGGGTGCCGGTCTTCGGGTCATGGACGGTCAGCACGCCGAGGCCGCCCAGCCCGCACATCATCGGATCCACCACGCCTTGGGTGAAGGCGCAGGCGAGCGCGGCGTCGATCGCGTTGCCGCCCGCGGCGAGCACCGCCGCGCCGGCCTCCACCGCCTCGGGCTGCGGGGCGACGATCATGGCGCGGGCGGGCGGGACCCGGCGGGCCGGTCGCGACATGGCTATTTCCTTCCCCACAGCACGACGCCGTCCGCACCGGGCAGGCGTTCGATCCGCCCATGTTCCTCCAGCCGGCGGAGATGGGCGAGGGTCTCGCCCAGCCCGAAGCCCAGCGAGCGGTCGTCGAGCGGCCGGCGGAACAGCGCCGGCAGCAGGGCGTGCGCCGTCTGCGGTTCGCGGCAGGCTTCCTCCAGCGCCGCGAGGCGTTCGTCATGGTGGTCCATGATGGTGGTCAGCCGCGCATGCAGCCCGCTGAAGGGTTCGCCATGGGAGGGCAGCACCAGCGTCTTCTCCGGCAGGGCGTGGAAGCGCCGCAGCGTCGCGAGGAAGGCGCCGAGCGGATCGCCCATCGGCTCCCCCGCATGCAGCCCGACATAGGGGGTGATGCGCGGCAGCACCTGGTCGGCGGCGATCAGGATGTCCTCCTCCGCGCAATGCAGGCAGGCCATGTCCGGCGCATGGCCCTGGCCGGTCAGGATGCGCCAGTGGCGGCCGCCGATCACCAGCGTCTCGCCATCGGCGATGGCCCGGAAGGCGCGCGGCAGCGGCGCGACGGCCTTGGCGTAGAGCGCGCCGCGGCGCAGCAGATAGGCGCTGTAGGCCTCCGACGCGCCGGCGATGCGTGCGAATTCCGCCTGCTGCTGCAGCATGTCCGTGCCGGTGTCGTACCAGACCGCGCGCGCCTGCAGCCATTCGATGCGCGTCATCAGCGGCGTGATGCCACGGGCCTCGGCGAGCCAGCCCATCAGCCCCGCATGGTCGGGGTGGAAATGGGTGATCAGCAGGCGGCGCAGCGCCCGCCCGCCGAAGGCCTCGCCGGCCAGGGCTGTCTGCCAATGGCTCCGCGTCGCGTCGTCATTGACGCCGGCATCGATGGCGAGCCAGCCATCGCCATCCTCCAGCAGCCAGACATTCACGTGATGGGGCGGGAAGGGCAGCGGAAAGCGCATCCACCGCAGGCCCGGGATGATGTCGCGCGCCTCGCCGGGCGGGGGGATCTCGGTCGTCATGCCCGTCCAGGGTGGCGCGGTCGGGCGGGGCGCTCAACCCCCGCCCCCGATGCGTAACCGCTCGGTATCCCTGGATTGCGCCCGGGTCATGCGGCGGACTGCGCGGCTTCATGTGTCCTGGCGCTCAATAAGGCCCTCACAAGAACGAGAAAGAGCCGGATCGAGGCCGCGGTCGGGACAGCCCGTGACCTGCTGCGCCGCCAATGCCCGCCCATCCGGTGGTCGGAGAGCTGAGATGGGGTTTTCGTCTCGCCTGTTCCTCGCCGCGGTGGTGCTTGCCGGCGCCGGTGGCGGCTGGGTCTGGTACCAGGGCAAGCAGGCCGCCGCGCCGGCGCCCGCTGCGGCCGGCCGGGCAGGCGGCGGCGCACCCGCCATCGCCGTCAGCACCGAGCCCGTCCAGCGCGGCCCCATGCCCATCGACATCACCGCCAATGGCCTGGTGGTGCCCGAGGCCGTGGTCACCGTCCGCCCCCGCGTCGATGGCCAGATCGAGCAGGTCCTCGTCGAGGAAGGCCAGATGGTCCAGAAGGGCGATCCCCTCTTCATCATCGACTCCCGGCTGAACCAGGCGCTGCTGGCGCAGCAGGAGGCGCAGCTTGCCCGCGACCGGGCGCTGCTTGCCCGCTACCAGGCGGATCTCACGCGCTACCAGTCGCTGCGCGGGGAAGGATATGCGGCCCAGCAGCGCTTCGAGCAGGCACAGGCCGATGCCGCCTCCGCCGCCGCCGTGGTGCGGGCGGATGAGGCGCTGGCGTCACAGACGCGGCTCGCCATCGAATTCGCCTCGATCCGGGCGGAGATGACGGGGCGGCTCGGTGCCCTGCCGCTGCGGCCCGGCAACTTCGTCCGCCAGGCCGAGACGGCCGCCATGGCGACCATCACGCGCATCGACCCGATCCTCGTGCAGTTCTCCGTGCCCGAGCGTTGGCTCGGCGAAATCCGCGCCGCCATGGCCGCCGGCGGCGAAGGCCCCATCGTCCGCGCCATGCCGGCCGAGGGCGACGCCACGCCCGCCGAAGGCCGGCTGGTCTTCGTGGACAGCGCGGTCGATACCCAGACCGGCACCATCGCGCTGAAGGCCCGCTTCGCGAATGATCCGGTGCGGCTCTGGCCCGGCCAGTTCGTGCGCGTCACGGTGATCCCGCGCATGGAACCCGATGCCATCGCGGTGCCCTCGGCGGCGCTGCAGGTCGGCCAGCAGGGGCGCTTCGTCTTCGTCATGCAGAACAACCAGGCGAAGCGGCGCCCGGTGGAGCTGGTGCGCGTCAGCGGCGACCGCGCCGTGGTGCGCGGGGAACTGGCCGAAGGCGACCGCGTGATCGTCGAGGGCGCGCAGCGCGTCGCCGATGGCGCGCGGGTGGTCGAACGTGCGCCGCCGGCGCAGCGCCTGTCCCAGGCCGGGAGCGCCGGCCGATGAACATCTCCGAGCTCTGCATCCGCCGCCCCGTCATGACGGGGCTGCTGGCGCTGGCGGCGGTCATCGCGGGGGCCGTGGCCTATACGCGCCTGCCCGTTGCGGCCGTGCCGCGCGTCGATTTCCCGGTCATCACCGTCTACGCCAACCTGCCGGGCGCGAGCCCCGAGACGATGGCGACCTCGGTCGCCCTGCCGCTGGAACGCGAATTCTCCACCATCGCGGGCATCGACCAGATCTCGTCGGTGAACGGGCAGGACACGACGCAGATCACCCTGCAATTCGTGCTGAACCGCAGCATCGACGCCGCGGCGCAGGATGTGCAGGCGGCGCTGACGCGCGCGCAGCGCCGGCTGCCGACCGAGATGACCACGCCGCCTTCCTATCGGAAGGTGAACCCGGCCGATGCGCCGGTGCTGCTGCTCACCCTCGGGACCAATGGCGACGTGCCGCTCTACCGGCTGAACGACATCGCCAGCACGATCATCGGGCCGGCGCTGTCCCGCGTGCCGGGGGTGGCCCAGGTGCAGGTCTTTGGCGAGCAGCTCTATTCCGTGCGCGTGCGGCTGAACCCGGACCGCATCGCGACGATGGGCCTCGGCTTCGACCAGGTGCAGCAGGCGGTGACGGCGGCGAATTCCAACACGCCGGTCGGCCTGCTGCAGGGCGATCGCCAGCAGCTCACGCTGCGTGCCAATGACCAGCCGCAGAATGCCGAGGACTTCTCCCGCCTCGTCGTCGGCGGGCGGCCGAATGCGCCGGTGCGGCTCGGCGATATCGCGCAGGTCGTGGACGGGGTGCAGAACCAGCGCGTCGCCTCCTGGCGCGACGGGCAGCGGGCGCTGGTGCTGGCGGTGATGCGCCAGCCCGACGCCAACACCGTCGATGTGGTCGATGGCGTGCGCGATGCCCTGCCGGCCCTGCGCGAAGCGCTGCCGCCGGGTGGCGAGCTCGGCGTCATGCTGGACCGCTCGGCCTCGATCCGCGCGGCGGTGCATGACGTGCAGGAAAGCCTGCTGATCGCCATCGGCCTGGTCGTGCTGGTCTGCTTCCTGTTCCTGCGCCGGCTCTCGGCCACGCTGATCCCGACGGTCGCCGTGCCGATCAGCCTCTGCGTGACCTTCGGCCTGATGTATGCGTTGGGCTACGGCATCGACAACGTCACGCTGCTCGGCCTGACCATCGCGGTGGGGCTCGTCGTGGACGACGCCATCGTGGTGCTGGAAGCCGCGGTGCGTCACATGGAGCACGGCGTCGCGCCGATGCAGGCGGCGATCCGCGGCGCGCGGGAGATCGGCTTCACCGTCATCTCCATCACCCTCTCGCTGATCGCGGTCTTCCTGCCGATCCTGCTGATGGGCGGCGTGGTCGGGCGCGTCTTCAACGCCTTCGCCGCGACCGTGTCGCTCGCCGTGGTGGCATCCTGCGTGGTGTCGCTGACGCTGACGCCGCTGATGGCTTCCCGTCTGTCGGCGCACCCCAAGCCCTCGCGGCTCGATGCGGTGCTGGAAGGCGGCTTCCAGGCGGTCGAGCGCGGCTATGCCGCCATGCTGGACGTCCTGCTGCGCTGGCGGTCGGTGGTCTGGCTGGCCTTCCTGGGCTCACTCGCCGCCGCGGTGTGGCTCGCCGTCACCATCCCCAAGGGGTTCTTCCCGGTCGAGGATACCGGGCTGCTGACCATTTCCACCGAAGGGCCGCGCGGCGCCTCGATCGACGCCATGGCGGAGATGCAGAACCGCGCGGCGGAGATCCTGCAGAAATCGCCCTATGTCGTCTCGGTGGTGTCCAATATCGGTGCGGTGGGCGGGTCGGCCTCGATCAACCAGGGGCGGCTTTTCGTCGAGCTGAAGCCGGCCGATGAGCGTCCGCCCATGCCGGAGATCGTGCAGCAGCTCCGCCGGCAGCTCGGCGGCATTCCCGGGCTGCGCGTCTTCGTCAGCCCGATCCAGAACATCAGCTTCGGCGCGCGGCAGTCGCGCACGCTCTATCTCTATACCCTGCAGGGATTGCGGCTCGACGAGCTGTACGACTGGGCGCAACGCATCGAGGCACGGCTGCAGCGGGTGCCCGAGCTGCAGGACGTGAACACCGACCTCCAGCTCGACAGTCCGGTGGTGCAGGTCACGGTCGATCGCGACCGCGCGGTGCTGCTCGGCGTCAGCCAGGACCAGGTGCGCCAGGCGCTCTATTCCGCCTTCGGCTCGCGGCAGATATCGACCATCTTCGGCCAGGCGAATGCCTATCCGGTGATCCTCGAGGCGCTGCCCGAGGATCAGCGGGACGAGAACGGCCTCGCGAAGCTCTATCTGCGGTCCAATACGGGGCGGCTGGTGCCGCTCTCGGCGGTCTCGCGGCTCGATCGCGGATCGGGGCCGCTGACGGTCGGGCATCAGGGCCAGCTTCCGGCGGTGACGATCGGCTTCAACACCGCGCCGGGCGTATCGCTCGGCCAGGCGGTGGAGGCGATCCGCGCCGTGGAGCAGGAGATCGGGATCCCGCCCACCATCGTCACCGGCTACACGGGCACGGCGCAGATCTTCCAACAGGCGCTGGCGGGGCAGGGGATGCTGGTGATCGCCGCGGTGCTCATCATGTATCTGGTGCTCGGCGTGCTCTACGAAAGCCTGATCCACCCGCTGACCATCCTGTCGGGCTTGCCGGCGGCGGCGGTGGGGGCCTTCGCGACGCTGCGGCTGTTCGACCTCGACCTGTCCGTCATCGCGGTGATCGGCGTGCTGCTGCTGGTCGGGCTGGTGAAGAAGAACGCCATCATGATCGTGGATGTCGCGCTGACCCAGCAGCGCGCCGGGCGACCGGTGTTCGAGGCAGTGCGCGAGGCCTGCCTCATGCGCTTCCGGCCGATCATGATGACGACGCTCGCGGCCGGCGCTGGCGCGTTGCCCATCGCGGCGGGATGGGGCGCGGCGGCGGAGCTGCGGCAGCCGCTGGGCCTCGCCGTGGTGGGCGGGCTGATCGTCAGCCAGGCGCTGACGCTGTTCGTCACGCCGGTGCTCTACCTCGCCTTCGATGGGCTGGCGCGGCGGCTGTCCTTCGGGCGCGGGGCGGTGGCGCCGGCGGAGTGAGGGGATGAGGCCCCCTCCCGGCCGGCAGGTCAGAGGAAATCCAGCTCGCTGTCCTGCTGGCTGACGATGTTGCCCTGCGCATCGGTGCGGATGATGGAAAAGCTGCCTGTCGGGTTCACCGTCAGCACCGGCCCCTGATAGGCGCGTCCTTCCAGCAGGTGTTCGTAATCCCGTGGACCGAGATCCTGCCGGATCACCGGGGCGGACACCCGCACGCCGAGCGTGCGCGCGAGGGCCTGGAGCAGCGCGAAGCCGGCGCCGCCGCGCACGCTGCCGGCCATCGACGGCGTCTCCCAGGGGGAGAACGCCGTTCCGCCGCCATGCGCATCCGCCGCAACGGCGGAGCCGACATTGCAGCCATAGATGCAGACGCTGCTCAGCAGCCCGCCATGCAGGCAGGGATGGACGGGTCCGAGATCCCCCGCCGTCGCCGTCGTCAGCCCGGCGCCGAGCCGCAGATGCCCGGCATCCCCGTGGGCCATCAGGAACAGCGTGCGGATGCGGCCATGGGTCGCGGGGTGCTGCCGGGCTGTCCGCACGATGGCCAGGGCGACCCGCAGCATGTCGTCGGCGCGGGCGACAGGCACGACCGGCAGGCCCCGCATGCCGAGCCAGGTCATCAGCGTTTCCGCATGGGGCGCGCCCTCATCGACGACATAGAGATTGGCCATGGTCCGATCCGCGATCTGTTACCCACGGATCGCATGCGAGCATCGTTCAGGCCGGATTCGCAACGTACTGCTTCACAGAGGTTGCCTGCCCCGTCCATTGGGTGGAACCTGTCCGCCTGACGCCGGCGAACGGCGCGGAGGAAACGTGACCGCAACCGCCATCGATTGCGACCTGCATCCGGGCGTGCCCGGCGTGGCCGCGCTGCTGCCCTACATGGACGACTACTGGCGCCACACGCTGGTCGAGCGCGGGATCGAAGTGCTGGAAAGCGCCTCCTACCCGCCCAATGCGCCGAGTTCGGTCCGTGCGGATTGGCGCGGAGCCAAGGGGCGTGCGCCATGCACCGTGGCCGAGTTGCAGGACCAGGCGCTGGATCGCTGGGGCGCGGGGATCGGCATCCTCAATCCGCTGTTTCCGGTGCAGCTTCCCTTCAGCCGCGACATGTCGGCAGCCATGGCGCGCGCGGTGAACGACTGGGTGCGCGCGGAATGGCTCGATCGCGACGACCGGCTGCGCGCCGCGATCCTGCTGCCCAACGGGCTCGATGAGGCGCTGGCCGAGATCGAGCGCCTCGCCCCCGATCGCCGCTTCGTCCAGGCCATGGTGCTGTGCATGGGCGAAAGCCCGATCGGGCGGCGGGAGCACTGGCCCCTGCATGCGGCGCTGGAACGGCACGGGCTGCCGCTCGCCATCCATGCCGGCAGCGCCTGGCGGCACCCGCCGACCTCGGTGGGCTGGCCGTCCTGGCATGTCGAGGAATACGCGTCGAATTCCTACGGCTTCCAGGCCACGCTGGCGTCCCTGGTGACGGAAGGCGTCTTCACGAAATTCCCGGGGCTGAAGGTCGTGCTGGTGGAATCCGGCGTCTCCTGGCTGCCGGCCTTCCTGTGGCGCCTGACCAAGTCCTGGAAGGGCGTGCGCTTCGAGATCCCGTGGATCGACCGGTCCCCGGCCGAGATCGTGCGCGACCATGTGCGCCTGACCGTGCGGCCCTTCGACGCGCCCGACGAGGCGGATCAGGTGAAGCGGCTGCTGGACCATCTGCGCTCGGACGAGCTGCTGCTCTGGGCCACCGACTGGCCGCATGCGCATTTCGATGGCGACGACACCGTCCCGCCCGGCCTGCCGGAAGGGCTGCTGGCGAAGATCATGGTGGACAATCCACGCGCCACCTATGCGCGGATCACGGAGGGAGTGAGCGCATGAACCTCGTCCGTCCCATCGCGTCCTATGGCAAGCCGGCGGCGGCCACGCTCGGCCTGGTCGATGTCGATATCCATCCGCGGGTGCGGGACCTGTCGGAGTTCCGGCCCTTCCTCTCCGACGCGGATTGGCACCGGCTGGCCACCTACGGCATCCATGCGCGGCACGGCTTCGCCAAGGGCTATCCCTTCCCGAAGGCGGCGCCGCTCGCCTGCCGGCGTGATGCCTGGCCGCCAGGTGGCGGGCCGCCGGCCTCGGATCTGCCGTTTCTCCAGGAACAGTTGCTGGACCGCTACGGGCTCGATGTCGGGGTGCTGAATCCGTTGCAGCCCTCGGGGCAGGGGGATGTGAATGACGGGCTGTCCGTCGCGCTCTCCCGCGCCGTGAATGAATGGCAGGTTGAGCACTGGCTGCGGCATGAACCGCGGCTGCGCGGGTCGATCGTCGTGCCGTACGAGGATGGCGCTGCCTCGGCGGAGGAGATCCGCCGTTGGGCCGGCGACCCGCGCTTCTGCCAGGTGCTGCTGATGAGCCGCACCTGCGAGCCGCTGGGCCGCCAACGCTACTGGCCGATCTGGCAGGCCGCCGCCGAGGCCGGGCTGCCCGTCGGCATCCACGCCTTCGGCTATTCGGGCCATGCCATGACCAGCACCGGCTGGCCGTCCTTCTATGTCGAGGAGGTGCAGGAACACGCGACCTCGGCCCAGGCGCAGGTGGCCTCGATGGTGGTCGAGGGCATCTTCGATCGCTTCCCGGGCCTGCGCGTGGTCATGATCGAGTGCGGCTTCGGCTGGATGCCCTCGCTCGCCTGGCGGCTGGACGGGGCCTGGAAGCGGCTGCGCGACGAGGTGCCGCACCTGACCCGCGCGCCCTCCGAGATCATGCGCGAGAGCGTCTTCGTCTCCACCCAGCCCATCGAGGAACCGGAACGGCCCGAGCATCTGCTCGACGTGATGGAATGGATCGGCTGGGATCGCGTGCTGTTCGCCTCGGACTATCCGCACTGGGATTTCGACGATCCGCGCCTCGCCATTCCCTCCTTCATCCCGGAGGAGAAGCGGGCGGCGATCTATGGCGGCAATGCGAACAGGGTCTACCGTTTCCGATGAGCAAGCATGTCGTCGCGCCGGTCAGCGAGATCCCGCCCGGCGGGCGCCGCGTGGTGGAAGCCGCCGGCAAGCGCATCGTCGTCTTCAACCTGGATGGCGCGTTCTTCGCGCTGCTCGACCGCTGCCCGCATCAGGGCAGCGCGCTGTCGGGCGGCATCCTCTGCGGCCTGACCCAGTCGGATGAGCCAGGGCAGTACCATTTCTCCCGCGCCGGGGAATTCGTGCGCTGCCCCTGGCATCAATGGGAGTTCGACATCCGTACCGGCAAGTCGTGGTTCGACCCGCGACGCACGAAGGTCAGGCCCTTTCCGGCCGAGGTCGCGGAAGGCACGACGCTGGTCGAAGGCCCCTATACCGCCGAGACCTTTCCGGTGCGGGTCGAGGAGGCCTATGTCGTCGTCGAGGCGTGACGCTCGGCGTCAATGCGCCCCGCCCCCGCCCGCCGCCGAAGGCCGCCGCACCAGCAGGATCAGCGGCAGCGCGAGCACGAAGAACACCGCCATCACCAGCAGCGTGTCGTTGTAGGCGAGGATCAGCGCCTGCTGCTGGACCAGGTTGGACAGCCGTCGCAGCGCGGCGACGCCGGCCTGGACCTCGCCCAACCGCGCGCTGAGGCCGGCGGTCACCGAATCCACCCAGGCCGTCGCACCGGACCGGCCCCAGCCGGCTGATTCCATCAGGTATTGGCGATGCGCGGCGCTGCGCTCGGTGACCATGGTGTTGATCAGCGCGAGGCCGACCGCGCCGCCCAGGTTGCGCATCAGGTTGTACAGCCCCGATGCATTCTTGATGCGTGCCGGCGGCAGCGTGCCGAGGGCGAGCTGGTTCACCGGCACCATCGCCATCATCGTGCCGACGCCCCGCAGCGCGAGCGGCAGCATGAGCTCGGCGGAACCGGACTCCGCGGTGAGCTGCGCCGTCAGCCACAGCGCGAGGGCGAGGATGCCGAGCCCCGCCGCCAGCAGCACCCGCGTATCGAGCCGCTGCGACAGCCGCCCGACGATGGGCGCGCAGAGGAACATCGCCGCACCCGTGACGAACATCGTCTCGCCGATCTGCAGCGAGTTGTAGCCGCGGATGCGCCCGAGAAAGAGCGGGATGATGTAGACCGACCCGTAGAGCGAGATGCCGACGAGGAAGGAGAACAGCGACCCGATCGCGAAGTTGCGGTTGGTGAAGGCGTAGAGATCGACGATCGGTTCGTCCCGCGTGAAGGCGCGGTAGAAGAACAGCGCGCCGGAGAAGAGGCCGACCATGGCGAAGGCCGCGATGGTCTCGTCCTCGAGCCAGTTCCAGCGCGGGCCTTCCTCCATCACGTATTCCAGGCTGCCGAGGAAGGCGGCCATCAGCGCGAGGCCCAGCCAGTCGAAGCGCGCGAGCAGCGAGCGGTCGCCCTTGTCGATCGCCATGGTGCGCCCGACGACGATGACGATCAGCACGCCGACCGGCACGTTGATCAGGAACAGCCAGTGCCAGGAGAAGCTTTCGGTCAGCAGCCCGCCCAGCGTCGGGCCGATGGTGGGCGCGAGCGTCGCGGTCAGCCCGATCAGCACCGACATGGTCGCCCGGCGCGGTCCCTGGAACAGGATGAAGGCGGTGGCGAAGACGGTCGGGATCATCGCCCCGCCGAGGAAGCCCTGCGCCGCGCGGAAGGTGATCATCAGCGGCAGCGAGGTCGCCATCGCGCAGGCCAGCGAGAAGATCGTGAAGCCCGCCGCCGAGATGCAGAACAGCACCCGTGTCGACAGCAGCCGCGACAGGAAGCCCGAGAGCGGGATCATGACGATCTCCGCGATCAGGTAGGAGGTCTGGATCCAGGAGGCTTCGTCGGGGCTGGCGGCGAGCCCCGCCTGGATGTCGGAAATGCTGGCCGAGACGATCTGGATGTCCAGGATCGCCATGAACATCCCCAGCACCATCACCATGAAGCCGGCGAACTGGGTGCGGCTCACCGGCGGCGGGGCAGGGGGCGCCATGGCGGGATCAGTGCAGGCCGAGCGTCGCGGCGGCCGCGCCGATCAGCCCGCCAGGCGCGGCGGGATCGGCGCGGGTATCGACCGAGACGCGCGCCGACAGGCCGGGGCGCAGCCGCATCGCATCCTGGTTCGGCGCGATGGCGATGCGCACCGGCACGCGCTGCACGACGCGGGTGAAGTTGCCGGTCGCATTCTCCGGCGGCAGCAGGCTGAACTGGGCGCCGGTCGCCGGTGCCAGGCTCTCGACGCGGCCGCGCAGCACCGGCCCGCCGATGTCGAATTCGAGCTCCACGGGCTGGCCGCGGCGCATGGCGGCGAGCTGGGTTTCCTTGAAGTTCGCGACCACCCATTGGCGGTCGGCCGGCGGGGCCACGGCGATCAGGTTCTGCCCGGGGCGCACATGGGCGCCGAGCTGTGCCGAGCGGTTGCCGACCACGCCATCGAAGGGTGCGCGGATGACGGTCTGTTCCAGGTTGCGTTCGGCCAGGGCCAGGGAGGCGGCGGCCTCGGCGCGCTTGCCTTCCGCCGCGGCGCATTCGGATTCCAGCACCGGCAGGGCGGCGCGCGCGGCATCGGCGGCGGCCTGGGCGGACCGCACCGCAGCCTCGGCCTTCAGCCGGTCGGCCAGGGTCCGGTCGGCATTCTCCCGGCTGCCATAGCCGGAATTGGCGAGGCTGCCGTAGCGCGTGGCGTTCTGCACGGCGCGGTCGCGCTCGGCGATGGCCTGGGCGACCTGGGCATCGGCCTCGGCGATCTGGGCGCGCTGCTGGTCGATGCGGGCGCGGCCGGTGACGATGCCGGCCTCGGCCTGGGCGAGCGCGGCGGCGGCGGCGTCGCGCCGGGCGCGCCATTCTGTATCGACCAGGCGGATCAGCGGCTGGCCGGCGGCGACGGTGTCGTTGTCGCTGACCAGGATGGCGGCGACATCGCCTTCGATGCCCGGGCCGAGCACCGCGATGTCGCCCTGCACATAGGCATTGTCGGTGCTCTGCTGGAAGCGGCCGACATGCAGCCACCAATTGCCGCCGAGCCCGGCCCCGGCCAGGGCACCGACCAGCAGGACAGGGGCAAGGCGGCGGAGGCGGCCGCGGGGGGGAGGGGCGTCGTTCTCGGACATCGGACTGGACCGTTCAGTTCAGTTGCCGCGTATCTGGCGCCGCCCGGCGCCGGGGTCAAGGAAAAATTGAACTGAACCGTTCAGTCTTGTTTTTCGGCGCGGCGCGCGGCATATAGGCGCCATGTCCGCCAGCCTCGCCGCCCAGGAACAGACCCGCAGCCGCAAGGGCGAAGCCGTGCTCGAAGCGGCCGGGAAGCTCTTCCTGGAACAGGGATATGCCGCCGTGTCGATGGATGCGGTGGCGCGCGAGGCCGGGGTGTCGAAGGCCACGCTCTACGCGCATTTCGCCAGCAAGGAAGCGCTGTTCGGCGCCGTGGTGTCGAAGCGCTGCAGCGTCATGGCCGAAACGCTGGAACTGGCCCGGGTGCACGACGCCCCGCTGGAGATGGCGCTGCGCCGGGTGGGGCGGCATATCCTCGGATTCCTGCTGTCGCCCCCGGTGCTGACGATGCTCCGCATCGCCGTGGCCGAGAGCCAGCGCTTCCCCGATCTCGCCCGCGCCTATTACGCCGCCGGGCCGCTCGCGGGGCATGAGCGCCTGGCCGCCTGGATGGCGGAGGAACAGCGCCGCGGTCGCCTGCGTGCCGATGCCGATCCGCGACAGGCGGCCGAGCATCTCATTGCCATGTTGCGCGGCACGGTGCTGCTGCGCGGGGCGCTTGGCATCCCGCCGGCCCCGACCGAGGCGGAACTCGACCGCACCGCGGCGGCGGCGGCGGATGTGATCCGTCGCGCCTATGGGGCGGTGGGCTGACGGGGCGCGTCCCGCCGGGTTCCCCGGCCGGGGCTGTCGAACCCTTGATCCCATGTCCGGCACCGGGCGCGATATCCAGGACCCTGCCGCAGAGGCATGAGTCTTGCCAACGAACGACCCCATGGACCGAGATGATCCGCCGCGCCGGGCGGTGCTGGGCCTGCCGGCCGCGCTCGCACCCGGTCTCGCCGCCGCGCAGTCCACCCCCGAGGTGGACCTGCTGCTGGTGCTCGCGATGGATGCCTCCGGCTCCATCGACGCCGATGAGTTCCAACTGCAACGGGAAGGGCTCGCCGGCTCCCTGACCGATCCCGCGGTGATCGAGGCCGCGACCGGCGGCGGCGGCCGCGCCATCGCGGTCGCGCTGGTGGAATGGGGCAGCCCGGGCGGCGCGGTGACGGCGGTGCCCTGGATGCGCCTGCACGATGCCGCCTCTGCCGCCGCCATCGCCGAGGCGATCCGCAATGCCGAGCGCTCGCCGCAATCCTACAACGCCATCGGTGACGCGATCGCCCACGCCACCGCCTTGATGGACGCCGCCCCCTTCCGCAGCGAGGACCGCGTCATCGACGTGGCCGGCGACGGGCCGGACCTGCGGTCCCTGATGCCCGTGCATGAGGCGCGCGACCGCGCGGTGGACAAGGGCATCACGGTGAATGCGCTGGCGATCGAGGTCGCGCCCGTCACGCGCTTCGGCGAGCCGCTGCGCGTGCACTATGAACGCGACGTGATCGGCGGTCCCGGCGCCTTCGTCATGGTGGCGGAGACGCGAGCGGATTTCGCCCGCGCCATGCGCGCGAAGCTGCTGAGGGAGATCGCATGATCGCACGACGTGCCCTGCCGTTGCTGGCGCTTGCCGCGCCCGCGCGGGCCGACATGACCGATTGGGTCGCGGCGCTGCGCCGGGGTGGCTTCGTGCTCTACATGCGCCATGGCGTGACCGATCGCAGCCAGGTCGATACCGGCCGGCTCGGCGACCGGGCGGGGCAGCGAAACCTGTCGGCCGAGGGCGTGCGCCTGGCCGGCCAGGTGGGCGAGGCGATCGAGCGGCTCGGCATCCCGATCGCGCTGGTGCGGTCGAGCCCGGTCTTCCGCGCCTCGGACACCGCGACGATCACGGCGCGCGGCAGGCCGGTCGATGTCACCATGGAACTCGTGGCGGATGACTACACGGCCGATGTCGGCGCGGCGGCGGCGGGGCTGCGCCGCGCACTCGCGACGCCACCCGCGCCGGGCACGAACACGCTGCTGGTGGGCCATATCCAGAAGCTCGCGATGGTGCTGGGCCGCCCACTGGCGCAGCAGGAATTCCCCGAGAACGGCATCGCCATCGTGACGCCTCAGCCGCCCGCGGGCTTCGCGCTGCAACGCATCCTCGCGCCGCGGGAGATCCTGTCCGCGGGCGGTTGACCCGGCGCGGCCGCGGCGCCCAGGCTCGGCCGCCGCAGCAGGAGCGCCGCATGACCGATGAACTGATGGAGGCCGCGGTCGCGCGCGGCATCGCGAATTTCGAGGCGACCACCGGCCGCCTGCCCGACACCTTCGCCCTGCTGCTGCGGCACGCGCCGGGTGCCTTCGCCGGCTACGGCCTGCTGCGCGAGGCGGCGATGCGTGCGCCGGAGGAAGGCGGCGCGCTCGATCTGAAGACGAAGGAACTGGTCTTCGTGCTGCTCGACGTGCTGGTGGGCGCGGTGGATGGCGCGAAGGTCCATGCGGCGAATGCGCTGCGCCAGGGGCTGACCCTGCCCGAACTCGCCGAGGGCCTGGTGCAATGCATCCTGGTCGGCGGCATCACCACCTGGAACCGTGCGGGGCGCGCGGTGATGGAGCATGCCGCCGCGCTGGCCGCCGATCAGACATAGCCCGGCCCCTCGATGGCGGGGTGCGCGGCGAGGAAGGCCTCGTCGATCTCGACGCCGATCCCGGGCGTCTCGTTCGGCCGCACATGGCCGTCGGCGCCGATGGTCCAGGCCGTGCTGCCGAGTTCGTCGCGGAAGCGGTTGGCCTTGGAGATGTCGGCCTCGAAGTACCCGCCATTCTCGATCGCGGCGAGGAAATGGATCGAGGCCGCCTGGTTCACCCCGGTCATCGAGGAATGCGGGTGGATCGGGATCTTGAAGGCGCTCGCCATGCCGGCGATGCGCAGCGCTTCGGTGATGCCGCCGCATTTCGACAGGTCAGGCTGCCAGATGGTGATGACGCCGTCTTCGAGCACGCGGGTGAATTCGAAGCGGGTGAAATGGTTCTCCCCCGCCGCGAGCGGCGTCGCGCCATAGCCGCGCGCCTGGGCGTAGAGATGGTGGTCATGCGCGGGGAAGGGTTCTTCCAGCCAACCGATGTCGAGCCGATCCATCTCCGGCATCACCTGGCGCACCTGCTCGATGGAATAGCCGATATTGGCATCCGTCAGGATGGTGAGCTCCTTGCCGAAGGCATCGCGCACCGCCTGCATGCGCGCGACGTCGTCGCGCACCGTATCGCCGACGCGCAGCTTCACCGCCTTGTAGCCGGCCTCGATGTGCGGGCCGGCCTCGTCGATCAGCGTGGCGGGTTCCTGGTAGCCAAGCGCGACGCCGCCGGCATAGGCCGGCACCGCGCGCGGGCCGCCGCCGAGCAGCTTGTAGAGCGGCAGGTTCAGCGCCTTCCCCTTGGCGTCCCACAGCGCCATGTCGATGCCCGACATGGCCATCGCGCAGGCCGCGCCCATGCCGTGCGATGCGAGCTGATACTTGTAGATGCGCGCATTGATGCCGGTGGTGTCGAAGGCATCCATGCCGAGGATCAGGCTGCGCAGCGTCGTCTGGATCAGCGTCGCGATGGCGGTGTGCGCGCGGCCGTGATGGCTCTCGCCCCAGCCGACGATGCCGTCCTCGGTGATGACCTTCACCATCACCGCATCGCGCTTCACCGCCTGGCCGATGCCAAGCCGCGGGCCGCCCTGCGGCAGCGGAAAGGAGGTCGGGAAGGCTTTGACATCCACGATCTTCATGGCTGCGTTTCCTGTTTCGTTGGGCTCAGGCTGCCAGCGGGGCACGCGGTTTGCAAACCACCCCGCGATGTCGAAACGTACAGGAGCGACCATGACGACGGATGCGCAGGCCCTCATCGAGGAGGCGATCCGCCTCTGGTCGGGCGTGAGCTGCCCCAATGCCGCGGGCAAGCGCGGCCTCGAGGATTTCTGCGCGCTCATCAAGGATTTCGAGGCCCAGCGCGGCACGCTGGTCTTCGAGGACGAGCCGTCGACCTTCGAAGCCGCGCTGCGCGCCGAGGCGGAGGTGTCGAAGTGACCGACCTCGCCACGCTCTCCGTCACGGAATCCGCCGATGCCTTCGCCAAGGGCGAAGCGACCGCCGAGGCGATGGTCTCCGCCTGCCTCGCCCGCATCGACGCCTTCGACGGCAAGGTGAACAGCGTCATCCGCCTCGATCGCGACGCCGCGCTGGAAGCGGCGGCGGCGCAGGACAAGGCGCGCGCGGCCGGTGCTGCGCCCGGCCCGCTCGCCGGCGTGCCGATGATGCACAAGGACATGTACTACCGCGCCGGCAAGGTCACGACCTGCGGGTCCAGGATCCGCAAGGACTTCGTGCCGGGCGTCACCGCGACGGTGCTGCAGCGCCTGGATGCAGCGGGTGCCATCGACATGGGCACGCTGAACATGGCGGAGTTCGCGCAGAACCCGACCGGGCACAACGCGCATTTCGGCGACTGCCACAATCCGTGGAACCTGCCCTATTGCACGGGCGGGTCGTCATCCGGGTCGGGTGCCGGTGTCGCCGCGCGCTTCTTCGCCTGCGCGCTGGGGTCCGACACCGGCGGATCGATCCGCCTGCCGGCCGGCATCTGCGGCGTGACCGGCATCAAGGGCACGCAGACCCGCGTGCCGCGCACGGGCGTGATGCCGCTGTCCTTCAGCATGGACAATGTCGGGCCGCTGACACGCACCGCGCGCGATGCCGCGCGCGTGATGAGCGTGATCTCGGGTGCCGACGGCATCGACCAGACCGCCGCGCCGGAAGCCGTGCCGGACTACGAGGCCGCGCTGACCGGCGACGTGAAGGGCCTGCGCATCGCCGTGCCGCGCGAATGGTTCTTCGACGGCGCCGACGAGATCGTGGTCAAGACCTTCGAGGCGGCGCTCGCTGTGCTGAAGGCGCGCGGCGCGACGGTGGACTATGTCTCCGCCCCCTCGCTCCTGGCGGTCGGCACCTACACCGCCGTGATCAGCCGTGTGGAAGGGGCGACCATCCACGCCAACTGGATGCGCGAGCATCCGGGCGACTACGCCATCCATCTCTCGGGCCGGCTGTTCGGGGGCTATGCCATTCCGGGGCACTACTACCTGGAAGCGCTGTCGCGCCGTGGCCCGCTGCTGCGCCAATTCTGCAAGGAGGCGATGAGCGGCTACGACATCGTCGCCTCGCCCACGCTGCGCCATCGCGTGCCGACCCTCGCCGAGACCGACATTGACAAGGACCCCGAGGCGAACTGGGCGCGGCACATGGTCATCTCGGCCAATACGCGGGTGCTGAACTACCTGGCCCTGCCGACGGTCAGCGTGCCGGTCGGCTTCGACGATCGCGGCCTGCCGATCGGCATGCAGCTCTCGGCGCGGCCCTTCGGGGAGGCCAGCGCTCTGAAAGTCGCCGATGCCTACCAGCGCGATACCGACTGGCACGCGCGCGTGCCGACGCTGTGACGCGTCGCCGCGGGGTCACGCGCCCCGCGGCTTCCGCCCGCCCGGATAGGGCCAGCGCGGATCGAGGAATTCCTGGATCTCCAGCACATAGCCCTCCGGATCGCGGAAGAAGGCTGAGAGCAGCGTTCCGCCACCGCGCAGGGCGAGCGGCGGATCGAAGACGACGCCCTTCGCCGCCAGCTTCTCGCAACAGGCGCGCGCATCCTCGACGAGGAAGGTCAGCATCATGCCCTTCGTGCCGCGCGGCCGCTCCGCGATGTCGCAGACACCGAGGAAGGAACTCGGCGTCCAGTGGAAGATGCGCGCGGCGGGTTGCTCCAGTACCGGCTCCAGCTCCATCACGTCGCGATAGAAGGCCGCGAGGCGATCGATGTCGTCGGTGTAGAGGAAGGTGATGGATTGCTCGTAGGGCATCGGGGTGTCTCCGGTTGGCAGCATCGCCCGGTGCGGACGGAAGTTGGAGGGGCGCCGCCCCTCTCCGGTCTTCCCATCGCGCCGATGGGACGCCGCGCTCTCACCCTGGCCCAAGCGGCGGCGTGCGGTCGAAGACCGGTGGCTGGTAGCCGCTGCCATCCCAACGGTGCCGGCTGACCACGGCATTGTTGCGCCGGTCCCGCACCTCGAGGTCGGGCATGCCGTCCCGGCCGCGGCCCGCCGGCACCACCACCCAGCGGCGCTGCCAGCCGGTGCGTCGTCCGCGCCCGGCATCCTCGCTGTGGGACGCGGCGAGCAGGCTGCCGAAGATCGGCCGTAGCGCCGTGCCGTCCCGCAGCAGCAGGTGCAGCGCCTCGGTCGAGGTGCTCCGCCCCGTCGAGGTATAGGCGTTGC
>JAYSDS010000047.1:25555-36935 GCA_041914265.1 Roseomonas sp.
CGACGTTCACCCACCTCTCTTTGTTTCTGGGATGCCCCGCCGCCGCCCGCGGACAGGACGCCCGCGGAGCGGTGCCAGCCGGTCCACATCCAGCAGGCAGGACCAGAACGGGTCGATGGCGATGGCCTCGACGGTCGCGGGCCCGGCGACGATGCCGGGCGCGCCGCCGCCCTCCTCGTGCATCAGCGCGATGCGCAGCGCCTGGCCATCGGGCACCACGACGACGGACAGGCCGTCCGCCTCCGGTCCCCAGGGGGCGACGGCGGAACAGGCCATCGATTCCCCGCGCCCGCCATCCTCCGTGCCGGCGAAGAGCGCGCGCGTCGCGGCGGTCTCGTCGAGGGCGCGCGCGGCGCCGGCGGGCAACAGGAGCGCGGCCAGGACCATCAGGCCGCGCCGCCGCGTCAGCCGCGCAGCGCCTTGATCTGCGCCGGATAGCCGGACGGATCCACCGCCACGTCGATCAGCACCGGCCCGGACGCCGCCGCGGCCGTCGCCATCGCTTCCGCCAGTTCCGCTTCCGTGCATGCGCTCAGCCCCACGCCGCCCATCGCGCGCATCGCCGCGGCCAGGTCGGCGCGCGGCCAGCCCAGCGCGCCATCCGGCAGGTCGCGCGATTCCTTCTTGATGTCGATGAGCGATAGCGTGGCGTCGTTGAAGGCGACGACGACCAACCTCACACCCAGCACCGCCGCGGTGGCCAATTCACCGAGGCCCATCAGCAGCCCGCCATCGCCGGTGAAGGCGAGCGCGCCACGCGCCGGGTCATGCAGCGCCGCCGCGATCGCCGCCGGCAGCGCGAAGCCCATGGTGGCGAGCCCGTTCGAGATCAGCAGGTCGCCCGGCCGCTCGCTTTGCCAGAAGGTGGTCGCCGGGAACATGTGCGCCCCGGCATCCACCGCGACGCGGGGATCGAACTCCGCCTGGCGGCAGGCGGCCTGGACGATCTGCACCACGCGCTGCGGCCCGATGCCGGCGCCGCGGCGCGGGTCATTCGCCAGGGTGCGCAACCAGGCCTCGCGCAGCGCGGCGATGGTTTCGGCATCCCAGGCCGAGCGCGCCGCGCCATCCGCCAGCGCCGCGAGCGCCGGGGCCAGCGCGCCCGACAGCGCGGCGGCGGGCGCGGCATAGGGCAGGGCGCGCGGCGCCGTCGCGACCTCGATGACCGGCACGGGCCAGCGCCAGGGCTTGGGAATGAACTCCACCGGATCGGCGCCGACCATGATGATCGCATCGGCCTGGTCGAGCACCGGGCCCTCCGCTGCGCCGCAGGTGAAGATGCCCGCGAAATGCGGGTCCGTATCGGCGATCACGCCCTTGGCCTTGTAGGTGACGAGCGCCGGGCAGCCCAGCGCTTCGACCAGCGCCCGCAGCGCTGGCGCGGCATCGACCGCTTCCAGCCCTGCGACCACCACCGGGCGCTTCGCGGCGGCCAGCACCCGCCGCGCCGCGGCGATGGCGGCCGCGTCGGGGGCGGGCAGGGCGGGCGGTGCGGCCGCTGCCGGCAGGGAGGCGGGCTGGCGCGCGGCGCTGCCGGACAATTCGATCAGGGCCGCCCCGCGCGGCACCGCGAGCACCGCGTCGATCGCCCGTGTCGCCGCCTCGCCGGCCGCCATCTGCCCGACCGACAACTGGGCCTTGGTCACGGGGGCCAGCATCGCGGCGTGGTCGAAATACTGATGCGTGGCGAAGGCGCGTTCGGCCGGCGCGAAGCCGTCGGCCAGCAGCACCACCGGCGCGCGGTCGAGTGCCGCATGGGCCATCCCGTTCGCCGCATTGCCCACGCCGGGGCCGCGCGTGCACAGCGCGACGCCGGGCGTGCCGGCGAGCTCCGCCTCGGTCGCCGCCATGATCACCGCCGAGGTCTCATGCCGCGCCAGCACGAAGTCGAGTCCCCGCGCCTTGGCCGCGGCGATGAGGTCGAGGCTCGATCCGCCCCCCGGCACGCCATAGATCCGCCGCGTGCCCGCACCGGCAAAGGCGGCCGCGATGGCATCGGCCGCGGTGCTGGGGGTGGTCACTTCCTCGGACATCAATTGTCGCTCCCGCAGATGGTTTGGCCGGAGGATAGGGGCGGGTCCGGCGCCTGCCCATCCCAGGGCACGCATAGCCCGCTTCCTGGGCAATCGCGTCGCGATTGTGCGGTCGCGTCATCATCACGGGCTTGCGCGGCCCCCCTCCGGCCGGCAAGGCTGGGCACCGGAGGACTTTGCGCTGGTGACGAGGATCATTCCTGCCTTCGACGAGATGACGGCCGATGGCCAGATTCGCGGCCCCTACGCGGAAATAGCCCGCTGGCTCGCCGCCACCCCCCGCGAATCGCTGGAGCGACGACGACATGAGGCCGAGCTGCTGTTCAAGCGCATCGGCATCACCTTCGCCGTCTATGGCGAGGGCGGGGATCCGGAACGGCTGATCCCCTTCGACATCATCCCCCGCATCATCGCGCGGGCCGAATGGGACAACCTGTCCCGCGGCCTGCTGCAGCGGGTGAAGGCGCTGAACCTCTTCCTGCTCGACGTCTACGGCAAGCAGGAGATCGTGCAGGCCGGCAAGATCCCCGCCGCGCTGGTCAACGAGAACGAGGCCTTCCGCCCCGAGATGAAGGGCTTCGTCCCGCCGGGCGGCGTCTATACCCACATCGCCGGCATCGACGTGGTGCGCACGGGCCCGAACGATTTCTGGGTGCTCGAGGACAACTGCCGCACGCCTTCGGGCGTGTCCTACATGCTGGAGGGGCGGGAGGCGATGCTGCGCCTTTTCCCCGGCCTGTTCGCGCGGCACCGCATCGCCTCGGTCGGCCACTACCCCGAGGAATTGCTGGAGACGCTGAAATCCGTCGCGCCGCCCAATTGCCCGGGCACGCCACGCGTCGCGATCCTCACGCCGGGTTCGTTCAACAGCGCCTATTACGAACACTGCTTCCTCGCCGACGAGATGGGCGTGGAGGTGGTGGAAGGCCCTGACCTGTTTGTGAAGGACGACGTGGTCTACATGAAGACCACGACGGGCCCGCAGCGCGTCGACGTGATCTACCGCCGCATCGACGACGACTACCTCGATCCCCAGGTTTTCCGTCCCGAGAGTGTGCTCGGCGTCCCCGGCCTGATGGCGGCCTACAAGGCGGGCAATGTGGCGCTCGCGAACGCGCCCGGCGCGGGCATCGCCGACGACAAGGCGATCTATCCCTACGTGCCGGAGATGGTGCGCTTCTACCTCGGCGAGGAGCCGACGCTGTCCAACGTCCCCACCTATCTCTGCGAACGGGACGACGACCGTGCCTATGTCCTCGATCATCTCGAGGAGCTGGTGGTGAAGCTGACCCATGGTTCGGGCGGCTACGGCATGCTGGTGGGCCCGCATTCCACCGCCGAGCAGCGCGCCGAATTCGCCGCGCGCATCAAGGCGAAGCCCGCCGAATACATCGCCCAGCCGACCCTCGCGCTGTCCACCGTGCCGACGCTGGTGGAAAAGGGCATCGCGCCCCGCCACGTCGATCTCCGCCCCTTCCTGCTCTGCGGCAAGGAAGTGCGCGTCGTCCCGGGCGGCCTGACCCGCGTCGCGCTGCGCGAAGGCTCGCTGGTGGTGAATTCCTCCCAGGGCGGCGGCACCAAGGATACCTGGGTGCTGGAAGACGATCCCGCCGACATCCTGAAACCCGACGCCGTCACGCAGGGCCAGTCCCAATGCTGAGCCGCACAGCCGACAGCCTCTATTGGCTCGGCCGCTACATGGAGCGTGCCGGTAACAACGCCCGGGGCCTGCAGGTGGCGCTGCGCCTGTCGAGCGCGACCGGCGCCGTCGCCCAGCGCGACAATGCCTGGCGCGGGCTGCTCGTCGCCTCCGGCTGCGCGCCGGGCTTCGCCGCGACGGGCGAGGCGCTGACGCCCGAGGCCGTGGTGCGCTACCTCACGGCCGATACCAGCAACCCATCCTCCATCCTCTCCTGCATCGACGCGGCGCGCCACAACGCCCGCACCGTCCGCATCGCGCTGACGGCCGACATGTGGGAGGCGGTGAACGAGACCTGGTCCGAAGGGCGCCGCAGCACCGAGGATACCTTCGCGCCCGACAACCTGCCGGCCTTCCTCGACTGGGTGAAGTCGCGCACGATCCTGTTCAACGGCGCCTATGCCGACACCATGCTGCGCGGCGAGGCCTGGAGCTTCGTCCGCCTCGGCACGATGTGCGAGCGTGCGGACAACACCGCGCGGGTGCTCGACGTGCATCACCACGCGCTGATGGGGGCGGAGGAGGGCGGCACCGTCGCCTTCGTGCAGTGGCAGGCGATCCTGCGCTCCGTCTCGGCGCTGCGGGCCTATCACTGGGTCTATCATGCGCGGCTCGACCCTAAGCGCATCGCGGAGCTGCTGATCCTGAGCCCGGAACTGCCGCGCTCGGTCGTCGCCTGCTACGCGCGCATCGAGGAGACGCTGGAAGGCATCGCGACCGCCCATGGCGGCCGGCGCGGCGAATGCCATCGCCTGGCCGGCGAGATGCACGCCCGGCTGCGCTTCGGCCGCATCGACGACATCATGAGTGGCGGGCTGCACAACTTCCTGACCGCGACGATCGACCGCAACCTCGAGCTCGGCCGCCAGATCCAGGATTTCTATCTCCAGGCGTGAAACGCCTGGAGATAGAGAGTTTTTGTTTGAGCCCTCAGACGGCGGGCGCCGCGCATCCGCGCGGCTTGCCTTCGCGCCGTGCACTGGCGCATCGGCGGCGGCGGGCCGGGTGGGCGCGGTCGCGCGTTGCGCTCCCGGATCGCGGCGGGGCCGTGATCCGAGTCTTTGTGTGCCTCAGACGCCGGCGCCGGCATTCGCCGGCTTGGCTTTCGCGCCGTGCGCTGTGGCATTGGGGGCGGCGGGCGGGTTGGGCGCGGTCGCGCGTTGCGCTCCCGGATCGCGGCGTGGCCGCGATCCGAGTCTTTGTGTGCCTCAGACGCCGGCGCCGGCATTCGCCGGCTTGGCTTTCGCGCCGTGCGCTGTGGCATTGGGGGCGGCGGGCGGGTTGGGCGCGGTCGCGCGTTGCGCTCCCGGATCGCGACGGGGCCGCGATCCGTTTTCGGGGGTGCCGGGTCGGGCTTGACGTGCTGGCCCTGATCGCCGTCTCTCCGCGCCAGCGGAGGCACTCGCCATGACCTATTGCGTCGGTCTTTTCCTGAACCAAGGGCTCGTCATGCTCTCCGACACCCGCACCAATGCGGGGGTCGACCACATCTCCACCTTCTCGAAGATGCAGGTGGAAGAAGTGCCGGGCGAGCGCATGATCACCATGCTCTCCTCCGGCAACCTCGCCATCAGCCAGCAGGTCTGGTCCCGGCTGCAGGAAGGCATCTGGCTCGACGGCGAACGCCACACCCTGCACGACGTCCCCTCCATGTTCCGCGCGGCGCAACTGGTGGGAACCGCCGTGCGCGCGGTCTTCGAGGCGGACGGCCCCTCGCTGCACGCCCAGGGCATCGGCTTCGACGTGGCGCTGCTGCTCGGCGGGCAGATCGTGGGGCAGGCGATGCGCCTGTTCATGATCTACGCCGCCGGCAACTTCATCGAGGCGACGCCCGACACGCCCTTCCTCCAGATCGGCGAGCACAAATACGGCAAGCCCATCCTCGACCGCGTGGTGACGCCCGACACGACGCTGGTCGACGGCGTGAAGCTCGCCCTGATCAGCATGGATTCCACGCTGCGCTCGAACCTCACCGTCGGCATGCCGCTCGACCTGCTGGTGTATCGGGAGGGGGGCTGCTGCGCGACGCTGCGCAAGCGCATCACCGAGGACGAGCCCTATTTCCGCTCGGTGCGCGAAGGCTGGTCGAACAGCCTGCGCGACGCCTATCGCGCCATGCCCGTGCCGGACTGGGTGTCCAACTAGGGCGCGATCGCGTGATTCAGGCCTCCGGTGCCGTCGCACCTGCGGCCATCGCGCTCCAGCCCGGGCCGCGCACGCGCTGCGAAACCCTTCAGCGCCAGGCCACCGCCGCCATTGCAGGCTGGCTGGACAGGCCGCCGGCCGGCGGCCGCAGGCAAGGGGCGTCGGACGATGCGCGGTCTGCTTCTCGATGCCGGGGAATTGCTCCGGCCCATCCCGGGCACGCCAGGCGGTGCCGGCCGTGACCTGCGGGAGGATTTCAGCCGCGCCGCCCCCTTCCAGAGGCTGCGCTATGCCCGCAGCGAGGCGCGCTCGGCCGAACGCGCCAATGGCCGTTCCAGCGATCCATGGCTGCGCGCCGCCGTCCCCGCGCCGTGGAACGCGGTGGTCGAGGCTTCGCTCGCCTGCTTCGCGCAGAGCCGCGATTTCGACGTGGCCTGCTGCCTCGCCGAGGCCTTGGCGCGGCTGCATGGCGTCGCCGGCTTCGCCCTCGGCCTCGATGTGCTGATCGGGCTGTGCGACCGCTACTGGGCCGCCGGATACCCCGAGGCACTGCCGTCCGCCGAAGCCAGCGCCGCCGGCGCCTGGGAGGATCGGGTGCACCCCATCATCGGCCTGTTCGGGCGCGATGCGCTCGGCACCGCGATGCGCCCGCTCTGGCTGCGTCCGGTCTTCGAGGCCGATGAGGGACCGGTCAGCCTGCACCATCTCTGCCGCGTGCTGGGCGTTCCCGCCTATCGCGAGCTCGACCGCCCCGGGCTGCGCGGCGCCTTGGCCGATGCGCGCTATTGCGCGGCCGAGGCGCGGGCGGCGATCGCGGTGCTGGAGAAGGAAACCGCGATGCTGCTGCAGGCCTGCCGGGCGCTCGATGCGCGCCTGGCGCGGCACGCGCCCCAATCGGCGGGCACCGTCATGACCACGGCCCTGGCCTTCGACGATGCGGTCCAGGACGTCGCGGAGATCGTCGCGGCAGGGGAGGCGCCGCATCGACCGTATTGCTGAACCGGCCACGACGTGCCGGCCCCGGCTTGCCGCCCCGGCGCGCGCGGTCCATGAATCGGGCAAGGAATTGTGAACCGGGAGGAAGCAGCATGGTACGTCTCACTCGCCGCATGGCACTCGCCGCCGCCGCGACGCTCGCCGCGCCGGCCGTGCGGGCGCAGGGCGCGGCCATCCGCATCGTGGTGCCCTTCGCCCCCGGCGGATCCACCGATGCCGTCGCGCGGCTGGTCTCGCCGGGCCTGACCCAGCGCCTCGGCGTGCCGGTGGTGGTGGACAATCGCGGTGGCGCGGCGGGGTCCATCGGGACCGATGCCGTCGCCAAGGCGCGGCCCGATGGCCAGACCTGGCTGCTCACCTTCGACAGCCACGCCACCCTCGCGGCGCTGCTGCCGCAACTGCCCTTCGATCCCGCGCGCGACCTCGACCCGGTGATGCTGATCGGCGGCGCGCCCTATGTCCTCGCCAGCAAGCCGGACAAGCCCTTCCGCTCCATCGGCGACGTGGTGACCGCGGCGAAGGCACAGCCCGAGGGCGTCTCCTTCGGGTCCACCGGCAATGGCACGATCGGGCATCTGACCATGGTGCTGCTGCAGTCGAAGACGGGCACGCGCATGACGCATCTGCCCTATCGCAGCGGCGGGCTCGCGGTGAACGACACGGTCGCCGGGCACACCGACATGATGATCGGCTCCGCGGCCGTGGTGAACCCGCATGTGCGCGGCGGCACGATGCGCATCTTCGCGCAGTTCGGCGCGGCGCGCCTGCCGGCGCTCGCCGACCTGCCCACCGCCTCCGAGGCCGGCTTCGAGGGCCTGGAGGCCGAGGCCTGGTGGGGTGTCTTCGCGCCGCACGGCACGCCGCGGGATGCGGTGCTGCGGATGAATGCGGCGCTGAAGGAATCGCTCTCCGACCCGCAGGTGCGCCGCACCATGGAGGAGACGCAGCAGGCGCGCCTCGTCATGTCCGACCCGGACACGCTCGGCACCTTCGTGCAGCGGGAAGTGGCGAAGTGGGGCGCGGTGGTGCGGGAGAACGGCATCCGCGCCGATTGACGCCGAATCGCCGGCGCCGGCAGAAGCGGGGATGGTTCGCAGCCTGACCTGCCATGTTCCGACGCCGATCCGGCCTGCCGCGCGACCTGCGTGACGCGCTGCGGGCGGCGGACCGCGCGGCGCGGGCGGTGCCACGCCGCGGGCGCTGGCGCCGCCGCTTGGCCATGCTGCTGCCGGGGGCGCTGGTGCCGTCGCTGGGGGTCATCCTCGGTTGGCTGGTCCTGCAGGATCGCTTCCGGGAACCGTCGGCGCCCCAGCGCATCGAGATGCCGCGGGCGGCGCCGGACGCACCTGCGGCGAACCCCGGCCGGGCCGCGCTGCCGCGGGTGATCTATGGCGGCGGCAGCGAGGCGCCGTCGCGCGGTACGGCGTCCTTCGCCGTGCGCGCCGCCGTGGTGGATGGCGATACGCTGGCCCATGGCGGCGAGCGCCTGCGCCTGAGCGGCATCGACGCGCCCGAGATGGGCCAGCTCTGCGAACGCAGCGGCGGCGGTGGCTATCCCTGCGGCGAACAGGCGCGCGCCGCGCTGGGTCGCATCCTCGGCAATGGGTCGCTGACCTGCGAGACCCTCGATACCGACCGCTACCAGCGTCGCGTGGTGCGCTGCGTGAACGCCGAGGGCCAGGACATCGCCGCGGCCATGGTCGCCGCCGGCTGGGCCATGGCCTATCGACGCTATTCCATGGACTACGTCCCGCAGGAGAATGAGGCACGGGCGCATGGCCGCGGCATCTGGGCCGGGCGTGTCGAACCCCCCTGGGACTGGCGCCGGCGCCAGGGATACTGAGGCCCGTCGCGGAAGCGGCACGTTCCGGTATCGCACATTACCCCGATTTCAAGCCCCCTCGGGTTGACGCTGTGACCTGGGGCACGGCCTATGGCTCCAGGCTTCACGACCAGGGAGAATCCCCCGCATGCGCAAGACGCGCCCGCAGACGCGCCTATCCCGAGCCATGTCCATCGTCGCCGGGTTGGGTACCGCCTGCGTCGCCGCCATTGCGGTCGCGCCCCGTGCCGCCTCGGCCGGGTCCTGCGACGGTATCCTCCCGGTCGCCGGCGAATATTCCTCGGGCTTCGGCTATCGCGGGCGCGGTTTCCATCCGGGCGTGGACATCCGCGCGCCCTATGGCTCGCCGATCCAGGCGGCGCGCGCGGGCCGCGTGGTCTTTGCCGGGCGCTACTACGCCTATGGCCTCATCGTCGATATCGAGCATGCGGACGGGACGGTCGCGCGCTACGCGCATCTCTCGCGTATCGCCGCGGGCGTGGTGCCGGGCGCGATGATCGGACCCAGCGGCGCGATCGGCGCGGTCGGGCGCACCGGGCGGACCACCGGGGCGCATCTGCATATCGAGCTGCGGGTCGCCGGCCGGCCGGTCAATCCCTGGCCCTGGCTGACCCAGACCGCCTGCCTCGAAGACCGCCAAGTCGCCGAGGCGCCGCGCTGAGGCCCCGAGGCCGTCCGAGGATGCGCCTCCGGCGCATCCGGGATGCCGGCTTCTCGAACGATCTCTCAGCCTTCCCGTGCCCGGCGCAGCGCCGCCTGCGCCATGGTGTCGAGCGCGCTGAGGAAGCGCGACCGGTCGGCCGGCGTCAGCGGCGCCGGCCCGCCGGTGATGGCGCCGACCTCCCGCAGGTGGCGCGACAATTCGCGGCCCGCGAGCGCGCTGCCGATATTGTCCTCCGTCCAGGGCTTGCCCTTGAAGGAGAGGGCGAAGGCCCCCTTGGCCAGGCAGCGTGACGCCAGCGGAATGTCGGCGGTCAGGCAGACATCGATCGGCCGCGCTTCCTCGGCGATCCAGTCATCCGCCTTGTCCGCGCCTTCGGACACGATGACGAGGCGCACCAGGGGCGATGCCGGCGGGCGGATCGGGCGCGAGCCGTTCGTCACCAGAATGACCGGCAGGCCGAGCCGCCCGGCGACGCGCAGGACCTCCTCGCGCACGGGGCAGGCATCGGCATCGACGAGGAAGCGGGGAAGCGTATCCATGCGGGAGGCGTAACGCCTGCCGCGCGATTTGGCGACGCCCGGCACCTTGGCGCCCGCGGCATGCGGTGCAATACGGGACTGCACTGCGAGGAGACCTCCGCACCATGACGAGCGCGACAGAAGCGCCACCCACCACCTGGCATGGCATCTTCCGCCAGGCCCTCAAGGATAACGACGTCCGTCTGGTCGCCTATGTGCCCGACAACGTCCTGCGGCCGCTGATCGATGGCTGCCACGCCGATCCCTACTTCACCACCTTCCCTTGCGCGCGGGAGGAAGAGGCGGTGGGCATCGTCACCGGCGCCACCATGGCGGGGATGCGGGGCATCGTGATGATGCAGACCTCGGGCTTCGCGACGCTGCCGAACGCGCTGGCCTCGCTGCCCGTGGCCTTCCAGGTGCCGGTGCTCATGGTGGTTTCCGAACGCGGCACGATGGGCGAGTTCAACCCGGGCCAGGCGATCGTCTGCCGCACCATGCGCCCGATCCTGGATTCGATGGGCATCGAGCACCACACGGTCTCGCGCCTCGATGAGGCCGCCTTCATGATCGACCGCACCATCCGCCAGGCCTTCGCCACGCGCTGGCCGGCCTGCCTGATCATCTCCCCGCTGCTGAGCGGAGGCCGCAAGTGAGCACCAACCTGCATGTGATGAACCGCGCCGCGCTGACCAAGCGCCTGGTCGGCAAGCTGACCAACCGCGAAGCGGTGATCGGCGGCATCGGCAATTCCAACTGGGACCTCTGGGGCGCCGACAAGACCCGGGCCGAGAATTTCTACATGCTGGGCTCGATGGGCCTTGCCGCGCCGATCGCCTTCGGCGTGGCGCTCGCCCAGCCGGCGCGCCGCGTCTTCGCGCTGGAAGGGGATGGGTCGCTGCTGATGCAGCTCGGCTGCCTGTCCACCATCGCGGCGCAGAAGCCGAAGAACCTCGCCATCATCGTGTGGGACAACGGCATCTACCAGATCACCGGCGGGCAGGGCACGCCGGCGGCGAGTGCCGGGACCGACATGATCGCCATCGCGCGTGCCTCGGGCATCGCGGGCGCGGCCTGGGCGGCGGATGAAGCCGAGTTCGACGCGCTGGTCGCGAAGGCGCTGACGACGGACGGGCCGCATGTGATCGGCGTGAAGATCGACAACGAACCCGGGCGCGACCAGACCGATCGCGACCCGATCCGGTTCCGCGAGGGGTTCATGCGGGCGATGGCGCAGGCGGTGTGAGAGAATTGGAGGGGCTTTGCCCCTCCAATCCACCCCGCCACCGGGGTCGCATCGACGTTGCTGCGCAACGCCGATGGGTGCCCCTCGTGCCTGGAGCACTTGGAGCGCAATCTGCTGGTATCGGGCAGGACCGCCACGAAGCACCCCTTCAGCGCGCTTCGTGCACCAAGGCGGGTTTCGGCATCATCCTGACCGGCGTGCCAGGCGCCAGGTCGAGGTTTCCAAAGGCCTTTCGG
>JAYSDS010000048.1:0-36933 GCA_041914265.1 Roseomonas sp.
CCGGGGCCGGTCCTGGGCCCCCGCCCGTGGGGGGGCTCCCGCGACAGCATCGCCCGCCCCGCTTGGAGCCGCGCCGGGCGGGCCACGGGATGGGGGGGGTGGGGCCTACTGCCCGGCGGGCTGCAGCAGGGAGAGCTGCTTCTCGGCGTTGTCCTGCCAATCCGTCAGCGGGATCGCGTAGTCCCCGGTGAAGCAGGCATCGCAGAACTCGGGCTTGGCCGCGTCGCGGGCCGGGCGGCCCAGCGCGCGGTAGAGACCGTCGAGCGAGATGAAGGCGAGGCTGTCCGCGCCGATGATCCGCGCCATCTCCGCCACATCGTGCTTCGCGGCCATGAGCTGCGCGCGTTCTGGCGTGTCGATGCCGTAATAACAGGAATGCGTGGTGGGCGGGGAGGAGATGCGCATGTGCACCTCCTTCGCGCCCGCCGCGCGGACCATCTCGACGATCTTGCGGGAGGTAGTGCCGCGCACGATCGAATCATCGACCAGGATGACGCGCTTGCCTTCCAGCATCGGCCGATTCGCCGAATGCTTCAGCTTCACGCCGAGGTTGCGGATCTGGTCGGTCGGCTCGATGAAGGTGCGGCCGACATAGTGGTTGCGGATGATGCCGAGTTCGAAGGGAATGCCCGCTTCCGACGCATAGCCCATGGCCGACGGCACGCCGGAATCGGGCACCGGCACGACCACATCGGCCTCGACGCCCGACTCGCGTGCCAACTCGGCGCCGATGCGCTTGCGCGTCTCGTAGACCGGGGTGCCTTCCATCACGGAATCGGGGCGGGCGAAGTAGATGTATTCGAAGATGCAGAAGCGGCTGGCGGTGCGCCCGAAGGGCTTCACGCTGCGCACGCCGCTATTGTCGATGACGATGATCTCGCCCGGTTCGATGTCGCGGACGAATTCGGCCGAGACGATGTCGAGCGCGCAGGTCTCCGACGCCAACACATACCCGCCATTCGCCAGGCGCCCGAGCACCAGCGGCCGCACGCCGAGCGGATCCCGCGCCCCGATCAGCGCGCCGTTGTGGAGCGCGACGAGAGAATAGGCGCCCTGCACCTGCTTCAGCGCGTCGATCAGCCGGTCGAGCACCGTCGAATACAGGCTGATGGCGATGAGGTGGATGAAGACTTCCGAATCCGTGGTGGATTGGAACAGGCAGCCCCGGCGCACCAGCGCGCGCTTCAGCACGGCGGCGTTGGTCAGGTTGCCGTTATGCGCGACCGCGAAGCCGCCGAACTCGAAATCGGCATAGAGCGGCTGGACGTTGCGCAGCGCCGTCTCGCCGGTGGTGGCATAGCGGTTGTGGCCCACCGCCGCCCCGCCGCGCAGCGAGGCGATGACCTTCGCCTCCCCGAAATTGTCGCCCACCAGGCCGAGGCCCTTATGCGCGTGGAACAGCCCCTGTTCGTCGAGGGAGACGATCCCCGCCGCCTCCTGCCCGCGATGCTGGAGGGCGTGCAGGCCGAGTGCGGTCAGCGCGGCGGCATCGCCCCCGTTCCACACGCCGAAGACGCCGCATTCCTCATGCGGCTTGTCGTCGTCCAGGTCGATGGTGGCGAGCATCGCGGTCCTCGGTTATCGGCTGCGCGCGGGGGGACGCAGCAGGTCGTCAACGGTCGGGCCACCCGGCCCGGGGGGGTCCACCAGCCGGGGCCTATAAGCCCCCGGCACCGCGTCGACCACCCGCTTGGCAGTATCGGCAACAATGCCGATCCCGCGGGCCTGCTTCACAGGCTCGGGCCAAGCGCTGGTTTCCGGGGCGAACATCCCGGCGAGGATATAGGCAATCACCAGCACGACTGCACCCCGTGCCGCGCCGAAGAGAAGGCCCAGCACGCGATCGACGCCGCCCAGCATGGAATCCTGAACGCGGTCGGCGATCATGTTGGTGATGATCTTGAGAATGATCAGCACCACGAGGAACACCGCACCGGTGCCCACCACATCAGCGACGATGGGCGGTTCGAGCCAGGTCTCGACATGCGGCAGGATCAGGGGCCGGGCGACGAAGGCGGCGGCCGCCGCGCCGACCCAGGCGCCGAGGCTGAGCACCTCCCGCACCAGGCCGCGGAAATAGGCGACGGCGGCCGAGACGACGATCACGGCCACCAGGACGGCATCAACCCAGTTCATGGGAGCCCCCTATACCGGCCGGTCACGGCCGCGTCACCCGGCGGAACGCTTCGGCTTCACCGTCTGTTCGGCAAAGACGGCGACGAGGTCCGCAAGGTGCCCCGTCTCGTTCAGCGCCATGCCGTCCGGGGCGCCGGGCGCCTTGCCGCCGCGGGCGACGCGCCGCGGCAGGGTGGCGGCGCCGAAGCCGAGCTTCGCGGCCTCCCGCAGCCGGCCTTCGGCCTGGGAGACCTGGCGGACTTCGCCCGACAGGCCGACTTCGCCGAAATAGACCCGGTCGGGATCGGTCGGCCGGTCGGTCGCAGCCGAAACGAGCGCGGCGGCGACGGCGAGGTCGGCTGCCGGTTCCGCGATGCGCAACCCGCCCGCGATGTTGAGATAGACGTCGTTCTGGCCGATCGACATGCCGCAGCGGGATTCCAGCACCGCGAGCAGCATCGACAGCCGCCCCGAATCCCAGCCCACCACCTGCCGGCGCGGCGACCCGCCCGAGGAGGGCGAGAGCAGCGCCTGGACTTCCACCAGCACCGGCCGCGTGCCCTCGATGCCCGCGAAGACGGCGGAGCCGGACACGTTGCCGCGCCGTTCGGCGAGGAACAGGGCCGAGGGATTGGCGACCTCGACCAGCCCGGTGCCGGTCATCTCGAAGACGCCGATCTCGTCGGTGGCACCGAAGCGGTTCTTCACCGCCCGCAGGATGCGGAACTGGTGGCCGCGATCGCCTTCGAAATAAAGCGTCGCATCGACCATGTGTTCCAGCACGCGGGGCCCGGCGAGCGTCCCTTCCTTGGTCACGTGCCCGACCAGGACGATGGCGAAGCCGCGCGCCTTGGCGAGGCGGATCAGCTCGGCCGCGCAGGCGCGCACCTGGGCGACCGTGCCGGGGGCAGAGTCGAGCGCGTCCAGCCAGACCGTCTGGATCGAATCCATCACCACCAGCGCGGCGTCGGATTCGCCTTCTAGCGAGGCCACGATGTCACGCAGCGCGGTGGCCGCGGCGAGGGCCAGCGGACTGTCCGTCAGTCCCAGCCGCGCCGCGCGCAGCCGAACCTGCTCCACCGCTTCTTCGCCGCTGATGTAGAGGACGCGCCGCCCGGCCTTGGCGATGCGCGCCGCGGCCTGCAGCAGGATGGTGGACTTGCCGATCCCGGGATCGCCGCCCACCAGCACGGCGGATGCCGCGACCAGCCCGCCGCCCAGCACGCGGTCGAGTTCCGCGATGCCCGTCGGGATGCGCGGCGGCGGGGCGGATTCGCCCTTGAGGCCCACGAATTCCACCCGCCGCCCGCCGCCGGCCTTGGCCGCCGGGCCGGGGCCGCGGGCGGGTGCGGGGGCTTCCTCGACGAGCGTGTTCCATTCCCCGCAGGCATCGCAGCGCCCTTGCCATTTGGGGTGCACCGCCCCGCAGGACTGGCAGACGAAGCGGGTCTTGTCCTTGGCCATCAGCGCTCCGCGAGATTGGCGAAGACGTCGCCTTCGGCCGCCACGCCTTCCACATGCCGCTTGTGCCACAGCGCGTGGAACAGCAGGTGCCAGGCCGCGAATCCCTCGCGCTTGTTCGCGGCCGCGCGGAACAACGGCAGGATGCGGTCGGGCTTGGCGATCGCGGCCACGCCGGGCTGCGCGGCGACGAGCGGGGCCAGCTTGTCGGCGGCTTCCGCGATCCAGGCACCCACCGGCACGGTGAAGCCCTGCTTCTTGCGGAAGGGCTCGCTGGCGGGGAAGCGTTCCGCCAGCCATTGCCGCAGGATCCACTTGCCCTGGCCGTCGCGCACCTTCATGGCATCCGGCAGGCGGAAGGCGGCGGCCGCGATACCCGTATCGAGGAACGGCGTGCGCCCTTCCACCGCGTGGGCCATCAGGCAGCGGTCGAGCTTGGCCAGCAGGTCGTTGGGCAGCCAATCCGCCACGTCCAGCGCCTGCGCCGCCTGCAACCGCGTGCGCCCTGGCGTCGCGGCGGCGGCCGACGCGGCTTCGATCCCGTCGCGCCAGAAGCGCGGCGGCGCGCGCAGCACGTCGAGCCGATCGAAGGCGCCATGCGCGCGCATCGCCTTGCCGCCCAGCCACCAGGGCTTCATCGCGGAGCGATACCGGCCATAGCCGCCGAAGACCTCGTCCCCGCCCTCGCCGGAGAGCACGACCTTCACCTCCTGCACCGCGCGGCGGGCGAGGAACCAGGTCGGGATGATGGCGTAGTCGGCCGCCGGGTCATCCATGCAGGCCACGATCTCGGGCAGGTGGCGGAACACCTCCTGCCGCGTCACGTTCAGCGTGACGTGGCGCGCACCCGCGGCCGCGGCGGCGCGCGCGGCGGCCTCGCGCTCATCCGCCGCGCCTGGCACGTCGAAGCCGGCGGTGAAGGCGAGCACCGGCCGATCGTTCAGCCGCGCCATCATCGCCAGCACCGCCGCCGAATCCGTCCCGCCGGAGAGGAACATCCCGTAGGGCACGTCCGATCGCTGATGCAGGTCCACCGACTGCTCCAGCGCGGCATCGAGGCGCGTCAGCGCGTCGCGTTCGGTGATGGTCTCGGGACCGCCTTCGGGCAGGGCGGCGCGGCGACGGCGCTCGACGATGCGGCCATCCATGATCACCACCGTCTCGCCGGGCAGGAGGCGCGTGATGCCCTGGAAGATGGTCTCGGCACCCGTGGTGAACTGAAGCTGCAGCACCTCGTGCAGTGCGCTCTCGCGCAGGGCGGGCTTCACCAGGCCCGCGGCGATCAGGGCCTGGGCTTCGGAGGCGAAGGCGATGCCGTCCGCGGTCTCGGCCAGGTAGAGCGGCTTGATGCCGAAGGGATCGCGCGCCAGCACCACCTGCCGCGTCGCGCGATCATGGATGGCGATGGCGTACATCCCGCGCAGCGTCTCGGCGAAATCCGCGCCGTCGCGGCGGAACAGGTGCAGCGGCGGTTCGCAATCGGATTGCGTGGCGCAGGCCAGTGCGTTGTCGGTCCGCAATTCGCGGTAGTTGTAGACCTCGCCATTGCCGACGAGGCTCGACGGGCCAGCATGCAGCGGCTGGTCGCCGGTGACGAGGTCGATGATGGCGAGCCTCGTGTGCGAGAGCGCCACATTGCCCTGGACATGATGCCCATGCCCGTCCGGCCCGCGATGGGCCAGCGCGCGCGTCATGGCATCGAGCACCGCGGGGTCTGGGCGCGCCCCGGGTTTGAGCGCGAGTCCGGCGATTCCGCACATGGCGCTACGCTGCCCTGCGATGGGACGCGACGTCCACGAGGAAGCCGCGCCAGCGGGCGGCGACGGCGGCCTCGGTGAAGTCGCGCTCGAAGGCGGCGCGGCCCTGCTGCGCGATGCGCGCGGCGCGCTGCGGGTCGGCGATCAGCGCGGCGACGTTGCGCGCCAAAGCCTCCGCATCCTCTATCGGGGAGAGCAGGCCGGTCTCGCCATCCTCGATCAGCTCGCTCGGTCCCTGGGCGGCGGCCGCGGCGACGGGGCGCCCGGCCGACCAGGCCTCCAGCACGATGGTGCCGAGCGGTTCGTGGCGGGAGGAACAGACGAAAATGTCCGCCGCCTTCAGCATGGGTCCAACATCGGATCGCCAGCCGAGGAAGGCGACGCGGTCCGCGACGCCGAGCTCGCGCGCGAGCGATTCCAGCGCGCCGCGTTCCGGCCCTTCCCCCGCGATGGACAGATGCGCGGCGGGCAGCAGCGCCAGCGCCCGCAATGCCACATCGAACCCCTTGTTGCGATGCAGCCGCCCCATCGCGAGCAGCCGCGCCGCGCCCGGCGGCGCGGGCAGTTCCGCCGGCGCGGCATCGGCGAGGTCGGCCGCGAAATTCGGCAGGTAGTGCACGCGATCCGCCGGCCAGCCCTGGGCGATGATCCAGCGCACGATGTCGCGCGTATTGGCCGCCAGGTGGTCGCAGCGTCGATAGTACTTCAGGTCGTAATACCCCCCGAGCCGCCCCACGAGCGTCCAGGGGCCCGTGGGCGCGAAGCGCGCCGCGCGGTTCATCCAGGCCACCGTCACCGCCGGGGCGAAGCGCGTCAGCGCGCGATGCAGGCGCACCCCCGTCACCAGGTCCAGCACGCCGCCGAAGCCGAGCTGCACCGGTTCCAACCCACCCGCGCGCAGCCGCGCGGCGCGTTCGGCGTCGCGCCGGATGACGGGCAGCACCTCCTCTCCGATGCCATGCAGCGCCAGGCAGAGGCGTTCGTAGAAGGCCTCGGCCCCGCCATGCGGCGCACCGGCCATGACCTGGGCGATCCTCACCGGTAGCGATCCGGCTCGAGCGCCGCCTTCAGGTAGGACAGCAGCGGAAAGGCCCCGGTGCAGAGCGCGAGCAGCACCCCCCAGCCGCCTTCCTTGTAGCCCTTGCGCGAGACATAGGACTTGAACCCGCGCGAGAAGAAGCGCCGGACATTGGACCGCAGCGTGCCGATGTTCCCGGAGGCCAGCAGGTCGGCGGCCTTCGCGCTCGAATACTTGTCAAGCCGGCGCAGCATGTCGGAGATGTCGCGATCGACGAGATGGACCAGCGCGCCCTCGGTGATCTTCGGGCCCTCCGCGCCGGTCCAGTCGAGCCCCGGATGCACCCGCTGCGGCCGCCAGCGCTTCGCTCCCTTGCGCGACAGGCGCGGGACCGAGGTGGTGCCGAAGGACCCGGCCCAGCCATGGCGGATCAGGCGGTCGCCGACATAGTTGTCCACCGGGACCTGATGCCAGGCGAAGGTGCTCGTCGCGATGGTCGCGCGGATGGCCGCGGCGAGGTCCGGGCTCACCCGTTCATCGGCATCGACCTCGATGATCCAATCGCCCGTGCAGGCGTCGAGGCCGGCATTGCGGCGCTCGCCTTCCAATTCCCAGGCGCCTTCGATGACCGTCGCGCCGGCGACGGCGGCGATGGCCGCCGACCCGTCCGTGCTGCGGTCCAGCACCACCACGATCTCATCCGCGAAAGCGACGGAGGCGAGGCAGTCCGGCAGGCGCTGCTCCTCATTGCGGGCGACGATGAGGGCGGAGAGGCGGGTCATGGCGCGGCCCAGTGGCAGGGAGAAGGGCCTCGCCCCTCTCCGGATCTCACCCCAGCCAAGGCCGACGGGCCTTTGCAAACCTCCATGTGGCATCGCGCGCCGCTGCCAGCATGGCACCGAAAGACGCCCTTCCGCACGAAGGCCGTTCGGGGGGGCACAGCAAAGCCGCGGCGCCGGGCACCAGAAGACTGCGTTCCAAGTGCTCCAAGCACGAGGGGCACCCATCGGCGTTGCGCAGCAACGTCGATGGGACCCCGGTGGCGGGGTGGCTTGGAGGGGCGGCGCCACTCCAACAGCGACATTGCCCGCATCAGACCGCAACCTCCACCGCCGGCCGCGCCAGCAGCGCCCTTGCTTCCTCCGCCACCTGCGTCGCCGGCAGGGCCCCCATCGGCGCGTTCCCCGGCGGCCCCTTCGCCAGCACGGCGAGCGCGCGGGCGCCCACCGGCGCGTATTCCGAGGCCGGCGTCGGGCCGAACAGCCCCACGGTGGGAATTCCGGTGGCAGCGGATAGGTGCATCAGCCCCGAATCATTCCCGACGAACAGCGCACAGCGCGCCATTGCGGCGGCGACTTCCGGCAGTTCCAGCCCGCCGACCAGGTCGATCGCACCCGGCAGCCCGTTCAGGACGGGTTCGGCCATGGCGCGTTCCTGCGCACCCGGCCCGCCCAGCACGGCGATCCGTGCGCCTTCCAGCGCCCCGCCCGGTCCGGTCAGCAGGCGGGCGAGGGTCAGGAAGCGATCCGCCGGCCAGACCTTGCGCACCCAGTTCGCGGTCGGGCCGAGCGCCAGTACGGGCGGGCCGTCCGGCACCAGCGCCGCGGCTTTCGCCGCCTCCGCGGCCCCGAACCAGGCGACCGGCCGCGGGGCGGGGCTGATGCCCAGCGTCTGCGCGATGTGCAGCAGCCGGTGTCCCGGCCGCCGTCCGCCGCGCATCACCGCCCGGCGTCGCGCGAGCAGCAGCCAGGCGATGGCGGATCCGCGCAGGTCCACCACCAGGTCCCAGCGCGTGAAGGCCACCTGCCGCCACAGGCCGAGCCAATGCAGCCCATACTTCTTCTTCTCGATCGGGATCAGCCGGTCGAGCGCGGGCATGCGCGCGAAGACGCCCTCGGCCACGCGGCCGACCGCGATCGTGAAGCGCGCGTCGGGATGCGCGCGCATCAGATGGTCGATGACCCCCGTGGACAGCACCGCATCGCCGATCCGGGTCGAGGTGATGAACAGGATGCGCACGGGCGGCGCCTTACCACGCCCGCGCGGGGAGGGGGAGGTTGCAGCATCGACCGTTCCGCCTCACCTGTTGTCCCATGTCCATCGCATCGCTTCCCGACCGCGGCGTGCTCGAGATCGCCGGCCCCGACCGGGCGGCCTTCCTGCAGGGCCTGGTGTCCAATGATGTCTCGGCGCTCTCGCCCGGCCAGGCCGTCTGGGCGGCGCTGCTGACGCCGCAGGGCAAATGGCTCGCCGATTTCTTCGTCATCGAGACGGGGGAGGCCTTCCTGCTCGATGCCGAGCGCGAGGCGGTGCCGGGCCTGATGCAGCGCCTGTCGCGCTTCCGGCTGCGATCCAAGGTGGCCCTGCGCGATGCCTCGGCGGATTGGCATGTCCATGCCGCCTGGGGCGGGGCCCCGCCGGGGGCGGCGGTGGCCGTCGCCGATCCCCGCCTGCCGGAGGCGGGCTGGCGCCTGCTGCACCCGACGCCGCTGCCGGCCGATGCCGGGACGGAGGATTACGACCGGCACCGGCTCGCACTCGGCCTGCCGGATGGGTCGCGCGACATGGCGGCGGAGAAGTCGGTGCTGCTGGAAGGCGGCTTCGATGAGCTGAACGGCGTGTCCTGGTCCAAGGGCTGCTACATGGGCCAGGAGCTGACCGCGCGCACCCGCTATCGCGGCCTGCTGAAGCGCCGGCTCATCCCGGTCGAGGTCGCGGGCCCGATGCCGGAAGCGGGTGCGCCGCTGACCGACGCGGCCGGGGCCGAGGTGGGCGAGATGCGGTCGGGCCGGGAGGGCAGGGGTCTCGCGCTGCTGCGGATCGACGCCCTGGATCGCGCGCCCTTCGCCGCCGGCGCCGCGAGCGTCACCCCGCGCATCCCTGCCTGGATGCGCCTGCCGGCGCGGGAACAGGCATGAACCTGCCCGGCCGCGGCCCGGGCGTGCGCGTGCCGCCGCCGGTCATGGTCGCGGGGCTGCTCGCTATCGCCTGGGGGCTGGGGCGGGTGGTGCCGGTGCCGATCGGCCCGCCGCTGCCGGGGTTGGGGGCGTTGGTGCTCTTCCTCGCCGTGGCGTTGATCGGGTGGGCGCTGCTGGTGCTCGTGCGGGCCGGCAACGACCCGCGCCCGGACAGGCCCGACGCTGCCCTGGTCGAGCGTGGCCCATTCCGCTTCAGCCGCAACCCGATCTATCTCGGTTTCATCCTCGGCATGGTCGGGCTCGCGCTGCGCTGGGGGGATCTCTGGGGCTGGATCGCCGCGTTGGCGAGCCATGGGGTGCTCGACCGGCTGGTGGTGGCGAAGGAGGAAGCCTATCTCGCTGCCCGCTTTGGTGCGGCCTACGACGCCTATCGCGCCCGGGTTCGGCGCTGGGTGTAGGCTGGCGCGACACAAGGGAACGCCCCGATGCCTCGCTACCGGCTGCATTACTTCCCGGAATCCGGGAACAGCTACAAGCTCGCCCTGATGCTCACCCTCTGCGGGCAGACCTTCGACCCCGTCTGGACCGATTTTGGGGGCGGGGTGACGCGCACCGCAGAATGGCGCGCGCGGATCAACCCGATGGGCGAGATCCCGGTGCTGGAGGAAGATGGCGAGCGCCTGACCCAGACCGCCCCGATCCTGCTGCGCCTGGCCGAACGCCATGGCCGCTTCGGCCCCGCCGACGACCGCGAACGCTTCGAGATCCTGCGCTGGCTGTTCTGGGACAACCACAAGCTTACCGGGTACATGGCGACCTATCGCTTTCGCCGGGCCTTCACTGCGGCACCCGACCCGAAGGTCCAGGACTTCCTGCGCGCGCGGATCGACGACTACCTCGGCATCCTGGCCGGCGAAGTCGCGCAGAGGCCCTTCATCATCGGCGACCGGGCGACGATCGCCGATATCTCGCTTTGCGCCTATCTCTCCTTCCCGCCGGATGAGAGCGGCTACGACCTTGCCGCGACGCATCCGCCGATCGCGGCGTGGCTCGGCCGGATCGCCGCGCTGCCCGGCTGGAAGGCGCCCTATGAGCTGCTGCCGGGGCAGCGATTGAAGCGCTACGCCTGACTTCGTCGTTCGCGTCGCGCGCGCCAGTCGGCGCCATGCCGATCGCCGCCCAGGGCCTCAACCCAGCGGCTTGCGCAGGAAGGCGCGGCTTTGCCGTCCCGGATAATCCTCCAGCACGCCAAACCGCTCATAGCCGAGGGCCAGGTAGAAGCCCTCCGCCTGGAAGGTGTCGAGCCAGGCGGAATGGCAGCCCTGTGCGCGGGCATGGGCCTCCGCACGGGCCACCAGGCGCCGGCCGGTACCGCTGCCGCGCAGCGCATCGGCCACCCAGACCGCCTCGATGAACAGCCAGCCCCAGCTCATCACGCCCGTCAGCCCCGCGAGCAGCCCGCCGCCGCCATCGCGCAGGAACAGACCGAAGCGCCGCGCTTCATGGGGCACGGTGCGGTCGTGGAAGGCGTGGATCTGCCGGGCGAGCTCCGCACGGAGGGAGGGGGCGGGCTCTTCTTCGAGCGACAGCGTGGTGCCCGGGGGCCAGTCGGTGATGTCCATGCGGTGGATCATCGACCAGCGGCGGCCACGATGCTACGCGGCGCGCTGACCGATTGCCTGGAGGCCACCCCATGCGTCGCTGCTGCGCGCCATCGCTTGGCCGGCGCGGCCTGCTCGCAGCCACCCTGGTCGCCGCACCGGCGCGCGCGGACTCCCTGGTCATGCCGCGGCTGCGCCTTGCACCGACACCAGGTGGCCCGCCGCGCGCGGCGCTGACGCTCGATGCCTGCTCCGGCGCGGTGGATCGGCGCGTGCTGGACGGGCTGGTTCGCCTCGGCCTGCCAGCCACGATCTTCGTCACCGGACTCTGGCTGCGCCGCAATCCAGACATGGCGGCCTGGCTCCTGGAGCACCGGGCGCTGTTCAGCCTTCAGAACCACGGTGCGCGGCACGTTCCGGCGGTGCTGGGCGAGCGGCGGCTCTACGGCATCGCCGTGGCCGGCACGCCGGAGGCCGTGCGCGCCGAAGTGGCCGGCGGGGCCGCCGCGCTGGCCGCGATCGGCGCGCCAGTGCCCGTCTGGTATCGCGGCGCCACGGCACTCTACAGCCCGGAGGCGCTGGCCGTGATCCGCGCCATGGGCTTCCGCGTCGCGGGCTTCTCGGTGAACGGGGATGAAGGGGCCAGCCTGCCGGCCGGCCGGGTTGCCGCGCGCATCGCGGCGGCGCAGGACGGCGACGTCATCATCGCCCACACCAACCATCCCGAGCGGCCGAGCGGACCGGGCGTGGTCGAGGGCGCGCAGCGCCTGGCGGAGCGGGGGTTCCGGCTGGTCCATCTGGATGCCGGGCAGGCAGAGGAGAGCGACGCGCCTCGCCGGGCCTGAAGCGTCGGTGTTGCTTTCCAGGCCTCGCCCCGATTGGCCGGAGGGCTTTTGACGGCCCCGATCCGGTAACGGGCCGCATGGCAAGGATGGGGTTGAGACCCGCATCTGCGCGCAACGCCGTGGATCGGTTGGCCGAGGTCTTGCTGATGACCTGGCTGGATCCACTGCGGTGGAAGCCGGAGGGGCTCTGCCCCTCCGGACCACCCCGCCAAGTGCTTGGAGCACTTGGAACGCAGTCTTTTGGTGCTGGGCACAGCGCTTTTGCTGCGCCCTCCAAACGCCCTTCGCGCGCAAAGGTGGGTTTCGCCGCCGATGCTGGCAGCGGCGCACAGCGCCAAGTGGAGGTTTGCAAAGGCCCTTCGGCCCTTGCTGGGGAGAGTTCGAGAGGGGCAAAGCCCCTCTCGCTTCCACCGTGGAAGTAGTGGCGTTTCGCAGGGAAGAGCCCCGGCGCGGGGCAAGCCCGCGCTTACCACCGGTTTACCGCCGCCCCGGCAGAATATGCCGGCCATGCCGAATCCCTCCGCGCCTCGACAGGCGGCGTCCACGCCCCAGCCGGCCGCTGCCCCGGCGCGGGCGCCGAAGCACCGAGACTTCAAGCAGGTGCTGGCGCGCACCACGCCGCCTGCTACGCCGGGCCCCGTCGCACAGCCTGCCATCGCGCGTGGTCCGGCACCGGCTGCGACGCAAGTGGCCGCGCGCGCCGCGGGTTCCTTGCAGGCGCCAACCCTGCGCGCCTGGGAGGGGCAGCCCAATGCCGCCTTCCGTCAGCGCATTGCCGAGGCCGAACGCAGCGCCGAGCATCGCGCGGATGGCTATGCCCTGCGCAACCCGGTGTCCGGCGCGCTTGGCCGGTATCAGTTCGTGCCGGCTGCGCTGCGCGACATGGGCTGGATGGATGCCGAAGGGCGCTGGACCGAGGCGGCGGGCCGCTTCGGCGTGACCGATGAAGCCAGCTTCCTCGCGAGTCCGGCAGCGCAGGAGGCAGCCTTCTCCGCCTTCCTCGCGCGGCAGGAGACGATCCTCGACCGTGGCGGCACGCTGGCCCAGGCGGGCGAGACGATCACGATGCTTGATGGCAGCACGATCACCCTGACCGAGGGCGCGATGGTCGCCGCGGCGCATCGGCGCGGCGCGGGGACGCTGGCGCGATATCTCGCGCATCGGCGCGACACGCCGGATGCGCCGTTAACCACGGCACAGCGCAACGCCTTCGAGAGTGTGGAGAGCCGCCTGCGCGGCTTCGCCGACCTCGCCTATGTCAGCGAACGCCCGGGCAATCGGATGATGGCGCGACGGGGCGGTCCGGCCGCCTGATCCGCTGGATATTCCACGCCCGAATCTGGAATTCCACACGCCATGGCTTCCGGCATGGCGCGTGCCGTGACGAATGCGCGGCCAGTGGCACCATCATGCGGGGGTCACCACCGCGCCATGGCCCTTGGCGCGGGACACTTGCCGGCGCTCAGCCCCCCTGCCGGCAAGGATGCATGAAGGGGCGGGGCCACCATGATGGTGGTCCCGCCTTCCCTTGGGGTCAGGCCGTCCGGTCGCCGCCGCCCGACAGCGCCGCCTGCGCCGCCGCCAGGCGGGCGACAGGCACGCGATAGGGCGAGCAGGAGACGTAATCGAGGCCCACGCTCTCGCAGAAGGTGATCGAGGACGGGTCGCCGCCATGTTCGCCACAGATGCCGAGCTTGAGGTCCGGCTTCACCCGCCGGCCCTTCTCCGACGCGATCTTCACCAGCGCGCCGACGCCGTCAGGGTCGATCGAGACGAAGGGATCCTTCGGGAAGATGCCCTTCTCGACATAGAGCGGCAGGAACTTGCCGGCATCGTCGCGCGACAGGCCGAAGGTGGTCTGCGTCAGGTCGTTGGTGCCGAAGGAGAAGAAGTCCGCTGCCTCGGCGATCGCGTCGGCGGTCAGGGCGGCGCGCGGCAGCTCGATCATCGTGCCGACGCTGTAGTCCACGCGATAATGGGTCTCGGCGAAGACTTCCTGCGCGATGCGTTCCACCTGGGCGCGGGTGATGTCGAGCTCCCGCTTCGTCGCGACGAGGGGGATCATGATCTCCGGATGCGGCGCCTTGTGGGTTTCCTTGCCGATGGCGCAGGCGGCCTCGAAGATCGCGCGGGCCTGCATCTCGTAGATCTCGGGGAAGGCGATGCCGAGCCGGCAGCCGCGATGGCCGAGCATCGGGTTGGCTTCCGACAGCTCCTGCGCGCGGCGCTTCATCGTCTCGATGTCGGTGCCGAGCGAGGAGGCGACCTCGGAGATCTCGAGATCCGTATGCGGCAGGAATTCGTGCAGCGGCGGGTCGAGCAGGCGGATCGTCACCGGCAGCCCCGCCATGATGCGGAACAGGTCGATGAAGTCCTGCCGCTGGAAGGGCAGCAGCCGGGCCAGCGCCGCGCGGCGGCCGGTCTCGGTTTCCGCCATGATCATCTGGCGCACGGCGCCGATGCGCTCGGGGTCGAAGAACATGTGCTCGGTGCGGCACAGGCCGATGCCCTCGGCGCCGAACTTGCGGGCCGTCTCGGCATCGAGCGGGGTTTCGGCATTCGCGCGCACCTTGAGGCGGCGCACCTCGTCCGCCCAGCCCATCAGCGTGGCGAAATCGCCGGAGAGCTGCGGCTCCACCATGGCGACGGGGCCGACGAAGACCTCGCCCGTGCCGCCGTCGATGGTCAGGACCTCGCCGCCGCGCACCGTCACGCCGCCCGAGGAGAGCACCTGGTTGTTGTAGTCCACGGACACGCCGCCGCAGCCGGCGACGCAGGGCCGGCCCATGCCGCGGGCGACGACGGCGGCGTGGCTGGTCATGCCGCCGCGCGTGGTCAGGATGCCCTTCGCGGCATGCATGCCGTGGATGTCCTCGGGGCTCGTCTCGATGCGCACGAGGATGACGGATTCGCCCTTCTGCGCGCGGGCCTCGGCCTCGTCGGCGCTGAAGACGACGATGCCGGACGCAGCACCCGGCGAGGCCGGCAGGCCCTTGGAGAGCAGCTTGCGCGGCGCCTTGGGGTCGAGCGTCGGGTGCAGCAACTGGTCAAGCGCCGCGGGGTTCACGCGCTTCACGGCCTCGGCGTGGTCGATCAGCCCTTCGCGCGCCATGTCCACGGCGATCTTCAGAGACGCCGCTGCCGTGCGCTTCCCGTTGCGCGTCTGCAGCATGTAGAGCTTGTTCGACTGGACCGTGAACTCGATGTCCTGCATGTCGGCGTAGTGACGCTCGAGCGTCTCGCGCACCTTCACCAGCTCGGCATAGGCGCCGGGCATGGCCTTTTCCATGCTCTTCTCGCCCGGCTTGGCGCGGGCCTCGGACATGGGCTGCGGGGTGCGGATGCCGGCGACGACGTCCTCCCCCTGCGCATTGATCAGGTATTCGCCGTAGAAGATGTCCTCGCCGGTGGACGGATCGCGCGTGAAGCAGACGCCCGTCGCGCAATCCTCACCCATATTGCCGAACACCATCGCCTGGACGTTCACCGCCGTGCCCCATTCGGCCGGGATGTCGTTCAGCCGGCGATAGGTGATGGCGCGCTGGTTCATCCAGGACCCGAACACCGCGCCGATCGCGCCCCAGAGCTGGTCCCAGGGATCCTGCGGGAAGGGCTTGCCGGTGACCTCGCGCACCATCTCCTTGTAGCCATCGACGACGCGATGCCATTCGGAGGAGGTCAGCTCGGTGTCATCGACCTTGCCGGTGTCGAGCTTGATGTGCTCGATGATCTCCTCGAAGCGGTGATGGTCCACGTCGAGCACGACCGAGCCGAACATCTGGATGAAGCGGCGATAGGAATCCCAGGCGAAGCGCGCATCGCCGGAGGCCGTCACCAGCCCTTCGACCGTCGCGTCGTTCAGGCCGAGATTGAGCACCGTATCCATCATGCCGGGCATGGAGGCGCGGGCGCCGGAGCGCACCGAGACCAACAGCGGCTTGTGGTGGTCGCCGAACTTGTTGCCGACCGCCTGTTCGATGCGGGCGAGGCCGGCCTTCACCTGGTCTTCCAGCTCGGCGGGGTAGCTTTCGCTGTTCTGGTAGTACCAGGTGCAGACTTCGGTGGTGATGGTGAAGCCGGGGGGCACGGGCAGGCCGATGCTCGCCATCTCGGCGAGGTTGGCACCCTTGCCGCCGAGCAGGTTGCGCATGTCGGCGCGACCTTCGTTGCGGCCCGCACCAAAGCTGTAGACCCACTGTGTCATCAGGGGTTCCCCCTCAGGCTTCGATCTTCGAGAAATCCGCCACCGCGTCCATCGTGGCGCGCAGGCGGGCGAGTAGTTTCAGGCGATTGCGGCGGAGTTCCGGCGCCGGGTCGTTGACAATGACCTTGTCGAAGAAGGCGTCAACCGGGGCGCGAAGAGTGGCCATCGCTTCCATCGCCCGTTCGAAATCCTCGGCCGAGAGGTCGAGGGCGATGCGGGCGGCCGCGGGTTCGAGCGTGGCGGCGAGCGCCTCCTCCTCATGGGCCTTGAGCAGATGCTTCTCATAGCCCGTGTCGAAGGCGTGTCCGTCGCGCTTTTCCTCGATCCGCAGGATGTTGGCGGCCCGGCGATAGGCGGCGAGGAGATCGGCCCCGGCTTCGGATTCCACGAAGGACCGCACCGCGTCGGCGCGGCGCAGCAGGCGGACCAGATCGTCATCGGGGGCGGCGCCGAGCACGGCGGTCACCACATCGTGACGGGTGCCCTCGGCGCGGAGCTGGACGCGGAGGCGGTCGGCGAGGAAGTCGATGAGCTCGCGGCCCAGCGCCGCCGCCTTGGGCAGTTCCACCGCGTCGGTCGCGCGGAAGACGCGGGTCAGCTCACCCGAGGAGCCGGTCTGCGGCACGATGAAGACGGGGATGCCCAGGTCGCGCAGGGCAGGGACCCGGCCGATCTCCATCAGGCGCACCAGGATGCGTTCCTGGGCGGCGAGGCCCTCGCCTTCGAGCCGCGCGGCGACGTCCAGCATCTCCTGGCGGATCTCGGCATTCTCGACCAACGGCGCGACCTGCTTCGGCACCGCGGCGAGCCAGGGCGACCCGCGCCACTGCTCGATATAGCCGGCCACCGCGTCTTCCAGCAGGTGGCGCAGGCCGAGCCGCAGCCCGTTCTCCCGGATGATCCGGATCACGCCCAGTGCCGCCCGCCGCAGGGCGAAGGGATCGCCCGACCCGGTCGGCTTCTCCCCCACCGCGAAGAAGCCCGCGAGCTGGTCGAGCTTGTCCGCGAGCGCGACGCTGATCGCGACGGGTTCGGCAGGAACCTCATCCCCCGGGCCGAGCGGGCGATAATGCGCGGCGATTGCCTCCGCGACGGCTGGCTTCTCGCCCTGGCCCAGCGCGTAGTAGCGGCCCATCACACCCTGCAGTTCCGGGAACTCGCCCACCATGCCGGAAGCGAGGTCGGCCTTGGCGAGCTTCGCCGCCCGTGCCGCGTCGGCCGGGTCCGCGCCAACCTTGTTCGCGATGATGCGGGCCAGTCGCTCGAGCCGCGCCACGCGCTGCCCCTGCGTGCCCAGCTTCGCGTGGAACACCACCGAATCCAGCTTCGGCAGGAAGGATTCCAGCGACTGCTTGCGGTCGAGGTCCCAGAAGAAGCGTGCATCGGACAGGCGCGCGCGCAGCACGCGCTCATTGCCTGCCGTGATCGCCGCCCCGCCATCGGGGGCGACGATGTTCGACACCAGCGCGAAGCGGGGCGCGGCGGACCCATCGGGCTTGCGCAGCGCGAAATAGCGCTGGTTCACGCGCATAGTCGTGCGCATGACCTCATGCGGCAGGTCCATGAAGCCGTCGTCGATGCGCCCGAGCAGCGGCACCGGCCATTCCACCAGCCCCGCGACCTCGGTGATCAGGCCCTCGTCGGGAACGACGCTCAGCCCCTCGGCCTCGGCCAGCGTGGTGATCCCGGTCCTGATCTCGCGGGCACGCTCGGCGGCGTCCAGCACGACGCGGCGTTCACGCAGCCCTTCCTGATAATCGGTCAGGCCCCGCACCGCGAAGGCGCCGGGCACCATGATGCGGTGGCCTTCGGTCTCGTTGCCCGAGGCCAGGGCGTGCCCGTCATCATCGCCGCTGCGCAGGTCGAAAGGCACCACCACGCCGTCCAGCACGCAGAGGATGCGCTTCAGCGGCCGCACCCAGGGCATGCCCGACGACCCGCCCCAGCGCATCGATTTCGGCCAGGGGAAGGCGCGGATGATGGCGGGGATGGCGGCGGCTAGGAGCGTGCGCGCCTCGACCGTCTCGCCCGGCTTGGACAGCACCCAGAACTGGCCTTCCTGCTTCAGCGCGTCGCGGCTCGCGCCGTGCTTGCGCAGGAAGCCGTCCAGCGCGGCATCGGGCGCGCCGATGCGCGGGCCGCGTTCCTCCTTGCCCTCGGTCGTCACGGCGGCGCGCAGCAGCGCCGACAGGCCGATGCGGCGTGGACCGTGGAAGGTGAGGGGCGGTGCCTCCACCAGCGCGGCACAGCGTTCGCCGAACAGGCGCGCCAGATCTTCGGCTGCACGCGCCTGCATGCGGGCCGGGATTTCTTCGGAGAAGAGTTCGAGAAGCAGTTCAGGCACTAGATGGCAGCCTTCACATCGGTGCGGGCGAAGTCATCGCCCTTGAACAGCAGGGGTTCGTTGCGCGCCTTGGCGAGCGCGTAGGAGAAGCAGTCGCCGAGGTTCAGCCCGGCAGGGTGGCGGCCCTTGCCGTAGCGGCGCCAGGCATCGCGGGCGAGGGCGGCGTGTTCCGGCGTGAAGGGAACGATTTCGGCCTCGGCCTTCGCCAGCAACGCGTCGAGCCGGTCGCGCATGCCCTCTCGCGCGCGACCTTCGGCCACCAGGCTCGTCTCGACCAGCGTCGGCGCGGCCATGACCACGGCATCGGCCGTGCCGATCGCGGTTGCGAAGGCCAGCGCGTCGGGCTCGTCGAACAGGATCGCGATGACGGCGGAGGAATCGACGATCACTTCGGTAGGCCGTTTTCGTCATAGAGGTCGCTGTGATCGCTCGTGACGCCAGGTGGCACGAGCTTCGACGCTTCTTCGGCGATCGCCATGATATCGGCGATCTTGCGCCGCCGGGCCTCGTCCCGTCCTGCCTTCTCCCGCGTCAGCCGGTCACGCACCGCCTCGCGCACCGCGCCGGTCGCCGAGGTGCCGAGCAGTGCCGCCAGTTCCTTGGCCTCGGCGATCACGGCCTCGTCCTTGATGTTCAACTGGCCCATGGCGACCTCATGGTAGAATGAAGTGCTCATATGGTAGAAAGCTTGCCGGAAGCAAGCGCGTGCCTCACGCCGTCTCGCCGGCCAGCCAGGCCTCGCAGCAGCCCTTCGCGAGGGTCCGGACACGGCCGATATAGGCGGCGCGCTCGGTGACCGAGATGGCGCCGCGCGCATCCAGCAGGTTGAAGCGGTGCGAGGCCTTGAGGCACTGGTCATAGGCCGGCAGGGCCAGCTTCCGTTCCAGTAGCGCGGCGCATTCCTTCTCCGCATCCTCGAAGTGGCGGAACAGCATGCCGACATCGGCATATTCGAAGTTGTGGGCGGAATATTCCTTCTCGGCGCGCAGGAAGACCTCGCCGTACTTCACGCCCTCGCCGTTGAAGTCGAGATCGTACACATTCTCCACGCCCTGGATGTACATCGCCAGGCGCTCGAGCCCATAGGTGAGCTCGGCGCTGGGCTTCTCGCAGGGGATGCCGCCGACCTGCTGGAAATAGGTGAACTGCGTCACCTCCATGCCGTCGCACCAGACTTCCCAGCCAAGGCCCCAGGCGCCGAGGGTCGGGTTCTCCCAGTCATCCTCGACGAAACGGATGTCGTGCAGCGACGGGTCGATGCCGAGGGCGCGGTAGGATTCGATCAGCAGCCCCTGCGGGTCGGCCGGGGAGGGCTTCAGCAGCACCTGGTACTGGTAATAATGCTGCAGCCGGTTCGGGTTCTCACCGTAGCGGCCATCGGCGGGCCGGCGGGACGGCTGAACATAGGCCACCTTCCACGGCTTCGGGCCAAGCGAGCGCAGTGTCGTCGCCGGATGGGACGTACCCGCGCCTACCTCCATGTCATAGGGCTGCAGGATCAGGCAGCCCCGCTCCGACCAGAAGCGATGGAGGCGCAGGATGATGTCCTGGAAGCTCGGCGGCTTCTGCGGCATGGGCGATCCGGGTGTGCTGGTGTTGTTGCGGCGCAGCTATACGGCTACGCCCGTGAACCGGCAAGAAAACCGCCTTCGATGGAGCCCGCCTTGGACGCCGCTGCCCTGATCCATGCCTATCTCGATGCCTTCAACCGCGGCGACCGGTCCGCGATGCTGGGCTTCCTGACCGACGATGTCGCCCATGACATCAACCAAGGCGGCCGCGAGACAGGGCGGGACGCCTTCGCCGCCTTCATGACGCGGATGGACCGTTGCTACCGCGAGCGCCTGGTCGACATCGTGGTCATGGCCGAGCCCACCGGCAGCCGCGCCGCGGCGGAATTCGTCGTGGAGGGCGAATACCTCGCCACGGATGAAGGCCTGCCTGAGGCGAAGGGCCAGACCTACCGCCTGCCGGCCGGCGCCTTCTACACCATCCGAAACGGGCGGATTGCGCGGGTCACGATGTTCTACAACCTGCCGGACTGGATCGCGCAGGTCAGCGCCCGCTTGTGAAATTTTCATATTGTTGAGGGCTCGATTCATGAATATTCTGCAACGAACAAGATCAACCTAGCCGGGCCGACGACCGCATCTGAACTGATGCCGAGCTTCGTGTGGTGTCTGCCCGCGAAGCCGGAGAATCACCATGGCCTATGACAAGGTGATCAGCCTGGGTGCGAGCTGCCAGGTCGCACACCAGATCAGGAGGAATTTCCCGGCTCAGCCAGAGTCGTATTTGTTTGATTGGCTCGGCACATACAATGAAGAATCGCTCGCTGCCGCGATCTGCGATGGTGTGTCGGAAATCGGGCGGCTCGAGAACTTGTCGGTCAGGGTGCCGAAAGTCGAAGGCGACAAATACTGGAAGATTCAGGACGACAAGTACATCATCAGCATGATGCATCAGTTTCCATCGATAAAGCTGATCGAGGATGGGTATGGTGCGTTCAGGGGCAAGTTCGATTTTTTGACGAAGCGATGGAATGACCTCGCGGCATCCGATGCGGCGGTGCTGTTCGTCAGGACCATCAAGGGGAATTCGAAGATCGACGACAGCCCGATCCTGGAGGCGGTCCGGGAGCGCCATCCGACGCTGAACTTCGACATGCTCTTCGTCCATACCGATGGGAGTGCTTCCCCGGCGCTGCGGCGCTCGGAACGAGTCCTCGTCGGTGGCGTCGGAAGATCCACGGATTGGAAGGGCGACGACGGCTCCTGGGAGGCTCTCTTCCAATCGCTCGACGAGGGGCGACCGCTGCCCGAGGAGGGCTGCCGGCCCATCATGGGTGATCGGCAGTCGCCGGCCATGCCGTCGCAACCGATGGGGTGAGGCCGGCGCCCTCCCGCGCTCCGTGGGATCGGAGCGCGCAGGTCAGCGCCGGGTCGTGACCACCGCGACGCCGGCGAGCACCACGACCCCGCCGGCCACCACCTGCCAGGACGGCACCTCGCCCAGCCACACCGCGGCGATCAGCGTGGCGAAGACCGGCTGGAGATAGCCGACCATCGCCGCATCCGCCGCCCGCGCCCGCGTGGCGAGCCCCAGGAACATCGTCAGCGGAATCGCCGTGGCGAAGATCGCGAGGAAGATCGCCACCACCCAGATCTGCGCGGGCTGCGCCAGCGCCTGCGTGCCGTCGAAGGACAGTGCGAACCCGGCTGAGACGATGCCCGAGACCGTCTGCTGCCCCAGCGCCAGGGCGGCCGGCGGCCCGCGCGGCGCCATGCGCACCCAGATGGTGCTGACGGCATAGGAGCAGGTCGCGGCGAGAATGAGCAGCGCCCCCACCATGGTGCTGCCGCCCAAGCCGCCCACCCCGGCCAACAAGGCGATGCCGCTGAAACCGATGCCGACCCCGACCAGCATGCGCGGCGTCGGCTTCTCGCCCGGCAGCAGCACCCCGGCGAGCAGGGTGATGATGAGCGGCCCGGCCGCCTGGACCAGCGCGGCGGGCGCGGCCTCCATACGTTGCAGCGCGATCGGGATCAGCGTGTTGGGCAGCGCGCCGGCGAGGATGCCGAGCACCACCGCGCCGATCATCACCTTGCGGTCGATGCCGCCCAGTGCCCCGCGCAGCCAGAGGAACAGGAACACCACGATCGCTGCGAGGACGCCGCGCACCGAGGCCATGGTGAAGGGCGGCAGCACGGCGGCCAGGTAGCGGATCAGCGGGTAGGTCGCGCCCCATAGCAGCGCGATGGTGATCAGCCGCAGCCACAGCGCCCAGCCTGTCAGCGGCGGCATGCCTGTGTCAGTCCCAGCCCAGGAAGCGGCAGAAATCCCGAGCCGGGACGCGGTCCGTGACCAGGCTGTTCTCGACCGCCGCGGGGTCGGCGTGACCCAGGGCGAAGCCGCAGACCACGACTTCCTCATCTGGGATCGGCAGGTGCTCGCGGATGATGCGATGCATCGGCGCGAAGGCCGCCTGCGGGCAGGTGTCGAGCCCCATCCCCCGCGCCGCGGCCGTCAGGTTGCCGAGGAAGAAGCCGTAGTCGAGCCAGGAGCCGATCTCGAGCCGCCGGTCGATGGTGAAGACGATGCCCACCGGCGCGTCGAAGAAGGCGTAGTTGCGCGCGTGCTGCGCCTTCATCCGCGCCGTGTCGCCCTTGGTGATGCCGAGCAGCCCGTACAGGTCCCACCCCACCTTGCGCCGGCGCGACAGGAAGGGTTCGGGAAAGTGCTCGGGGTAATAGCGGTATTCGGGATCGCCGGGCTGACCGGCCTCGTGAGCAGCGATGAGCGCGGCGGAAAGGCGCTTCAGCGGTTCGCCCGCCAGCGCATAGCCCCGCCAGGGCTGCATGTTGGTCCCCGACGGCGCGCGGGCCGCGATGTCGAGCAGGCGCCCGACATCCTCCCGCGCCACCGGGGTCGGCAGGAAGGCGCGGATGGACCGGCGGGAGGCGATCGCCTCCTCGGCCGTCACCGATGCGTATCCGCGAAGGAGACGGGCTTGCCGACCGGCGCGCCGAGCACCTCATCCTCCCGCATCACCGCCTGGCCGCGGATGATGGTGGCCACCGGCCAGCCGGTGCAGACCGTGCCGTCGAAGGGTGTCCAGCCGGCCGGCGTCGCCAGCCAGTCGTTGCGGATCATGCGCTGGCGCTTGAGGTCGACCAGGGTGAAGTCGGCATCGTAGCCGGCGGCGAGCCGCCCCTTGTTCAGCGCGCCGTAGACCCGCGCGGGGCCGGCGCACATCAGGTCCACCAGGCGCGAGATCGACAACCGCCCGGACGTCACATGGTCCAGCATGAGCGGCACCAGCGTCTGCACGCCGGTCAGCCCAGCCGCGGTGTTGGGCCAGGGGCGTTCCTTCGCCTCGCGCGAATGCGGCGCGTGGTCCGATCCGATGCAATCCACCGTGCCGTCGTTCACCGCCGCCCAGGCGGCATCGAGGTGGCGCTGGTCGCGGATCGGCGGATTCATCACCGCATAGCCGCCGAGGCGCTCATAGGCCTCATCGGTCTGGGTGAGGTGGTTCAGCAGCACCTCGACCGTGCAGACGTCGCGGAAGTCGCGCAGGTAATCCAGTTCCTCGGCCGTCGAGGCGTGCAGGATATGCGCCGCGCGGCCGGTCTTGCGGGCGATCGCCATCAGCCGCTTCGTCCCGAGCAGCGCCGTCTCCACATCGCGCCAGACCATGTGGTTGCGGTGCGGCATGCCGGGGGTGAACATCGGCTTGCGTTCCTGCAGCCGGTACTCGTCTTCGGAGTGGTAGCAGATGCGCCGGCGGCCGGACCGCATCACGGCCTCCAGGCTCGCATCGTCCTCGACCAGGAGATCGCCGGTGGAGGAGCCGGCGAAGACCTTCACCGCGCAGACATTCGGCTGCAGTTCGAGCTCCGCCAGCTCGGCAATGTTCTTCTTCGACGCGCCGACGTACAGGCCGACATCGCAATAGGCCCGGCCTTCCAGAAAGGCGCGCTTCTCGTCCAGGATCTCGCGCGTCACGACCGACTTCGCCGTGTTCGGCATGTCGAAGACCGCCGCGAGGCCACCCAGCACCGCGGCCCTGGTGCCGGTTTCGATCGTCTCGACGGTCGGATCGCCCGGATCGCGCAGATGCACATGCGGATCGATCAGCCCGGGCAGGACATGCAGTCCGGCGCAGTCGATGGTCTCCGCGGCCTCGGCATGTCGCAGGTTGCCCAGCGTCGCGATGCGGCCGTCGCGCACAGCGACATCGGCGGTCTCGACACCCCAGGGGGTCACCACATGCCCGCCCTTCAGGATCAGGTCGTAACGGTCGGCGGTCATCGGCAGAACTCCCTTCTGGTCGGCGCGCCCTTGTCGCATCGCCGGCCGCCGCCCGGAAGTCCCGCCCTTGCGCCGAGAAACTTGTCAGGCCGTTTACGCCCGCCCATGTAGAATGCTGCAATGCAGCATCATCATACAGAAGCCCCGGCCTCCCTGGCACTCGCCCTCCAGGGTGGCGGCTCGTTCGGGGCCTTCACCTGGGGCGTGCTGGACCGGCTGCTGGCGGAACCTTCGGTACCGCTCGCCGCCATCAGCGGCGCGAGCGCCGGGGCGGTGAACGGCGTCCTGCTCGCCGACGGCCTGCTCGCCGGCGGGCGGGAGGAAGCGCGCCGCCGGCTCGCACGCTTCTGGCACCTGCTGTCGGACTGGTCGGGCATCGCGGGGCTGCCGGTGCTCGGTTCCATGCTTGCCATGGCGGAACTGTCGGTAACGCCCTTCAGCTTTGGCCTGTCCGGGCCCGACCCGTTGAAGGAACTGCTTGGCGACCTCGTCGATTTCCGCCGCCTGAGGTCGGAACGCCCGCTGCCGATGCTGATCGCCGCGACGCGGGTGCGCGACGGTGGGGCGCGCATCTTCCGCGAGCATGAGCTCAGCCTCGATACCGTGCTGGCCTCGGCCTGCCTGCCCCTGCTCCGGGAGGCGGTGGAGATCGATGGCGAGGCTTATTGGGATGGCGGCTACAGCGCCAATCCGCCGCTGCGCGACCTGATGATCGCCAGCGACGCCGAGGCCCTGTTGCTGGTTCAGCTCACCCCCGACGAACGTGCCGGCCATCCGCGGCTGCGCCACGACATCCACCAGCGTTCGCTCGAGATCGCCTTTTCGGCGCCGCTGAAGCGCGAATTGCAGGCGCTCGAGGAATTGCGCTGGCTGTGCAGCCATGCGGGGGCGGACAAGCCGGCCCTGTGCCAGCGGGTCGACCGGATGCGGGTGCACCGCCTGTCGGTGTGGGAGGCGATGGAGGACGCGGCGTCGGTGAACCCCGTCAATGTGTCGCGCCTGTTGCTCGACCGTCTTTTCCATGTGGGGCAGGCGGCCGCGGATGGCTGGCTGGCCGCCGACGGCGCGGCGATGGACAATGCAGGCATGACGGGTGCCGCCGCCGCGGCCGAGTGAGCCGCCCGTCACCTGTCAGGAGAATGGATCTTGGTGTTGCCCCGGATGCCGAACGGCATCGTCTTCGACATGGATGGGCTGCTGTTCGACAGTGAGGCCCTGTACCGCGACGCCGCACGCGACGCGGCGGCGGAACATGGCTGCGAGATGCCCGATGCGGTGTTCCTGACCCTGGTCGGCGGCACCTGGCCCGACAATCGCACCCGGTTGCTCGGGCATTTCGGTGAGGATTTCGCCGTGGATGCCTTCGAGCATGCCTGGATTAGGCACTACGCACGGCGTGCCGATGCCGGGCCGGCGCTGAAGCCTGGCGTGGTCGAGATATTGGGTCTGCTGGACGAGCTCGGGCTGCGGCGGGCGATCGCGACCTCCTCCTCGCATGAGGCGGTGCGGCGGAACCTCGGCGCGCATGGGCTTTCCGACCGCTTCGACGCGATCGTGGCGCGCGGGGACTATGCTCGCGGCAAGCCGGCGCCCGATCCATTCCTGCTGGCGGCGGAACGCATCGGGACGGCGCCGGATGCCTGCCTGGCGCTCGAGGATTCGCCCCATGGCGTGCGCGCGGCGACGGCGGCCGGGATGATGGTGGTCATGGTGCCGGACCTGGTGCCGGCAGGTGCCACCGAATGCGCGTCCTGCCGCTTCATTGCCGACGACCTGCATGCGGTGGTGCGGGCGATGCAGGACGTTCGGCATTTGCGCTGACGGGGCCTGGGCGGTCTTCGCTGGAAGCCGGCGGGGCGTTGGCCCTACGTCCGCCGGCCCACCGTGTGGCTTGGGACCGCCGGGACTTGGTTCTGGGCGCCGTACCGATGCCGAGCCCCTCCAGCGCGCTTCGTGCGCAAGAGCGGGTTTCGGCATCGTGCTGCCCAAGGCGCTCGGCGCCAAGTCGAGGTTTCCAAAGGCCTTTCGGCCTTTGGCGGGGTGGTTTGGAGGGGCAGGGCCCCTCCCATTCCACAGCGGTCGTACCCGGCTCACCGGAGTGCTTGTTCGAAATCCCAACCTGACGTCAGGCCCCTGACGGGACGAGGCATGGAGAGGGGCAGGGCCTCTCTCCAACTCCTTGTCACGCCGCCTGCTGCTGCAGCGTCGGCGCGACGTCTTCCAGTGTCACGCGGCGCATGTCGCGCGGATAGGTGCTGTCCTCGAAGGGGCGGGCGCGGTGCATGGTGCAGCGATTGTCCCACATCACCAGATCGTGCTGCCGCCAAGCGTGCCGGTAGACGAAGTCCCGCTGCGTCGCGTGTTCCACCAGCTCGCGGATCAGCATCATGCCTTCTGGCACGGGCATCCCCTCGATGCGGCCGATATGGGCGGAAAGGAAGAGCGAGACCCGCCCCGATCCCGGATGGCGCCGCACCAGGCGCTGGGGCACCGGCGCGAAGGCCTTCTTCTCTTCCTCGGTATAGGCGTCGAAGCCGAGCTGGGCGCGCGAATAGATCAGCGAGTGCCAGGTGGTGAGGTCCTTCACCGTGGCGCGATCCTTCTCGGGCAGGGCGTCCCAGGCGGCGCGCATGTCGGCGAATTCGGTGTCCCCGCCTTCCGGCGGGATGACGCGCGCATGCAGCATCGAATAGAGCGCCGGCGTCGCCTTGAAGGATGAATCGCTGTGCCAGAGCCGGTTGCCGAGCGCGAACATGCGACGTCGGTCATCGGCCGCGAGCAGCGTCCCGTCGGTATCGAGGTTGGAGATGTCGTTCATCTCCTGGTGCTTCAGCCGATGCTTGTGGGCGTCCACCACGCCGCGCGTCGGTTCGAGCTTCCCGAGCGCGCGGCCGAAATCCATCTGCTGGTCGTCGTCGATCGGCTGGTCGCGGAAGACCAGCACGGCGTACTGGTTCATCGCGCGGTGGACCTCGGCGGCCAGTTCGGGCGGGACCGGCGCTCGCAGGTCGATGCCGGAAACCTCGGCGACGAAGAGTGGGTGAAGCGGTCTCAGCATCAGCGGCATGGACGGTTCCCTTCGACCTGCCCGGTCCCGGTGGGCCGGGTTCTTGCACCGAAAGCGTTGCGCCGACTGGGCGAGGGGTCAACACGCCTGAGCGCTGCCAGCCAGCCGCCGGATCGACGCGCCAGCATCGTGCGCGCGGCCGGATCGCGTCGCGACTGCATAAAATCGTCAGAATATAATTAGCAAATGAGTGTTCCTCTGGTTGAGAATCTCTCTTAGGTTGCAGTCGCAAGAATGTTTCCGATAGGAGAGTGTATTGTCAGAGTCGCAGATTCCTCAGCCTATCCGCGGTCAGTTCGGGGCCGACGATCCTGGTCCCCGCAATGTCGAACTTGATAAGCAGAATCCGGACATCCTTGTTCCTCCGGCGACCGACAATGGCTCGATCCCGAACCTGAAATTCTCGTTCGGCATGGCGCATAACCGCCTCGAACGCGGCGGCTGGGCGCGTGAGGTGACGTGTCGCGAACTCCCCGCCGCCAAGGAGCTGGCGGGCGTCGACATGCGCCTCGGCGCCGGCGTGGTGCGCGAACTGCATTGGCACAAGGAAGCCGAATGGGGCTACGTGCTGCAGGGTGGTTGCCGCATCACCGTCGTCGACCCGGATCGCAACGTCTATGTCGACGACCTGAAGGCCGGCGACCTCTGGCTCTTCCCCTCGGGCTTCCCGCATTCCATCCAGGGCCTGGAGGAGGGCTGCGAATTCCTCCTCGTCTTCAACGACGGCAATTTCTCCGAGAACGAGACGCTCCTCGTCACGGAACTGATGGCGCATATGCCGCCGGAGGTCCTGGCGAAGAATTTCGGCATTCCCGCGCAGCACTTCGCGAACCTGCCGCCGAAGGAAAAGTACATCTTCCCGCTGCCGGTGCCCGCGCCGATCGACCAGGTGCTCGCCGCCCTGCCGAAGCAGCGGCCGGAAAAGCCCTTCACCGTGCATGGCGGCGACTTCACCGCCCATCAGTGGCAGGGCGGCCGGACCACGGTGATCGACGTCAAGAACTTCGCCGTCACCAACATGGCTGCGCTGATCATCGAGCTCGAACCGGGTGCGATGCGCGAGATCCACTGGCACCCCGATGCGGATGAGTTCCAGTACTACCTGGAAGGCGAAGCCCGCATGACCGTCTTCGACACGACGTCCAAGGCGCGCACCTTCAACTACCGGGCAGGCGATGTGGGCTATGTGCCCAAGACGCTCGCCCACTACATCGAGAATATCGGCACGACGCCGGTGCGCGTGCTGAACGTGTTCAACAAGCCCGAGTACAAGGATGTCGCGCTCAACCAGTGGCTTGCTCTGACGCCGCCCGACCTGGTGCGCGGTCACCTCGAGCTTGATGACGTGGCCATGGCGGCGCTGAACCCGAACCGCCAGTCGGTCGTCCCGGGCAAGAAGTAAGCCGTCAGGCCCTCCGCCATGCGCGCATCCCGCGCGCATGGCCTTCCTTCCGGGCCGGGCGCTGCCTGAGAGACATGGGCGCCGCGATGCGCCGATCCCGCAGGCATCAGAAGACCGAGCCGGCGCGGCACCAGGGCCGCGCCCGTCTGATCTTCGCGTTTATTCCGGAATGAGTGCCATCACGCGAAATCGAAGGTACGGCGCATGATTGCGATCATCCAGGATATCGTATCGATATTCTTCGTGCTCTTTCTAGGTTACCTGGGAGGCAAGAAGTCCTCCTTCGATCAGGACCAGGCGGCGGGATTCAATCACCTCGTCCTGAATTATTGCCTTCCCGCGCTGCTGTTCGTGTCCATCGCGAATTCCTCGCGCGAGGCGCTGTTCTCGGACCTGCACATGCTCGGCCTGTCCGTGGCGGTGCTTCTCGGCTGCTACGCCATCTGCTTCATCGTCGCCATGTTCGCCTTCGGCCATGACCGTCGGGAGTCCGGCATCGCCGGGCTGAGCGCCGCCGCGCCGACCGTCGGCTTCCTGGGCATGGCGGTGTTGACGCCGCTCTATGGCAGCTCGGCCGCCCTCAGCGTCGCCATCGTCGCCCTGGTGGTGAATGTGATGCTGGTGCCGATCGGGATGTTCTTCGTCGCCCCCGCGGGGTCGAAACCCGCCGCTGCCGTGATGAATGCCGCGAAACAGCCCGTGGTACTGGCGCCCTTGATCGCGGTGGCCCTGGTAGTCGGTGGATTGCGCATCCCTGAGATGATGCAGGCGCCGCTGGCCCTCATCGGGCATGCGACATCCGGCGTCGCCGTCTTCGCCGCCGGACTCGTCCTGTCGGCTCACAAGTTCCAGGTGAACGCCGAGGTCATCTGGAACTCGGTGATGAAGATCGTGCTGATGCCCGCGGCCATGCTGGGCCTGGCGCTGCTCATCGGCGAGACAGGCCGGAAGCTCGAGGAACTCGTCCTGCTCGCGGCCCTGCCGCCGGCCTTTTCGGGCATCGTCATCGCCGGCCGCTACCAAACCTATGTGTCGCTGGCGTCCTCGACGCTGATCGTCACGGTCTTCATGTTCGCCGTGGCCGCGCCGCTGTGGATCATGGTCGCCCGATCCCTGGGCGGGTGAGCATCCGGGGCCGTGATGCGATCGCATCCACGGCCCCGTTGCAGGTCAGGCTGCGGCGGTCAGCGCGTCCTCGGCGTCCAGCACGCCGGCGACCGCATGCACCACGGCGGCGATACGCACGGCGGCCTGGACCTGTTCCTTGCCCAGGCCGCCATGCAGGACGACCTTCTCATGAGCTTCCATGCACATGCCGCAGCCATTGATGGCGGAAACGGCGAGCGACCAGAGCTCGAAATCCACCTTGTCCACGCCGGGCTTCGCCATGACGTTCATGCGCAGCTTCGCCGGCAGGTTGGCGTAGTCGCCACCGACCAGGTGCGTGAAGCGGTAATAGACGTTGTTCATCCCCATGATGGCGGCGGCGGCCTTGGCCGCGGCGAGTGCCTCGGGGGAGAGCTTCGGGCCGAATTCGGCGAGGATCGCGCGCGTGACCTCGGCATTGCGCGAGGCAATGGCGCTGGCGACGAAGGTGCCGGCGAGCTGCTGCTGGTTCAGCACCGGCTCGGCGGCCAGCGAACCGAGGTTCAGCTTCAGGTCCTTGGCGTGTTCGGGCAGGCGGGCGCGCAGGGCTTCGAGGGACATATTGGCCTCCGGTGCAACATGTCCCGCGTGCCCGACCAGGGCGCGCGGGACCGGGGGGTTTACGGGGGGCTGACTGCCCCCCGTTCCGCCATGCAGGTAGGGTTGGTGTCGCGGCTACCTGCGTGGCGGATCACGAAGGCCGCTTACGCGGCCTTCTCGAACAGCTCCTGCGGCTTCAGCACGTCCTTGCCCCTCTCCCAGTTGCAGGGGCAGAGCTCGTCGGTCTGCAGCGCGTCGAGGACGCGGACGACTTCCTGCGGGTTGCGGCCGACGTTGAGGCCGTTCACCGAGGCCCACTGGATCGTGCCATCCGGATCGACGATGAAGGTCGCGCGCAGCGCCACGCCCTCATTCTTGTCGAGGATGCCGAGCGCGGTCGACAGCTCGCGCTTCGTGTCGGCCAGCATCGGGATCGGCAGGTCGCGGATGTCGTCGTTGTAGACGCGCCAGTTCAGGTGGACGAACTCGCTGTCCGTCGACGCGCCGTACAGCACCGCGTCGCGATCGGCGAATTCGCCGGCGAGCTTGCCGAAGGCCGCGATTTCGGTCGGGCAGATGAAGGTGAAGTCCTTCGGCCAGAAGAAGATGATCTTCCACTTGCCAGCGTCGGAGGCGGAGGTGATCTCGGTGAAGGAGACGCCGGGGCCGCCCAGGCCCTCCTTGCCACCCTTCACGGCGGCCAGGGCGAATTCGGGGAACTTGTCGCCAACGGTCAGCATGCGGTCACGCTCCTTGCGGTTTGCAGGCCGCCGGGGCGGCCCTTGTGCAATGCATCTAGTGCGGTGCAGCAATGCGGCAGCCCCATCTGCTTGTCCAACAGATTTCTTCGAAGAATTCGATTGATCCGGTCGATTTGATCGGATTGATGCGGCGCAACGATGCGCCGCAAGCGCCTGATTCAGCGCCGAAGCTCCATCTGGATCGGCCCCTCCCGCTCCCCGCGGGCGAACTGATCCACCATGGCGTTGCCGGTCTCCCCCAGCGTGGCGGCCGGCCCGGTCCAGACGATCTGCCCCTTGAACAGCATGGCCGCGTCGTCGCCGATGCGCCGTGCACTCGCCATGTCATGGGTGATGGCGACGGCGGTCGCGCCGAGCCGCTTCACCACGTCGACGATCAGCCCGTCGATCACCGCGCCCATGATGGGATCGAGCCCCGTGGTGGGTTCATCGAGGAACAGGATGTCCGGCTGCGCAGCGATGGCCCGCGCCAGCCCTACGCGCTTCTGCATCCCGCCCGAGAGCTCGGCTGGCGAAAGATCCCCCACGGATGGCGCGAGGCCGACCTGGGCCAGCACCTCCGCCGCCTTGTCGCGCGCCTTGGCGCGGGTGATGCGCTTCTGGGCCAGCAGCTTGAAGCAGACATTCTCCCAGACCGGCAGCGAATCGAAGAGCGCCCCGTTCTGGAACAGCATCCCGATCCGGTCGTGCAGCGCCTCCCGGTCGCGCCGGGACATTGCCAGGATGTCCTGGCCGTCGACCTCGATCGTCCCGGCATCGGGGGTGATGAGCCCCAGGATGCACTTGATGGTGACGGACTTGCCGGAGCCCGACCCGCCCAGGATCACCATGCCGTGCCCCGCCCGGATATCGAGATCGACCCCGTCCAGCACATGCTTCTCCCCGAACGCCTTGGTCAGGCCGCGCAGGCGGATCTTCGGGACGGCATCGCTCATCGGGCGAAGAACATCTCGGTCAGGATGTAGTCGAAGGCGAGGATGAGGATGGAGGAGGCGACCACCGCCGTCGTCGTCGCCGAGCCCACGCCCTGCGCCCCGCCGCGGCTGTTGTAGCCGCACCAGCAGCCCATCAGCGTGATGACGAAGCCGAAGGCGGCGGCCTTCACCAGGCCGGAGGTCACGTCCATGAACTGCAGGAAGTCCATGGTGGCTTTCAGGTAGCCGGCCGAGTTGAAGCCGAGCCGCGTCGTCCCGATCAGCCAGCCGCCCATCACGCCGAGGATGTCCGCCACCAGCACCAGGAAGGGCAGGGCGATCACGCCGGCGAGCAGCCGCGGCGCGACGAGGTACTTCATCGGGTTGGTGGACAGCGTCGTCAGCGCGTCGATCTGGTCGGTGACGCGCATGGTGCCGATCTCGGCGGCGAAGGAGGCACCGATGCGTCCGGCGACCATCAGCGCGGCGATGACGGGGCCGAGCTCGCGCGTGATGGACAGCACGACGACGTTGGCCACTGCGCCTTCCGCGTTGAAGCGCGCGAAGCCCGTATAGGATTGCAGCGCCAGGACCATGCCCGTGAAGGTCGCCGTCAGCGCGACGACGGGCAGCGAGAAATAGGCGATCTCGACCAGGTGCTTGAGGAAGAGCCGTCCATAGAAGGGCGGGCGCAGCAGGTGCGACAGCCCTTCCAGCGCGAACAGCGCCAGCGCCCCCACCGTGCGGCAGGCATCGATGACGGCACGGCCTATCGCCGCGACGGGGTTCAGCACCAGGTCCAAGCCCTCAGCCCCGGATATAGTCGCGGTGGTAGCGCGCGCCGAGCGAGGTCAGGATCTCGTAGCCGATCGTGCCTGCCGCGGCGGCGAGGTCATCCGGGCTGCACCCCGCGCCGCCGACCAGGGTCAGGCGGTCGCCGGGGACGATCTCGGGCAGGTCGGTCACGTCGAAGGTCGTCAGATCCATGGATACGCGGCCAATGAGGGGGACCTTGCGGCCGCGGAATTCCGCTGCCGCCCGGCTGGACAGGCTCCTCAGGTAGCCATCCGCATAGCCCACCGCAACCGTCGCCACGCGCGTCGGCCGTTCGGCCGTCCAGGAAGCGCCATAGCCGACGGGGGTGCCGGGGGCGATCTCACGGATCTGGAGCACCGGCGCATCGAGCCGCACCACCTGCCGCATCGGGTTGTCCCGCCCCGGGGTGGGATTGATGCCGTAGAGCGCGCAACCGGGCCGCGACAGGTCGGAAGCGAAGGCCGGGCCGAGGAACATGCCCGACGAATTGGCGAAGCAGCGGCGCGTCTTCGGCAGCCCGTCGCAGGCGGCGGCGAAGCGCTTCGCCTGCGCCGCGTTCATGGGATGGGCGGGTTCGTCGGCGCAGGCGAGATGCGTCATCACATAAAGGAGATCGAGCCCCGCCAGCAGCCGGTGATCCTGGGAGACTCGCTGCAGCTCGCGCTCATCGAGCCCGAGACGTGCCATCGCCGTATCGACATGCAGGATGGCGCGGCGGGCCACGCCATCCGCGCGTCCCGTCGCACCATGTGCGGCGACATCGCCGAGCGAGTTCAGCACGGGGGTTAGCACGGCATCGCCATCCTCGCCCGGCCGGAAGCCGCCGAGCACGGCGATCATCGGGCCCGGCCCGATGGCCTCGCGCAGGGCGATGCCTTCGCGGAGCTGGGCGACGAAGAAGTGCCGGCAGCCCGCCGCGCGCAGGGCGCGGCCGACCTCCGTGGCGCCGAGACCATAGCCATCCGCCTTCACCACCCCCGCCACCGCGCCGGGCGCCCCGCGCGCGGCCATGTCCTTCCAGTTCGCGACGATGGCTGGCAGGTCGATGGTCAGCACGGCTTCGGTGGAGGCGGGAGACGGCATTGCGAGTCCTTGCGGCGGTGCAGCACCGCCATCCTGCGCCGCTATCACGCGCCCGGCGAGCCCGTCAGCCATGATCCTCGTCGTGATGCGTATCGAGGTCGCCGAAGCGGGTGAACTCGGCCTCGAAGAACAGCTTGATGGTGCCGGTCGGGCCATGGCGCTGCTTGGCGATGATCAGCTCCGCCTTGTTGTGCGCCATCTCCATGTCCTTCTGCCACTTGTCGACGGCCTCGTGGAACTTCTCCGGGTTGTCGTAGGTCAGTTCCTTGGGAGCACGCTGGGCGAGGTAGTAGTCGTCGCGATAGACGAACATCACGACGTCGGCGTCCTGCTCGATGGAGCCGGATTCACGCAGGTCGGAAAGCTGCGGGCGCTTGTCCTCGCGCGATTCCACGGCGCGCGAGAGCTGGGACAGGGCGATCACGGGGACGGACAATTCCTTGGCGATCGCCTTCAGCCCCTGCGTGATCATGGAGATTTCCAGCACGCGGCTTTCCGGCCGCGTCCCCGCCGCGGGGCGCATGAGCTGGAGGTAGTCCACCACGATCAGGTCGAGCCCCTTGGTGCGCTTGAGCCGCCGGCAGCGCGTGCGCAGCGCGGAGATGGTGATGGCCGGCGTGTCGTCGATCCACAGCGGCAGGGCGGCGATGTCGCGGCTGACTTCCACGAAGCGATCGAAGTCGCGCTGGCCGATCTCGCCGCGGCGGATGCGGTCGCCGGAGATGCGCGCTTCCTCCGACAGCAGACGGGTCGCGAGCTGGTCCGCACTCATTTCCAGCGAGAAGATCGCGCAGCCGCCGCGCGGCACGGCGTTGGGGTCCTTCTCGCGCGCCTCGCGCAGGATGGATTTCGCCGCGCCGAAGGCGACCTTGGTCGCGAAGGCGGTCTTGCCCATGCCCGGACGCCCCGCGACGATCAGCAGGTCCGAGGGATGCAGGCCGCCCATCTTCGCATCGAGGTCGCGCAGCCCCGTGGTCAGGCCCGAGACGCCGCCCGGCGTGCTGAAGGACTTCTCCGCATGCTGGACCGCGATGGTGAGCGCGCGCTCGAAGGAGACGAAGCCGCCATCCCCCGCACCGCCTTCCTTGGACAGGTCGAACAGCGCCTGTTCCGCCGATTCGAGCTGCGCCTTGGCGTCGAGTTCCGGTTCCGCGCCGAAGGCACGGTTCACCACCACCTCGCCAAGGTCGATCAGCTGCCGGCGCAGATAGGCGTCGTAGACGACCTTGCCGTATTCGCCGGCATTGATGATGCCGACCATGGCCGAGAGCAGTTGCGCCAGATACGCCGTGCCGCCGGCTTCATCCAGCACGCCCGAATGCTCGAATTCGGATCGCAGCGTGACGACGTCGGCGAGCTGTCCCGCTTCCACGCGCCTCTGGATCGCCTGGTAGATCCGACCATGCACCGGGTCGGCGAAATGGTCGGGGGCGAGGAACTCCGAAACCCGCTCATAGGCCTTGTTGTTGGCCAGCAGGGCGCCGAGCAGCGCCTGCTCGGCTTCGAGATTCGCCGGCGGCAGTCGTTGGGAAAGGCCCAGGAGCCCGTCCGTGGAATGGGTCGCATCGAGGCTGTTCATTCGCGCCGGTATAGCGCGCCCGGGATGCGCCGAGGCGGGGCGATTCGCGCCTCAGCCTGGGGATAACGGGGATGACGGCGGGGCAAGGCCGCCCCACCGGTCAGGCTCGTGCCGGCGCGGCCGCGGCCCGTTCCGCATCCACCATGTAGTCGCGCGCCAGCGGCAGCGCATCGATGCGCCGCGTGAGCTGGAGCTGCCAGTTCATGTGCCCCATGGTGCGGAAGGACAGTTCGGCGCCCGCCAGGTAGAATTCGAACATCCGGCAGAAGCGCTCATCGGTCAGGCTCGCGATGGCATCGCGATTGCCCGCGAAGCGGGCGCGCCAGTGCTCGATGGTCTTGGCGTAGTGCAGGCGCAGGATCTCGATGTCCGTGACCCACAGCTTCGCCTTCTCGACATGCGGCAGGATCTCGGACAGGGCAGGGGAGTAGCCACCGGGGAAGATGTATTTAGCGAGCCAGGGATTGGTGGAGCCGGGTCCGTCCATGCGCCCGATGGCGTGGATCAGCGCGACCCCGTCCTCCTTCAGCGCATCGCGGACGGTGGTGAAGAAGCGGCGATAGTGGTCGATGCCGACATGTTCGAACATGCCGACCGAAACGACGCGATCCATCGGCGTCTTCCAACTCCGGTAGTCCATCATCTCGAAGCGGACGCGGTCGGACAGGCCCGCCTCCTCCGCGCGCTGGCGCGCGACGGAGAATTGTTCCTGCGACAGGGTGATGCCGGTGACGCGCGCGCCGAAGTCGCGTGCGAGGGTGATGGCCATGCCGCCCCAGCCGCAGCCGATGTCCAGCACTTCGAGATCCGGGCGGTCGAGCTTCAGCTTCGCGGCGATATGCCGCTTCTTCGCGGCCTGCGCTTCATCCAGCGTTTCGGTGCCGGTGGGGAAGTAGGCACAGGAATACTGCCGGTCGCGATCGAGGAAGAGCGAATAGAGCCGCCCGTTCAGATCGTAGTGATGCGCGACGTTGCGCCGGGACCGCCCCGCGGGATTCAACTGATCGAGCCGGCGGCGGAAGAGGCGCACGATCTCCATGGCGCGCTCGGCCGGATGGGTGCCGCCCTCCATCATGTTGAGGACCAGCATCTCCAGCACGGCGAAGATGGAACAGCCTTCCGGCCGGATCTCGTCGGCCATGTAGCCCTCGCCGAAGGCGAGAGCCGGGTTGAACGTCATGCCGCGCAGCGCGCGGGCCGTGACGATGCGCATCGCGACCTCGGGGCCCGGGCCGCCGCGATAGTGGCGCACGGTGCCGTCCGGATAGGTGACGGTGAGGCACCCGTGCTGGATCAGTCGCTTCAGGGCAAGGTGGAACAGCATGCAAGCTCCTCCTGGCGTGGAGTGAGCATTGCAGACAGGTCATGCCTGGGGAAAGTCCCCAATGCCGCATGGCAGTATCGGGAAGCCATGCATCTTGCGGGAATGGGCTGAGGGCCTATGCAACCCTTTAGCGCGGTGTGTCAGGGAGGGGGCCGTCCCGTCCCGCCGAAGGCCTCGGGCCTTCCGGGCCGCATCGATATGTTCGCTGCGGAACTGGGGGGGGG
>JAYSDS010000049.1:0-25263 GCA_041914265.1 Roseomonas sp.
CCTGCGCCTTCAACCTGCTGATCGGCTATGTCGGCCTGCTCTCCTTCGGCCATGCCGCCTATTTCGGCATGGGCGGCTACATCGCGGGCTATACGGCGAAGTCGCTGGGCTTCACGCCGGAAGTCGCGGTCCTTGCGGGAGCCGCCGTCGCTGGCTTCCAGGGCTGGATCTTCGGCTGGATCGCCATCCGCCGCCAGGGCATCTACTTCGCGATGATCACGCTGGCACTCGCGCAGATGATCTACTTCTTCTGCGTCCAGGCGCCCTTCACCGGCGGTGAGGACGGCATCCAGGCGATCCCGCGCGGGCGCTTCCTCGGCATCGTCGATCTCGCCCCGGACATGGCGATGTACTGGTTCGTCGCCGGGGTCTTCATGATCGGCTTCCTGCTGATCCACCGCATCATCCATTCGCCCTATGGCCAGGTGCTGAAGGCGATCCGCGAGAACGAGCCCCGCGCGACCTCCCTCGGCTACCGCACCGACGACTACAAGCTGATGGCCTTCATCCTCTCGGCCACGCTCGCCGGCGTGGCGGGCGGCGTGAAGTCGCTCGTCTTCGGCATCGCGACGCTGACCGACGTGCACTGGGCGATGTCGGGCGAGGTGGTGCTGATGACGCTGGTGGGCGGCCTCGGCACGGTGTTCGGGCCGGTGCTCGGCGCCGCCGTGATCGTCACCATGCAGAACTACCTCGCCGAGATGGGCGCCTGGGTCACGGTGATCCAGGGCGGCATCTTCGTCGCCTGCGTGCTCGCCTTCCGCCGCGGCATCATCGGCGAGATCGCGCACCTGCTGCGGGTGAAGCTGTAGGACGACGCGCCGGAGCGGGGGCCACACCCTTGCTCCGGCGCCTCACTGCCGCCGCGCGAGCAATCCCCAGGCGGCGAGGTGGTAGAGGATCGCGGGCCACAGCAGCGGCCCGCCAAGCGGCGTGAAAAGCGCGATCGCGATGAGCGCGAGCGCCATCAGCGGCTGGAACATCAGCATCGCCGGCCGCCCGAGCTCCGGCCATCGCCAGCAGGCGAGCGCGAAGAGGATCAGCCCGATCCCGGCGATCCGGCCCACCAGCGCCCCTTCGGCCGATAGCGTCTGATCGAGGATCAGCCAGACGACGGTGGCGGGGCTCACCGCCAGGACGAGCCCGGTTGCGGCCTCGATGGCCGCGGCGGCGGCATGGATCCGCATCAGCGCCTCACGGTCCCCGGCTCGGCTGCCGGCCTGACGGCGACGGCGGCGAAGGCGCCCACCGGGGTCATCGTGCCGCGGACGATTCGCGTGCTCTGGAGCATGGCGCTCTCCCCATCTGGCCCGGCTGGCTGCAGGGACGGTTCTTCTGTTCCGTTTTCGAGATCATGCCATGGCGGCGGCGCCATTTCATGGGGCGGGTGCATCGCTGCGTTCGCACGGGCTGGGGAGGATCGGCGGCGGCCCGACTTGCCCAAAGCACCGCCCCGCGCGACGCTGCGCCGCAGCATTCATCGGCAGGGCGGCTTATGGCACGCAAATTCCATCTCGGTTGGTTCTTCCAGGGGTCATCGGCCCAGGCTTGGGGCGAGCCCTGGACGGGCAATATCGGCACCGAATGGATGGTGCCGGAATTCGTCATCGAGATGACGCGCAACCTCGAACGTGCCTGCTTCGACTACATCCTGCTCGAGGACTCGTCCTACATCGGTGAATCCTATGGTGGATCGCGCGAGATCTACCTCCATCACGGCCTGTCGGTGCCGCGGCAGGACCCGTCCATCGTGGCGGCCCTGCTGGCGCGGGAGACGAAGTCGATCGGCATCGTCACCACCCTCGGGACCTTCGCCTATCCGCCCTATCTGCTGGCGCGGCAGATCGCTTCGCTCGACCAGGTTTCCGGCGGGCGCATTGGCTGGAATGCGGTGACGGGGTCCTCCGACTTCGCCGCGCGGAATTTCGGCCTGCCCGGCATGCCGCCGCATGATGACCGCTACGACATCGCCGATGAATACATGGAGGTCGTCCATGCGCTCTGGGGTTCCTGGGAACCCGGCGCCATCGTCGCGAGCCGCGAGACCGGCGTGCTGGTCGACCACACCAAGGTCCATGCCATCAACCACGAGGGCAAGTACTTCAAGGTGCGCGGGCCGCTGAATTCCGGCCCCTGCGTGCAGGGGCAGCCGGTCATCGCCCAGGCGGGCGGGTCCGCGCGCGGGCGCGAATTCGCCGCGCGCTATGCCGACACCATCGTCGCCTCGGTCAAGGGCACGGCGGGGATGAAGGCCTATCGCGACGACGTTCGCGCGCGGATGACGGCTGCCGGGCGCAACCCTGACGACTGCAAGGTCCTCTTCCTTGTCCATCCCGTGATTGGCGAAACCGAGGAGGAAGCCCGCGCGAAGCACAAGCGCCGCCTGGCGACGAATGACGAGACGGTGGCGAAGCGGCTCGCCCATCTGTCGAAGATCACCAACATCGATTTCGGCGCCCTGCCGCTCGACCAGCCGCTGGGATCGCTGACCACCAACGGCCATCAGCAGTCGCTCGACGAGTTCCTCAAGAAGGCCGGCAACAAGACGCTGCGCCAGGCGACCGAGGTCTATTCCGATTCAGGCTCCATCCAGCTCATCGGCACGCCGGAGCAGGTGGCCCAGGCGATGGGCGAGGCGATGGAGGAGGTCGGCGGCGATGGCTTCCTCATCACCTCCAACGACACCTCGCGCCGCGTGGTCGCGGAGATCGCGGACGGGCTGATCCCGGAACTCCAGCGCCGCGGCCTGACCCGGAGCAGCTACGAGCACGCGATGTTCCGCGACAATCTGCGGGCGTTCTGACACCGGCTGGCCTTCGATCGCGCATGCAGCCCCGCATGCGCGACATTCCGCTGGGCCAAGCCGTCAGCGCGGTGGCTGGTTCGGGTTCTGCCCCGTCAGCTCGCGATAGAGCTGGTTCTCCTGCCGCGCATCCTGGGCGGGGCTCTGCAGCGGCGCGGGCGGCGCCACATTCGGCGCCGCATTCGGGTTCTGCCCCGTCAGCTCGCGATAGAGCTGGTCCGTCACCTGCGCATCCCGCCGCGCCTCGGCGGCGCTGGGCGCATCGCCGGCGGCCCGTTCGGCGGCACCCACAGCGGCGGGGTTCGGTTCCCGTTCATCCACCGGCACGCCCTGCGCGACGGCGCCGGCCGCGATCAGGGCAGCAAGGGCCGTCATCCAGGCGCGGTGCAGGAAGGTCGTGGCGCGGGCAGGCATGGCGGGTCTCCGAAGCTGCCGCATCATAGGCCAGGCCGCGCCGCCGTACATGGCCGCGATCCGCGGTGCCTGCCTGATCCATCGGCAAGACCTGCCCCAGCCCCGGGCAGTCTTCGTCCGCCCTGCCCATGCGGGCGGCGGCGAGGCCTTTGCATGGCGGCGCAAAGCGGTTCTATTCGCGCCATGGTCAGGTGCAGTCCCGCGCAGCCTTTCGCCACCGCGGCACCGGCCGCCCCGCGATGAGCCCTGTCCTCGACGTCGCCGGCCTGACGCTGGATTTCCGCCAGGACGGGCGCGCGGTGCGGGTGCTCGACGGCATCTCCTTCCAGGTGGAGGCCGGACGCACCCTGGCCATCGTGGGGGAATCCGGCTGCGGCAAGTCGGTGACGGCGCTCGCCATCATGGGGCTGCTGCCCGCCACCGCCAGCATCGGCGGCGCCATCCGCCTGAACGGCCGCGACCTCGACACGCTTTCGGCCGATGCGCGCCGGCTGCTGCGCGGCGGTGAGATGGCGATGATCTTCCAGGAACCCATGACCAGCCTGAACCCGGCCTTCACCGCCGGGGAACAGGTCGCGGAAGCCCTGCGCCTGCACCAGCAGCTCGACGCCGCCGCGGCCTTCGCGGAAGCGGTGCGCATGCTCGACCGCGTGCGCATCCCGGATGCGGCGCGCCGCGCGCGCCAGTATCCCCACCAGCTCTCGGGCGGCATGCGCCAGCGCGTGATGATCGCCATGGCGCTCGCCTGCCGTCCGAAGCTTCTCATCGCCGACGAACCCACCACCGCGCTCGACGTCACGGTGCAGGCCCAGATCCTCGCGCTGCTGGACGAGTTGAAGCGCGAGACCGGGACGGCGGTCATCCTCGTCACCCACGACCTCGGCGTCGTTGCCGACCACGCGGATGAGGTCGCCGTGATGTATGCCGGCCGGATCGCCGAGCAGGCGGCGGCCGGGACGCTCTTCGCGATGCCTGAGCATCCCTACACCGCCGGGCTGCTGGGCGCGGCGCCGGGGGAAGGCAGGCCGGGCGAACGCCTTGCCAGCATCGACGGGACCGTGCCGGACCTGCGCAACCCGCCGCCGGGCTGTCGCTTCGAACCGCGCTGCCCCTTCGGCGTCGAGGCCTGCAACCGGGCGCCGACGCTCGGGGAAGTCGCGCCGGGGCATTTCTCCGCCTGCTGGCGTGCGCCGCTCGACGGGGTTCTCGCGGGGGAGGGAACTCCCCCGCACCCCCTCCTTTCTTTGTCCGTCGCCCAGGCGGCCCCGGCGCATCGGGCAGGCCCATCAAGCCAATGATCGCACCCATTCTCGAGGCCGATGGGCTGATCAAGAAGTTTCCGGTGCGGGATGCGCTGGGGCGCAGGGTGGGTGCGGTGCACGCGGTGGATGGCGTCAGCCTCGCGGTGCAGCAGGGCGAGACGCTGGCCATCGTGGGGGAATCCGGTTGCGGCAAGTCCACCCTCGGGCGGCTGATGCTGAACCTGATCACACCCGACAGCGGCAGCGTGCGCGTCGCCGGGGATGATCTCGCGAGGCTCTCCCCCGCGGCGCTGCGGGCGAAGCGGCGCGACATGCAGCTCATCTTCCAGGATCCCTTCGCCAGCCTCGATCCGCGCATGACGGTGGAACAGGCCGTCGCCGAGCCGCTGCGCCTGCATCGCATCGTCCCGCGCAGCCAGGAACGCGCGCGCGTCGCCGACCTGCTCTCCCGCGTCGGCCTGCGGCCGGAACTCGCACGCCGCTGGCCGCACGAATTCTCGGGCGGGCAGCGCCAGCGCATCGCCATCGCGCGCGCTCTCGCTTCCCAGCCGAAGCTGATCATCGGCGACGAGCCCGTCAGCGCCCTCGATGTCAGCGTGCAGGCGCAGGTGGTGAACCTGCTGTCGGAACTGATCCGCGACCTCGGCCTGACCTTCGTCCTGATCAGCCACGACCTCGGCGTCGTGCGCCACGTCGCGGACCGCGTGGCGGTGATGTATCTCGGCCGCATCGTCGAACAGGGGCCGGCCGAGACGGTCCTGACCACGCCCCGGCATCCCTACACGCGGGCATTGCTCGCCGCCGTTCCCGGCCATGGCACGAAGACACCGCCCATCGAGGGCGACGTCCCATCCCCCATCGCGCCGCCGCCCGGCTGCCGGTTCCACACCCGCTGTGCCTTCGCGGAAGAGATCTGCCGCACCACGGCACCGGTGTTGACCGCCGCCCCGCATGCCGTCGCCTGCCACCTCGACGGCCGCCTGCCGCCGACCGTGCCGCGCCCGGACCGCCTGGCGGGCGGCGAACGGCTCCGTCGCCTGCAATCCTTCTTCCGGGCCCCGAGCCCGCAACCGGGAGTGCCACCATCATGAAGAAGACGATCCGCGCCGCGCTCGCCGCGGCCGCGCTGCTGGTTCCCGCGCTCGCGCAGGCGCAGAACCTGCGCATCGGCCTGCGCGAGGACCCCGACATCCTCGACCCGACCCTGTCGCGCACCTATGTCGGGCGCATCGTCTACATGTCGCTTTGCGACAAGCTGTTCGACATCAACGAACGGCTGGAGGTCGTGCCCCAGCTCGCCACCGGCTATCGCTGGGAATCGCCGACGCAGCTCCTCATCACCCTGCGCCAGGGCGTGCGCTTCCATGATGGCGAGGCGATGGACGCCGAGGCCGTCCGCTATTCGATGAACCGCCACCAGACCATGCAGGGCAGCTATCGCCGCAGCGAGATCGGCGAGCTCGACCGCGTCGAGGTGGTGGACCCCCACACCGTGCGCATGGTGCTGAAGACGCCCTCGGCCTCCTTCCTGTCGATGCTGACCGACCGCGCGGGGATGATCGTCAGCCCCAAGGCGTCCGAGGCGCTGGGCCGCAACTTCGGCACCCGCCCGGTCTGCGCCGGCCCCTTCCGCTTCGTCGAGCGCGTCGCGCAGGAACGCATCGTCGTCGAGCGCTTCCGCGACTACTGGGATGCCGCCAACATCCACTTCGACCGCGTGACCTACCTGCCCATCCCGGACAACACGGTGCGCCTCGCGAACCTGCAATCCGGCGCGGTGGAATTCGTCGAGCGCATGGAACCCGACGATCTCGCCACCATCAATCGCGCGCGTAACCTGCGCGCCGTGGCGGTCGAGGAACTCGGTTACCAGAACCTGATCTTCAATGTCGGCAACGGGCCGCGTTCGGAGACACCGCTCGGCCGTGACCGCCGGGTGCGCCAGGCCTTCGAGCTCGCCCTCGACCGCGCCGCCATCAACCAGGTGGTTTATGAGGGGATGTACACCCCGACGCGGCAGCCTTTCCCGCCCGCCAACCCCTTCCATGTCCGCGGCTTCGCGCCGACCGCGCGCGACGTCCCCCGCGCCCGCGCCCTGCTGCGCGAGGCCGGCGTGACCACGCCCTATCCGGTCGAGATGATCGTCCCCAACAACCCCGACCTGCGCCAGGCCGCCGAGGTGATGCAGGCCATGGTGTCCGAGGCCGGCTTCGAGCTGCGCATCCGGGCGATGGAATTCGCTTCCTCGCTGCAGGCCTCGACGCGCGGGGAGTTCGACATCTACTTCAACGGCTGGTCGGGCCGCACCGATCCGGACGGCAACATCTATTCCTTCATCCGCACCGGCGGCGCGCAGAACGACAGCCGCTACTCGAACCCCGAGGTCGATGCGCTGCTCGACGCCGCGCGGGTCGAACTGGATGACGCGAAGCGCCGCGACCTCTATGCCCGGGTGCTGAACATCGCCATCGCGGGCGATGCGCCGCGCGTCTATCTCTGGCACCGCAAGAACATCATGGCGCATGCCACGCGGCTCGCGGGCTACCGGCCGATCGCCGACGGCATGATCCGCCTTCAGGGCATGCGGTTCCAGTAGGTGGCGCTCTGGTTGCTGCGCAGGGTGGGGCAGGTCATCCCCACCCTGATCATCCTCTCCATCCTGATCTTCGGGCTGCAGCAGCTCATGCCCGGCGATCCGGCGGTGATCCTCGCCGGGGAGGAGCGCGGCGACGAGCAGGTGCTCGCCCAGATCCGTGCCGAGCTCGGCCTCGACAAGCCGATCTGGCAGCAATACCTGCTGTGGATCGGCCGTGTGATGACCGGCGATTTCGGCTTCTCGTGGCGCATCCGCGTGCCGGTGTCGGAACTGATCCTCACCAAGCTGCCGGTGACCTTCCAGCTCGCCGCCATGGCCTTCGTCATCGCCATCCTGATCGGCGTGCCGCTCGGCATCGTCTCGGCCATCCGCAAGGATACGCCGGCGGACTGGGCGGCGAATGGCGCGGCCCTGTTCGGCATCTCCACGCCGAATTTCTGGCTCGGCATCATGATGATCCTGCTGTTCAGCGTGGAGCTCGGCTGGCTGCCGCCCTCGGGTTACGTGCCGTTCTTCGAGGATCCGGTGCAGTCCCTCGCGACCACCATCATGCCGGCCTTCGTGCTCGGCACGAATGTGGCCGGCGTGCTGATGCGCCACACCCGCGCGGCGATGCTGACCGCCTTGTCGCAGGACTATGTCCGCACCGCGCGGGCGAAGGGCCTGGCCGAGCGCGTGGTCGTCTGGAAGCACGCGCTGCGCAACGCCCTGATCCCGGTCGTGACGCTGGGCGCCATCGAGTTCGGCCGCCTGCTGGCCGGCGCCGTGCTGACCGAGCAGATCTTCACCATCCCGGGCTTCGGCAAGCTGATCGTCGATGCCGTGTTCAACCGCGACTATCCGGTGGTGCAGGGCGTGGTGATGGCGACCGCGCTGATCTTCGTGCTGCTCTCGCTGCTGACGGACCTGCTCTACATGGCGATCAACCCGCGCCTGAGGACCGCCTGATGGCGACCCTCAGCCGGATTTTTGTTTGCCTCAGGCGCCGGCGCCGCCATCCGGCGGCTTGGCTTTCGCGCCCTGCACTGGTGCGCCGGGCGCGGCGGTTGGTCTGGGCGCGGTCGCGCTGTGCGCTCGCGGCCCGAGGTGGAGCCTCGGGCCGGGGAGACGGCGGCGTGCCTGTCGGCCCCCGCGCCAGATATCGGTTTCCAAAGGCCTTTCGGCCTTTGGCAGGGGAGGCCCGGAGGGGGCAGGGCCCCCACCGGTTCCGGAGCGCCGCCCGATGAGTGCCGCCACCGTCGCCCAGAGCCCCGCCCGCCGCGCCATCCGGCGCTTCCTGCGCCATCGCCTGGCCGTCTTCGGCCTGGTGGTGGTGGTCCTGTTCATCCTCGTCGCGATCTTCGCACCGGTGGTCGCGCCCTACGACCCGCTCCAGACCTCCTGGTCGCGGATCCGCAAGCCGCCCTCCTGGGACTTCTGGATGGGCACCGACGAGAACGGGCGCGACGTCTTCTCCCGCGTCGTCTGGGGCGCGCGGGCGTCGATGATGGCGGGCGTCGTCTCGGTCATGGGGGCGCTGATCATCGGCGTGCCGCTCGGCATGGTGGCCGGGCTCGCGGGCGGGTGGACGGATGCGGTCATTTCCCGCGTCGCGGATGCGATGCTCTCGGTGCCCTTCCTCATCCTCGCCATCGCGCTCGCGGCCTTCCTGGGGCCGGCGCTCGAGAATGCGATGCTCGCCATCGCCATCACCGCGAGTCCCGTCTTCGTGCGCCTGTCGCGCGGCATGGCGCTGGAGGCCAAGGCGACCGACTGGATCGAGGCGTCCCGCGCGCTCGGCAATCCGGCCTGGCGCACGGCCTTCGTGCATGTGCTGCCGAACATCGTCCCGCCGCTGCTGGTGCAGGCGACGCTCGCCATCGCGGAAGCCATCATCGCCGAGGCCGCGCTGTCCTTCCTCGGTCTCGGCCAGCAGCCGCCGAACCCGTCCTGGGGGTCGATGCTGAATTCATCCCAGCGCTTCCTGACGCAGGCCCCCTGGTTGTCGATCTTCCCCGGCCTGACCATCATGGTGGTCGTGCTGGCCTTCAACCTGATGGGGGATGGGCTGCGCGACGCCCTGGACCCACGCGCCGACAGACAATGATCGAATTCCGCCAGGCTCCGGCCGAACTGCCCCATGGGCGCCGCCTCTACGTCATCGGCGATGTCCATGGCTCCTATGCCAAGCTGCGCGACCTGCATCGGCAGATCGCGGCCGATGCGAAGGCGCGGCCCGTGGCCTCGGCGATGCTGCTGCATCTCGGGGACTATGTGGACAAGGGCGAGCAATCCCGCGCGGTGGTGGATTACCTGATCGGGGAGGACCCGGTGCCGGGCATCGAGATGCTGAATCTCACCGGCAACCATGAGGAGACGATGCTGGCCGCACTGGGTGGCGACGGCGCGGCGGCGGCGGATTGGCTGTGGGGCGGCGGCCGCGCGACGCTGGACTCATGGGGCATCGCGGAAGACGCACCGCGGGAGGCCTGGCCCGACCATTTCACCGCCGGCCAGATGCGCTTCTTCCGCCGGCTGCACCTGCATCACCAGGAAGGCGGCTACCTGTTCGTCCATGCCGGCATCCGCCCGGGCATCGCGCTCGAGGACCAGTCGCGCGAGGATCTGCTGCGCATCCGCCACGACTTCCTCGGTTCGGAACGGGACCACGGCATGGTGGTGGTGCACGGCCACACGGCGGGTTTCCAGCCGGTGATGCGCGACAACCGCATCTGCCTCGACACCGCCGCCTGGTCCGGCGGTCCGCTCACCTGCGGGGTGTTCGAGGAAGACCGGGTCGGCTTCCTGCAATCCTGATCATCCCGGCGCGCGCAGGAAGGACAGGTCCATCCTGTAGGCGCTGTTCGGGTCGCCCGGATCGAAGGTGACCGCGACGGTGGTCATGCTGCGCATCTGCGGCACCGGATCGAAGGGAATGGGCGGGCTCTCGAACAGGCGCTGCACGCCGCTGCGCGGGTCCGACCAGCGCGCCTGGAGGAACCACTGCCCCGGTTCCCGCCGCAGGCCGACCAGCGGGAGCGGGAAGGTCATGGCATGCGCCGGCGCGGGGACGGCCGGCGGCACCGGCATCGCCCCGCCGCTGCCGCCACCGCGGCCGACGCCACGGATCCCCCAGCCCACCACCGCGAAGACAAATCCGATCCCGCCGAGGATCGTCGCGACGAGCCAGCTCTCCATGAAGCCGGTCATCTGTGCGCGTTCAGGGGCTTCCGGCCGGTAGCGGATCCGGACTGCCTGGCCCACGGTGCAGCAGGGCGGGTTGGAGGCCACGCCCCCTTCGACCCGCCGCTTCGTGCCGTCGGGCAGGGTGAAGACGAAGACCGGCACGTAGCTTGTGCTGGTCCGGCCGTCGCGCCGGCTGGTGCGGGCCAGCATCTCCACCACTTGGCCGTCCGTTTCCACCGCGTCCCGGCGGAACTGGACTTCCGACCAGGCCGCATAGCCGGAGCCGGCGAGCAGCCCCAGGCCGAGCAGGAGGAAGGCGATGGGCAGCAGGCGCAGCATCCGGGACTCCGGGAGGTGAGGGGGAGCTCAGCATCGCCCGGGCATGGCGCGGCGATCCAGAATGGAAGGTCACAGAAGACGCTCTGCTTCGCGGCGAACGCCGCGGTCGCCACTGGCCGCCATGATCTTCAGCCGGGCTGCGCCCGCTTATGCGCGGCGAGCGCCATCAGCCGCCGGTCCCGCCAGGCCGAGCGGTCCGGGATGCGCTCGGCCGCCAGCGCCGCGCGCCGCGCCTCGGCCACCTGCGCGACGGTCGGCGCGTCGTAGAGATAAGGCGCCTGTTCCTCGGTGATCCCACCCATCAGCGGGCCGAAGCGGGCCACATAATCCGCCACGCCGCCAGGCGCGTTCAGGTCGATCGTCTCGAAGGGCCCCATGAAGGACCAGCGCAGGCCAAGCCCTTCCTTCACACAGGCATCGACATCCTCGACCGACATCACCCCGTCGCGGACCAGCCGGAACGCTTCGGCCACCAGCGCGGCCTGCAGGCGGTTCAGCACGAAGCCGCGCGTCTCCTTCAGCGCCGTCACCGGGACCTGGCCGACGCGCCCCATCAGCGCCCGCGTACGCGCGATCACCGCCGGCTCGGTCCAGGGGGCGCCGACCAGTTCGACCAGCGGCACCAGGTAGGGCGGATTGACGGGATGGGCGACGAGGCACCGCCCCCGGCCCGCCAGGCCCTCGGTGAAGGCGGAAGCCGGGATGCCCGAGGTCGATGAGGCCAGCACGACATCGGGCCCCGCCAGCGCATCAAGCCGCGCGAAGGTCTCGCGCTTCACCTCGACGCGCTCAGGCCCGTTCTCCTGCACATGGGCGGCACCGTCGAGGCAGGCTTCCAGCGTCTCCGCCACGGCGACGCGGGCGGCGACCGCCTCCGATGTCTCGGTGATCAGCCCGGCCGCCTGCAGGTCCGCGAGGCGCGCGCGCACCACCGCCATCGCGGCCTCGGCGGCGCCCGGCGCGGGGTCCCAGATCCGCACCGGATGCCCCGCCCGGGCGAAGACCATCGCCCAGGCGCTGCCGATCAGCCCCGCGCCCACCACCGCGATCCGTTCCATCGACGCTTCCTTCCACCGCGCGCGGCGCCTTGAAGCCGCGCTTCCTTCGGGCGATCTAAGACCCCGTGATGAGCCCAGGCAACGCACCCTTCGCTGCACCACCGACCACGCCGCCGCCCTTCGGCACGCGAATGATCGGCTTCTTCCTGCTTGGCGGGACGATGTGGGTCGCGGGGCTGCTCGCGCTGTTCCGCGCGATCTTCTCGCTGGTGCCGTCGTGATCTCGGCCTTCTGGCGGCGCTGGCTGTTGCCCTTCACCGTGCTGCCGCTGCTGCCGGCGACGCTCGTGAACCTCTTTGCCGGGCGGGAATGGGCGCTGCTCGGCTGCGTGCTCGGCATCGCGCTGCCCATGGGGGCGACCTGGCTGATGCGGCGGGGCCGGGCGGGCGATGCGACGCTTGCCGCCATCGCGATGGGCGCAGCCGCCGCGCTGGTCGCCTTCCTGGGCGCCGAGGCCGGTCCCGTCGCGGCCCTGCTGCTGGGCGCCGGCGCCTGGGGCGGGACGCGGCTGCTCTACACGGGCATCGTCGAAGTCCCGGCGGCGCTGCCACCCGCCGCGCCGCCGGCGCCGGGACCGCTGGACGATGCCCGGGCGCGGCTGGTCCGTGTCATGGAAACCGGGCGGCAGATCGCCGAGCCGCGCCTCATTCCCGTCGCCGTGGCGATCGGCGCGGTGCTCGACGAGTTCGAGCGCCGGCCCGAACGCCTGGAGGAAGCGCGCCGCTTCCTGGGCGTGAATCTCGATGGGCTGGAGCGCATCGCCGCGCGCCTGTCCGCGGGCGCCGAGGTGCCGCCGGGCCTGCCCGGCCTGTTGCGCGACATGGAGGAATCCGCGCGCGACCTGCGCAACCGCCTGCGCGAGCAGGAAAGCGTCGCCCTGGCCGTGCAGGTGAAGGTGCTCGGCGAGAAGCTGCGCGCCGCCGGCTACGGCTGACCGGCGCCGGCCGGTGCCGGCCGATCGAAAGATGCTCTAGGCTCCCCGCGCGAGTCCCGGAGGGAAGCCATGATCCGTCGTTCCGCCCTGCTGCTCGGGCTTGCCGTCGCCGCATGCGCCCCGGAGGGCCCGCCCGCGACCTTGCCGCAGAGCCTCGGCGGTTCGCAGGCGCTGTTCGGCCGCGACCCTGTCGTGGTGGTGGGGCAGAGCGTGGCCAGCTTCTTCCGCGACCCGCAGCCGAATCAGCCCGCCGCGGCGGCGCGGGCCATCGCCGAGATCGAATGGCTCGCTGACACGGTGCCGCGCAATCCGCGCTGGCAGACCGGGGCGGCGGCCGGGCTCACCGAGTTGGCCCAGGCACGGTCGCAGGGGCGCACGGCGCTTGGCATTCCAGCGGGCGCGCCCGCCCAGGGCGTGATCAACGGCCTCGCCGGCGCGGCGCAGGCGATCGAGGCCAACGACCAGCCGGCGCTGGCGCGCGCCCTGCCGCCCGCCATCTTCCCGCTGGGGCCGCAGGCCGTGGTGCAGCGGCTGTCGGCGCCGCCCTCGGTGCCTTCGGCCATGTCGGCCTACTGGGCGCTTGCACGGGGGCCGCAAGGCCTGGCCGGCCGCCCGCGCTGAGCGTTCCGTCCGCATCGCGCATCGCGCATCTCGCTTCCGAACCGCGCGCGGCGGCAGCGAGGGCTTGATGAGCGCGTCGTACCGGCCATGCTATGAATTCCATCCCCGTCGGAGGAAAGCCATGATTCGCCATTCCGCCCTGGTGCTTGCCCTCGCCCTGGCCGCCTGCGCCCCGGAGGGACCTCCACCGACCCTGCCACAGAGCCTCGGCGGCCAGCAGGGCATGGTCGGCCGCGATCCCATCGTCGTGGTGGGGCAGGAGGTCGTGGCCTTCTTCCGCGACCCGCAGCCGAACCGGCCCGCCGCGGCGGCGCGGGCGATCGGGGAACTTGAGTGGCTGGCCGATACGCTGCCGAACAACCCGCGCTGGATGACGGCAAGCGACACCGGCATCAACAGCCTGCAGCAATCGCGCTGGGAAGCGCGGCGGGCGCTCGGCATTCCGCAGACGGCGCCACCCCAGGAGGTGATCAACGGCCTCGCCGCGGCCGCCAATGCCATCGATGCCAACGACCGGGCGGCGTTGGCCGCCGCCCTGCCACGCCGGATCTTCACGCTCGGTCCGCAGCAGACGGTGCAGCGGCTCTCGGCGCCGCCGTCGGTGCCGGATGTGATGCAGGCCTATTGGGCGCTGGCGAGCGGCCCGTCCCAGGGTGGGCGCCTCCGGTAAGCCGGCGGCCTTCGTCCCGCCCGAATGGCGGGGCAGGGTGGGTGGCATGATCCGGTTGTTCCTGCTGCTTCCGCTTGCCGGCTGCGTCGTGGTGCAGCCCGTCGCCGTTCCCGTGCCGGTCAACCCGGTCTGCGATGACCCCGTGGCCGCGGCGGCCTACGGCGCGGCCATCGGCGCCGGGTTGGGGGCGGCGGCGGGTTCCTTCAGCGCCGATGCGGGGCGCGGGGCGGCGATCGGGGCAGGGGTTGGCGCATTGGCCGGCCTTGCCGCGGGATCGCAGCCCTGTCCCCCGTGATCCGGGGCGCCGGACCGTGCGGCGCGTGCTGACCGCGCTCGCCGTGCTGGCGGCCCTGCCGCTGCTGCTGGGCGGCGCGCTTTGGCTGGGGCAGGAGCGGCTCATCTTCCTGCCGGACGAACGGGCGATCGCCGCGCCGCCGGGCTGGGAGAGGCCGGTACTGCGGCGGGAGGGAGAGCCGGATCTCGCCTTCCTGGCAGCGCGCGCCGCGCCCGACCGGCCCGTGGTGCTGCATTTCCACGGCAATGGCGGCAATGCCGAGGACCGGCTTCAGATCGCGCAAATCCTGAGAAGTGCGGGCTACAGCGTTGTTCTTGCGGAATACCGGGGCTATGGCGGCAATGCTGGACGCCCGGGTGAAGCCGATTTCGCCCGGGATGCGAAGGCGATGCTCGGCTGGGTCCGCCAGTCTTTCCCCGGCGCGCCGCTGGTGCTCTGGGGGGAGAGCCTGGGCACTGCCGTTGTCACCCGCCTGGCCGAAGGGCGGCACGACATCGCGGCGGTGGTGCTGGAAAGCCCTTTCACCTCCGTCGCGGAACTGGCCGCCTCGGCCTACCCATGGCTGCCGACCGGGGCGCTGCTGCGTCACCGTTTTGAAAACCTGCCGCGCATGCCGGGCATCGCCGCGCCGGTGCTGGTGGTGGCAAGCGCGGGGGATCGCCTGACCCCGCCCGATCACGCGCGCCGGCTCGCCGCGGCCGCGCGGCAGGCGGAACTGCTGATCCTGCCCGGCGCGGCGCATCCGGCGGTGCTGAACGATCCGGGCGGCGAGGGGATCCGGGCGGTGCTCGATTTCACCGGGCGCCTGCGATGATTCGGCGGGATCTGGGCTGACGCCGGCACGGCGCGTGATAGGTTTCGCGCGCGCAGTCTTCGACGCGCCAGACATGCCTCCGGAGGATCCCATGCGCCGCCGCTTCGCCCTTATGCTGCTCCTGCTCCCCGTGGCCTGTGCGCCGGAGGGGCCGCCGCCCACCCTGCCGGGCGGACTCGGGCCGCAGAGCGGGCAGCCGACCGAGCGCTACCTCGCGGTGGGTCGCGAGATCGGGGCCTTCTTCTCCAATCCGCAGCCGAACCAGCCCGCCGCGGCGGCGCGTGCGATCGCCGAACTCGAATGGCTCGCCGACAGCCTGCCGCGCAATCCGCGCTGGCAGATGGCGGGCAGCAGCGTCGGCATCAACAGTCTCCAGGCCTCGCGGTGGGAAGCGCGCCAGGCGCTTGGCATTCCCGAGCGCGCCCAGGGCCAGGCGGTCGTCACCGGCCTCGCCGCCGCGGCGCGGGCGATCGACGCCAATGACCAGGCGGCCCTGGCGCGCGCCCTGCCGCGCAACGTCTTCCCGCTGGGACCGCAGGAGACGGTGCGGCGGCTCGCGGCGCCGCCGCAGGTGCGCGACATCCTGCCGGCGCTGTCCGGGCTGAGCCAGGGGCCGACCCAGGGGGTCGCGCGCTGACGGCGAAGCAAGCGGCCAACGCCCGGCCCGCGGCCGCGCCGTGACGCGACGTCGGGGAGGGGCTCTGCCGCTCCCCGGCCATGGAAGCCGTCGGCGGAGACATCGCGCGCTCCGCTGACAGGTTGTCCGACCGGCGCCGTGGTGACGCGGCGCCGTGTTGCTGCCGGGCCGATAGCCGGCCGGCCGGCGGAAACCCGCAGTACCCGCCGCCGCGGGGTCATTCCCGATCGCCGCAAGCTGTTCTAGAAGCGCGCCGCGCGACAGGCGCAGCATCGCGCCCGCGCGAGGGGCGCAATTCGTGAAGGAGCGGCCGGCATGAGCAAGATCACCCGCCAGGGCACCAACCAGATCCTCTCGACCTCCGTCGAGTACCACAATTTCGTCTACCTCGCCGGCCTCACCGCCGATGACCTCTCCAAGGACATCAAGGGCCAGACCGCCGAGGTGCTGGCGAAGATCGACGCCGCGCTCGAAGCGAACGGTACGGACAAGACCCGCCTGCTGACGGCGCAGATCTGGGTGAAGCACATCACCGATCGCGCCGCGATGAACGAGCTGTGGACCGCTTGGCTGCCGGCCGGTGGCGCCCCCTGCCGCGCCTGCGTGGAAGCCAACATGGCCGATCCCCGCCACCTGGTGGAGATCATGGTCACCGCCTGCCGCTGACCCGTTTCGGGGTCATCGGCCCCGAATCCCCGGCGAGGTCGATGACACACAGGAAATGTTTCATCGACTCTTGCCCAAACGCCCGACACATTGTGTCGGGCGTTGTTGTTTTCAGGCCACCACACTGTGGTTTGGCCCCATTGTCGCCGTATTTGCGGGAATAAAGTCCGCTTCTGCCGCACTTCACCCACCCGCGATCGGCAAATCGTGCCGCGTGACGCAGGTCACGTCAGAGGCCGGTTGCAGGCCCCGGCACCCATTGTTACCCCAGATTTCAGACGCGGGTCGCAAGGCTCGCGGGGGAAATCACAGGGGGCATTGGGGGCATATGAGGGCACGGGGGGCTGCGATCGCCTTGGCGATCCTTCTTGGCGGTCTTGGCATGCCGGCGCACGACGCCGAGGCACGAGCACCTGAAGCCCGACAGCCCAAGCCGGCCGCGCGTACCACCGCCGCCGCCGCCCCCAACCGGACGGTACGCCCCACCGCGAATGCCACGGCGCGCGGGACCAACCAGCGTCAGAACGTCGTCGCCCGCACCGGGGTTGCATCGCGCCAGGCGACGAACCGCCGCGGCGGCGGCCGCAGCTATGCCGCGGCGGCAGGCGCCGGGTACGGCGGCGGCATCTCCTGCGTGCCCTATGCGCGCCAGGCGACCGGCATGGCGATCAGCGGCAATGGCGGTCAGTGGTGGTACAACGCCGCCGGCCTCTACGCCCGCGGCAACCGGCCCGAGGTCGGTTCGATCCTCGCCTTCCCGGGTTCGGGTGGCATGCGTGCCGGCCATGTGGCCGTCGTCGAGCGCGTCATCTCGAACCGCGAGATCCTGATCCATCACGCCAATTGGGGCGGCCCCGGCATTCGTCGCGGCTCCATCATGCGCGGCGTTTCGGTGGTCGATGCCTCGCCCAGCAATGACTGGTCGCAGGTGCGCGTTCAGGTTGGCTACAGCAACGAGAATTACGGCCGCACCTATGCCGTGCAGGGCTTCATCCACAACCGGCCGGACGCCAGCGGCGGGATGATGCTGGCCGGCACCGGCCTGCGCGGTGGCGTGGCCCAGGCCTCGGCTCGTGGCTATGAGGAAGTGGCCCAGTTCCCGGCCACCGGGCGCGCCGCCCGCCGCTGATCCCCGAGGGCTTTCCCCAGTCCTCCGAAGGGCCGTCCCGCAAGGGCCGGCCCTTTTGCATTTCGGGCGACCCGCCCAATCTTCCTCGGGCAACGGGAGACGGTGCGATGCATGAGCAGCGGTCGGATGGTGCGGAACTGATCTTCCTGCCGGATGGCGGCGCCATTCCCAATAATCCCCGCCTGCCGGTCGTCCTGCATCGCGGCGTCGTGCCCCAGGGAAATCCCGACGCCGCCGAAGCCCTGTTCCGCAGCCATGGCTGGCGCCCTGCCTGGCGCAACGGGATCCATGACTGGCACCACTTTCATTCCAACGCGCATGAGGCGCTGGCCGTCGTCGCGGGGGCCGTGCGCGTCCAGCTTGGCGGGGAGAGCGGCGTGCAACTCGACCTGCATGCCGGTGACGTCGTGGTGCTGCCGGCCGGGACGGGGCATCGCAACCTCGGCGCCGGTACGCGCCTGCTGGTGGTCGGGGCCTATCCCGACGGGTCGGCGCCGCCGGACCAACGGCACGGCGTGCCAGAGGAGCGCGAGCATGCGCGCCATGCGATCGCGGCGGTGGCTGACCCGGAACGGGATCCGGTGACGGGTGGAGCGTTTCCGGCGCGCTGATGCGGCGGCGGAGAAGGGCTTTGGCGCTCGCCGGGAGGGGCTCGTCCCTCCAGGCCGTCACAGCAAAGGCCGAAAGGCCTGACGGTCTATCCGCAATTCCTTCACTGTTGTCGTTGGAGGGGCGCCGCCCCTCCAAACCACCCCGCCAAAGGCCCGAGGCCTTTGGAAACCGTCACGTGGCGGCGGGCATCATGGGCAGAATGATGCCACGACACGCTCTTGCGCACGACGGACGCTGCGAGGGTTCGGTACTGCCGTCGGGCCCTGCGCCAAATGCTGGCGGGGTGCTCTGGAGGGGCAGGGCCCCTCCCGTTCGCGGCTTTCCCACCCGCTATCGCGACGGAGAGGAGCGGCGCCCCTCTCCAATCCCGCGTCTTAGGCCGCCGCGGCCGTCAGCACGATGCGCCCGACGACCTTGCCATCCTTCAGCCGGTTCAGGGCCGCGTTGGCCTGGTTGAGCGGCATGTTGGTGATGGGGATGGCCGGCAGCTTGCCCGATTGGGCGATGCCGACCAGCTCCCGCAGCTCCTTCACATTGCCCACATAGCTGCCCTGGATGGTCAGGGCGCGCATCGGCACCAGCGGCAGGGGGATGTTCATCTCCCCGCCAAAGAGGCCGACCTGGATCAGCTTCCCGCCCTTGCGCAGCGCATCGAAGGCGAAGCGCGCGGTGTCGGTGCCGTTCACCAGGTCGATGATGGCACCGACCGCGCCGCCGGCCGTGTCGATGATCTTCTGCGCCGTGCCGGGGCCGTCCGCGAGGACCGTGTCCGTCGCCCCTTCCGTCTTCGCGGCATCGAGCTTCGCCTGGCTGACATCCACCACGACGATGCGCTTGTGGCCCTTGGCCTTCAGCACCGCGATGGCGTTCATGCCGAGCCCGCCGGCGCCGACGATGACGATCGGATCGTCCGGCGCCATCGGCATCGCCTTGTTGATGGCGCTGAACACGGTGATGCCCGAACAGGCATAGGTCGCGGCGAGCGACGGATCGAGGCTGCCGACCGGCACCAGGTGGCGCGGCTCGGGCGCCACGACATGCGTGGCGTAGCCGCCATTCTGGTAGACGCCGAGGGCCGCCGGCTTCACCCGGCACATATTGTCCTCATCCGCCAGGCATTCGGCGCATTTGCCGCAGCCGACCCAGGGGAAGACGATCATGTGGTCGCCGACCTTGAGGCCGGCGCCATTGGCGTCGGGACCCCATTTCAGCACCTTGCCGACGATCTCGTGCCCCATGGCGAGCGGCAGGACCACGCCGCGGTCCGACAGCTTCATCTTGCCGCGCGAGCCGAGGTCGTATTCGCCTTCCCAGATATGCAGGTCGGAATGGCAGACGCCGGCATGGGTGATTTCGAGCAACACCTGCTTGCCGGTGGGCTCCGGCGTCGGCAGTTCGAGTTCCTGTAGCGGCTTGCCGGCTTCGACGACGGACCAGGCACGCATGGCGATTCCTCCGGTTGAGTGTCCCGTACCCGGCATCGGACCAAGTGCTGGCGACGGGGTCAAGCAGGGCCGGGCCATGCGTCGCGCGGCGTGGACATGCCGGCGCATTCCCGACCCTGATGGAGGGCCCGGCTCTGCCGCTATGCCACCGCGTAGGTGCTGCCCGACGCCGCGGCGCCGATCATGGCCTCATAGACCGCGACGCCATGGATCGCGTCCTCGGCCGGCAGGGGATAGGCGGGCCCACCCTGCGTGGCGGCGGCGAAGGCCATGAGTTCCGCCGCCTCGATGTCCGTGACGGGGAAGACCCGCTCCTCGGGCGTGCCGTCGCGATGGCAGGTGATGAGGTTCTCATGCCCGTGCAGCACGGCCCAGGCATCCGTGCCGAACAGCCCGACGCGCCAGAAGCGCGGTGCGTAGGCCAGGGTGGCGAAGTTCGCGGTCGCGCCGCTGGCGAAGCGGAACAGCCCGGCCGTCGTGTCGTCGAGGCCATTGTCGATCGCGAGCGCGCGGGACTGCACCGTCACCTCGGCGATCCTGCCGGCGAGGTGGATGAACATGTCCACCATGTGGATGCCCATGCCGCCCATGCCGCCGAGCGGGCTCTCCTTGGGATCGGCGCGCCACATGCCGGGCTTGTAGCCCAGCGCGCCGGGCCCGCTGAACTGGCCTTCGACATGCAGCAGCGTGCCGAGCCGGCCATCGGCGAGCATCGCCTTCATCTCCGCCACGGCGGGCAGGAAGCGGCGATTATGGCCGAGCGCCATCACCACCCCGGCGGCTCGGCAGGCGGCGACCGCAGCCTCGGCCGAGGCCTTGGTCATGGTGAAGGGCTTCTCGACGAAGACGTGCTTGCCCGCGCGCGCCGCGGCCATGACCTGGGCGGCGTGCATCCCGTGGGGGGAGGCGATGGCGACCGCCTTCACCGCCGGATCGGCCAGCACGGCCTCGAAATCCGGCAGGATGCGGATGCCCTTCTCGGCGGCCCAGGCGGCCGCGCGCTCCGGTCGGCCGGTGCAGCCCGCAACGAAGCGCAGCCCGGCATCGTTGCGGGACTGCACGCTGTTCACCAGCGTCTGACCCCAGCGGCCCATGCCGATGATGGCGGTGTCGAGCATGGTCGGGGATTCTCCAGGACGTGCGGCGATAGGGTGAGTGCTGCATAGCGCGCGCACGCCAGGGACGCACGCCCCCGCGCGGCCGGTTGTATGCCGGCCTTCGGTACACGTTCGTCGTAACGAAACCGCACCGAGACAACTGCTGGTCGCTTCCGCCACCTTGTGCCGAATTCGTATCGTGCCGCAAAGGCTTGGCGCTTGTCGGATGCCGTGCCCATCGCCGCCGAAGGAGAATTTCATGAGCGCGACGACCGCCCGGCGCCGGGTGCTGATGCTGGAATTCAACGAGCTGTGCCCGGCGCTGATCGATCGCTGGATGGCGGCCGGCGAGCTGCCGAATTTCCGGCGGATCTTCGAGGCTTCGGAGGTCTTCACGACCCTCGCGGATGCCGAGGCGCCGGCCCTTGAGCCCTGGATCCAGTGGTACTCGGTGCATACCGGGCTCGACTATGGCCAGCACCAGGTCTTCCGCCTGTCGGACGGGCCGCTGCGCGACTTCCCCGACATGTGGAGCATGGCCCGCGCCGCCGGCCGGCGCGTGATGAACTTCTCCTCGATGAACGCGAAGGGGTTCGCGGGGGAGGGCTGCGTCTACATGCCTGACCCCTGGTGCACGTCCGAGCGCGCCTGGCCGATGGAGCTGAACACCTTCTTCGATTTCGTCTCGAAGAATGTGCAGGAGTACAGCAATGCCGACCAGGGCGTCGGCCTCGGCGACTATGCGCGTTTCGCCGGCTTCCTCGCCGGGCATGGGCTGAGCTGGCAGACCCTGTCCGCCACGCTGCGTCAGCTCGCCGCCGAGCGCACGACCGACCGCGGCTCCTCCTGGAAGCGTGTCACCATCCTCGATGCGATGTGCGTCGACGTCTTCGCGCATTACTACCGCAAGACGCGGCCGGACCTCGCCACGCTGTTCCTCAACAGCACGGCGCATCTGCAGCACAGCTACTGGCGCTGCATGGACCCCGGCAGCTTCGTGGTGCAGCCCTCGCCCCAGGATGTCGAGCGCTTCGGGGACGCGATCCTGCTCGGCTACCGCAGCATGGACCGGCTGCTCGGCCGCATCCTCAGCCTGGTTGAATCCGATACCATGCTGGTCTTCTCCACCGCGCTGAGCCAGCAGCCCTTCCTGAAATGGGAATCAATCGGCGGCCAGCGCTTCTACAGGCCGCGGGACGTGCAGGCGCTGCTCCGCCAGCTTGGCATCGCGCCGCGCGTGGTGCAGCCGGTGATGACGCATCAGTACCAGCTCCGCTTCGACGACGCCGCGGCGCAGGAGGAAGCGGCACGCCGGCTAGAAGCCTGCCGCCATGGCGAGGAGCGGCTTTTCCTGGTCCAGCGAAAGGAGGATCTCGCGCTTTATGTCGGCTGCCAGCTTCGGCGGGCGGTGGCGGAGGCCGAGCGCATCGACCTGGGCGTGGCAGGCGAGGCAGCCTTCTGGGAACATTTCTACATGATCGATGCGATGAAGAGCGGCTGCCATCATCCGGACGGGGCGCTGTGGTTCCGCACCGGCACGCATCAGCGCCATGCGGACAAGGTGTCGATCCTCGACATCATGCCGACCGTGATGGGGGCGCTTGGGGTACCGGTGCCGGTGAATGGCGCCTATCCGTACAAGGGCCGGGTCCTGCCCCTGGGCATGCGGGCCGAGCCGGCGCTCCGCAAGGTCGCCTGACAGCGGGCTGCATGCCGGCGCCATTCTGTCCGGAGGCGCCGTTTCGCGTTGTGGTGAGCGTTGGAGGGGCTCTGCCCCTCCAAACCACCCCGGCAAAGGCCGAAAGGCCTTTGCAAACCTCGACCTGGTGCCTCGCACCACAGTCGGAATGAGTGTCGAACCCTGCCCTTGCGCACAAAGCGCGTTGCCGGGGGTCCGGCTCGGGCGTGGCGCCCGGCACCAAGTGCCTGCGGTCCAGGTGCTCCAAGCACCTGGCGGGGTGGTCCGGAGAGGCAGCGCCCCTCCGGTTCGCGTCTCCCGAAACCATCCGGACCCTGCCGATCGCGCTACTGCCGCGCTTCCAGCTCCGTCGCCATCCGGTCGAGCCGCGTCATGCCCCAGGCGACGACGAACAGGGAGAGTGCGACCGCGACCAAGGTCGGCCATCGCAGGCCGAAGACCTCGCCGCTCGCGCCCAGCAGCAGCGCGCCGAGGGCCGGGCAGGCACGGGTGATCAGCCCCCAGGTGCTCAGCACGCGCCCGCGCATGGCGGGGTCGGACGCGCTCTGCGCGAGGGTCTGCACGCTGATGCCGTGCACCGACCCGGCCGCGCCCATCAGTGCGGCGCAGAGCACTCCGAAAGCGAACCAGCCTGTCGCCGCGAAACCCGCCGTGGCGAGGGCGAGCGCCGCGACGGCAAACACGGCAAGCCGTGTCGTGCCGGCGATGCGCCCGCGCGCCGCGATGATCAGGCCGGAGACCAGCGCCCCCACGCCGAAGGCGGCGGTCAGCAGCGCGAGGGATTCCGCGCCCCGGCCGAAGATGCGCTCGACGAAGGGCGGCAGGATTTCCTGCACGCCGCGCAGCAGCACGGCCGACACCGCCGCGAAGGCCAGGATCGGTCCCAGCCCCGGATGCCGCGCGGCATAGCGAAGCCCATCCACCATCTCGCCGAACAGGGAGCCGGTGGCAGGATGGCCGCGGCGTGCCTCGGGGGCGATGCGGAGCATGGGCGTGGTGGTGGTCGCGATGAAATAGGCCAGGGCGTTGCACGCGATGGCGGGCCAGACGCCGGCGATGGCGACGATCGGCGCGGCGAGCGCCGGACCGATGAAGCGCGCGACGTTGAAGGTCAGGGAATTGAGCGCGACTGCCGCCGGCAGGTCCGCCCGCGGCACCAGCCCGGGCATCAGCGATTGCCGCGCCGGCTGCGCGAAGGAGGCCGCGGTGCCGGCCGTGGTCTCGAGCACCAGCAGCAGGCCGATATCCATCATGCCGGTCGCGACCAGCGTCGCGTTGGTGGCCGCCACCAGGCCGATCACCGCCTGGCTGATCATGGTCATGCGCAGCCGGTCCGCGCGGTCGGCGACGGCCCCGGCGAGTGGGCTGACCAGCACGGCCGGCGCCAGGTCGCAGAAGGCGACGACGCCCACCCAGAAGGCACTGCCCGTCAGTTCCCAGGCGAGCCAGGACACCGCGATGCGGTGCATCCACAGCCCCGTCCAGGCCATCAGCGACGCTCCGAAGAAGATCCGGGCGTTGCGGTGCGACAGGGCACGCGTGAGGGTCGATAGTGAAGCCATGGCGCGGCGTGCCGCGCCGTCAGTTCGTCCTGCGGCCCCGGGTGGTGGTGGTGGTCGCCGGCGCGGCGTCGACAGGCTGCGGCCCGGCCTGCGCGGCGCGGATGCATTCGCGCACCAGCTCCTCGCGCCGCGAACGCTGGTTGTAGGCGTCCGACTGCACGCGCAGCGTCGGGATGTTGTTGGTGGCGTCCGTCATGAACATCGCATCGTCGTTGCGGGCCGCCTGGCCCCGGTCGCGGAAGAGGACGATGCGTTCCGCCTCGGCCTCGCAGCGCTGGCGCAGGGTGCTGTCCTGCCCGGCGCCGGCGGTCGCGGCGCGCAGCGAGCTCGGCGCATCCGCATTGGCGCAGGCCCCGAGCAGCAAGGCGGCGAGGACGGTGAGCCTGGGGACGCGGATCATGGGGCGGCTGCTCCGGAAGGAATCGGGCGTGATAATAGGCGCCTCAGCCCCGTTTCGTCGAACCGCGCGGCGCCGTCCAGGGGCATGGCCGCGGCGGCGCGCAACAGTTCCGGATGCAGTTCGATCCCCTGTGGCGTGACGCTGAACAGGCCCATCAGCCAGCGCGCGCGCGACATCACCTCGACCAGCGCCAGCAGCCGCAGGCACAGTGACAGGCCGGCGAGGGTGGACAGGTCGTGCATGGAATCGACCGCCTCCGCCCAGCAGGCGGCATCGGCATCGGCCAGCAGCATTTCCTGCGCCGAACCGTCGTCGCGCCGGAACAGGAGGCGCCGCGGCGGACCCCAGCGTTCGGCGGTGGCGGCATCCCGCGCACGGTCCCAGGCGAATTCGAGGTCGCGCGGGGCGACCGGCGGCAGGCTCTCAGGCGGGTGGGGGATCGCATAGGCCAGCAGCCCGTCGGGGCCGCGCGCGACCCGGATGGGTTCTGGCATGGGGCGAATGTGGCGTGCCGGCTGCGCCACCGCCAGGGGACGGCTTGACCGGCGCGTGCTGCGGCGCCGTCATGGCGGCCATGACCGACACCGCCGACCTGACCGCCACCGAGGCCCTGGCCGCCATCCGCGCCGGGCGCCTCGCCGCTTCCGACTACATCGAGGCCTGCCTCGACCGGATCGCCGCGAGGGAGGGCGTGATCAACGCCTTCGCCTGGTTCGACGCCGCAGCGGTGCGGCGCGCGGCCGTAGGTGACGGTCCGTTGAGCGGAATGCCGTTCGGGGTCAAGGATGTGATCGACACGGCTGACATGCCGTCTCAATACGGATCACCGATCTGGGCGGGGCATCGGCCACGCTCGGACGCCGCCTGCGTGGCCGCGGCGCGGCGGGCGGGGGCGATCGTCATGGGCAAGACGGTCACGACGGAATTCGCCACGCGCCATCCGGGGCTGACCGCCAACCCGATCAACCCGAAGCACACGCCGGGCGGGTCGTCCTCGGGGTCGGCGGCGGGGGTGGGGGCGGGGTTCTTCCCGCTCGCCTTCGGG
>JAYSDS010000049.1:25273-36104 GCA_041914265.1 Roseomonas sp.
GTTGTGACGCTGTAATAGCGCGACCTCTACCGGGGGCCCACCCCCAACCTATATCACCCTCTCCCCCGCGGGGGGGGGGGTGTGGGGGGGGCGGCGGGGGGGGGGGGGGGGGGGGTTCTTCCCGCTCGCCTTCGGGACGCAGACGGCGGGCAGCATCATCCGCCCCGCGGCCTATTGCGGCGTGGTGGGGTTCAAGCCGTCCTGGGGCACGCTGCACCGGGCGGGGATGAAGGTGATGAGCGAGAGCCTCGACACCATCGGCGTGATGGCGCGCAGCGTGGCGGATTGCGCGCTGGCAATGGGTGCGATGAGCGGGTTGGACTATGGCGACCCGGCCGGCAAGGCGCCGCGTGCGCCGCGCCTGGCGCTGGTGATGGGCCCGACCGCCAACCAGGCGGCGCCCGAGACCGTGGCGCTGCTGGAGCGTGTCGCCGATGCCTGCCGGAAGGCCGGCGCGACGGTGACGCCCGTGACGCTGCCGGCTGCCGTGACCGACGCCTATGAGGCCCATGCCTATGTCATGAACATGGAATCGGCCGAGGCGCTGGGCTGGGAGATGGCCCATGCCAGCGCGCAGCTTTCCCCCGTGCTGCGGGAACGCATGGAATGGGGCGCCGCCCAGCCGCGCGCGAAGCTGGTCGAGGGCCGTGCCGCCTTCGCCGCCGCCCGCGCCGCGCTGCCGGGCGCGATCGACGGCTTCGACGCGGTGCTGTGCCCCTCGGCGCCAGGCGAGGCGCCGGAGGGCCTGGGCTGGACAGGCGATCCGGCCTTCAACAGCCTATGGACGCTGTTGCACGGACCCTGTGTGACGGTGCCGGCCGGCAGCGGCCCGAAAGGGCTGCCGCTCGGGGTGCAGATCGTCGGGCGGGTCGGGGAGGATGCCGCGGCGCTTGGCTGGGCGGAGTGGGTGCGGTCGGCGGCCGGATAATCCACGGACGCTTTGCCGGATCCGAGTTTCCCGCGCCAAGGGCGTAAGCCGTTCTTGGAGGCCAAAACGCGGTGGCGGTTGAAAGGCTTTGGCTCGGCTACTCCAGTAGGCACGAACCGCGTGGGGTCGGTCAGCGTCGCGGCTGCGGGTTGTTCGGTGCCGCCAGCCAAGCCAGCCGGCATGCGGCCCATCCGCCGGCCAGGGCGCCAAGCGGTAGCCCAAAAGCAAGCGCGACGAGTCCGATCGAGGCACCGCATCCGACGGCCTCATCCGGCTCGCAGGCCGGTGCACCCAGCATCAGATCGAGTAGCACCACGATGCCGACGACCGCTGCTGCGGCTCCCAGCGCCGTGCCGAGGGCGATCGCAACGAAGTGCAGGCTGATCGTGAGCCACCCGCCGGCGCGCCTCACCCGACCTTCGCCATCCCCGGCAGCGTCTTCAGCGCATCCGTCGTATCGAAGTCCCGCAGCACCGCGTCGTCGGCCATCTCGACTTCCGCCACGCGGTCCGCGTGCGTGCCCACCAGGTGGCGGGCCCCGACATCGCCGGTGATCGAGGCCATCTCCGGCAGGAACTCCCGCGCCCACAGCATCGGGTTGCCCTGCTTGCCGCGGAAGGTCGGCATGACGATGGCGCGCCCTTCCTCCGGGTCGAAGGCAGCGATCAGGCGGTCCAGCGCGGCACCCGAGACCAGCGGCATGTCGCCCAGGCAGATCAGCACCCCCTCCGCATCCGGCGGGATGGCCGCAAGCCCGGCCTTGAGCGACGCCGACAGTCCCTCGGCATAATCCTCCGCATGGGTGCGCAGCACGGGGCGGGTGCCGAGCGCCTCGTCTACCCGTTCGCTCTCATGCCCGGTCACGACGATCACCGGGCGGGCCTGGCTGGCGAGCACATTGTCCACCACGCGCGCGACCATCGGCCGGCCGGTCTCGTCTTCCACCATCAGCTTGTTCAGTGGCGCCATGCGTCGCGACCGCCCGGCCGCCAGCACCAGGGCCGCGACCTTGCGCGCGCGGCGCGGCGCGCGGGCCGGCACGGGCGTTCGCGCGGCCTGGGCGCGGGGCAGGGGGCGGACGTCGATCTCCTTCAGCAGGCCGCCGACGCCCATCGCCATCACGTCCCGGGGCGTGACGGGCACGCCGGCGAACAGGCGCTGCAGCACCCAGTCGAAGCCGTTCAGCTTCGGGCTGCGCGCGCAGCCGGGCAGCACCATGGCCGGCACCTCCCCGATGCGGCCGAGGCACAGCAGGTTCCCCGGATCCACCGGCATGCCGAAATGCTCGATGACGCCGCCGGCGCGCATGATGGCGGCGGGGCCGATGTCGCGCCGGTCCACCACGGCCGAGGCACCGGCCACCAGCAGGATGTCCGCCCCCGCCCGCATCAGCCGGGCCAGCGCCTCGGCGGTGGGCGCTTCCTCATGCGGCACGCGCTCGACGGGCAGCAGCGTGCCGAGCAGCGCCTCGACCCGCGCGCCGGTCGCCTCGACCGCGCCTTCCATCACGCTTTCCTTGATGCCGGGCAGTTCCGTCAGCACCAGCCCGACCTTGAGCGGGCGGAAGGGATGCAGCGCGAAGGGCGTGCCGCCGCGCCGGGCGATGGCGTCGGTCACGCCCAGAACGGCGCCGGGCACGGCGAAGGGGATGACCTTGATGGTCGCCAGCATCTCCTTCGGCGCGACCATGCTGTAGTTGGGCAGGGTCGCGACGGTCAGGCTTTCGTCCACCGCGTTGATGGCGTCGATGCGCTTCGCGTCCAGCACCAGCAGCCCGGCGGTTTCGGCGAGCAGGTTCACCCGGCCGGTCGCCGCGCGCGACTTCGCGATATGGGCGCCGACCAGCGCCTGGGCCAGGCGGTCCGCGGCGGCGTCCTCCGCCACGTCATCGGCGTCGAGGCGGGCGGCGATGACCTCGCGCCGCCCGGATTCGCGGATGGCGACGATCGCGCCCTCATCCAGCACCGTACCCTTCTTCAGCACGCGGCCGGGCAGGCGCAGGGAATGCGCGGTGGCCCCCCGCGGGGGGGGGGGCCCCAACCCGGGGGCGGCCGCGGGGGGGGGGGGGGGGGGGGGGGCCGCCGGGGGGGGGCGCCCCCCCCCCCCCGCGACGATCTCCGCCATGATGGACAGCGCGATCTCGGGGGCGGTCACCGCTTCGATGTTCAGGCCCACCGGGGCGTGGATGCGGGCGATGGCGTCCGGCCCGTGTCCGAGTTCGGTCAGCCGCGCGACGCGCTTGCCATGGGTCCGCCGGCTGCCCAGCGCGCCGATGTAGAAGGCCGGGCTGCGCAGCGCGGCATCGAGCGCGGGGTCGTCCAGCTTCGGGTCATGCGTCAGCGTCACCACGGCGGACCGGGCATCGGGCTTCAGCACGGCCATCGCCTCGTCCGGCCAGTCGGTGTTGAGCGTCACGCCGGGCAGGCGCTCGCTGGTCGCGAAGGCACGACGCGGATCGACCACGATCATCTGGAAGCCAAGCGGATCGGCCATCGGCGCCATCGCCTGGGCGATATGCACCGCGCCGACCACGATGATGCGCAGTGGCGGGTTGTGCGGATGGACGAACCAGGTCTCGCCATCCAGCGTGACGTTGCCGGCTTCCTCGCTGCCGAGAGCCTCGCGCGCTGCCTCGGCCAGCGCACCGGGCACCGCTTCCTGCGGCCAGAGATGCTGTTCGCCATCCGACAGCCGCGTGAGCAGCACCACCGGGCGCTGCGCGGCGCGTTCCGCCTGCAGCCGCGCGAGGATCTCGGCCTTCACGACAGCGGTTCCACGAAGACCTTCACCTTGCCCCCGCAGGACAGGCCGACTTCCCAGGCGCGCTCATCCGAGACGCCGAAATCGAGGAGCTGCGGGGTGCCGGACGCCATGGCCTGCTTCGCCGCATCGGCCACCGCCCCTTCGATGCAGCCGCCCGAAACCGAGCCGGCCAGCCGTCCCGATGCCGTGACGGCCAGGCGTGAGCCGGCCGGTCGGGGTGAGGATCCCCAGGTTTCGACCACGGTCGCGATCGCGACCTTCTCGCCTTCCGCCCGCCAGGCAGCGGCGGTGGCCAGGATGTCTTCGGATTGCGTGGTGTCGGTCGTCATGCCGCCATCCTCCCGCGATGCGCGGCGCGGCGATCGGACAGCGTCGCCACCAGCTCGCGCAGGCTGTTCAGACTATGCACCGGGCGGAACTCGTCCACATGGGGCAGCATCGCCCGGATGCCCTGGGATTTTGGTTGGAACCCGGCAAAGCGCAACAGCGGGTTCAACCAGATCAGCCGCCGGCACGACCCGCGCAGCCTTTCCGTGGCTTCGGCCAGCCCCGCCGCGCCCTCGCGGTCGAGGCCATCGGTGATCAGCAGCACGACCGCCCCCTGGCCCAGCACGCGCCGCCCCCACAGCCGGTTGAACAGCGCGAGGCTCTCCCCGATGCGCGTCCCACCCGACCAATCCGGCACGATATGGGCGATTGTCTCGAAGGCCACTTCCGGGTCGCGGTGGCGCAATTGCCGGGTGATGTTGGTCAGCCGCGTGCCGAACAGGAAGGTGTGCACCCGGTCGCGATCATTCGCGACAGCATGCAGAAAATGCAATAAAATCTGCGCATAACGAGACATACTTCCACTGATGTCGCAAAGGACGACCAGCGGCGGCGGCCGCGTCACCCGGCGCCGGCGGGACAGGTCCAGGATCTCACCCCCGCTGCGCAGGCTCTGCCGCACCGTGGCACGCAGATCGACCAGCGGACCCAGCGGATCAGGCCGGAAGCGCCGTGTGCGCTGCTCATCGAGCGGCAGCGCCAGCTTCGCGATCTCCCGCTTCGCCTCGGCGATCTGCTCGGCCGACATGGCCTCGAAATCCATGGATTGCAGCCGCTCGCGCTCGCTGACCGAAAAGGTCATGTCGCGCTGCGGCGGCTCCTCCGCCGGCTTGGGGGGCTTGGGCTTCTCGCCCCGCATCGCCTCGGCAAGGCGCCGCGAGACCGGCGGCGCCTTCTCCTGCGGCGTCTTGTTCGCCTCCATCAGCGCCATCGCCGCGGCATGCGCGGCCGCCTCCGGGTCACGCCAGAAAAGCTGGAAGGCCTGGTCGAAAATCTCGAAGTGCTCGCGCCGATGGACCATCACGGCCCGCAGCGCAGCATGGACCTGGCGACGGTCGCCGAGATCCACCTCGGTCAGGGCCTCCAGCGCGGCGATCGCCTCGCCCGGACCGAGCGGCAGGCCCGTCCGGCGCAGCAGGCGCGTGAAGGCGAGCAGGTTGTCGGCCAAGCGGCCGGCGCCGGGTGGGGCGAGCTGCAGGCGGACGACGCCGGGTTCAATCGCCATGGGACAAGGCCGGGGGAGGAACACCTCCCCCGGACCCCCACCGTTTGCTGTCTGTCACCAGGCCGGTTCCGGCGCGACAGGCAGGAGCCATCACGGGGCGGTCGCTTCCGAGATCAGGCGGGCGGCCTCGGCACCGCGCAGCTTCGCGATGTCGTCCTGGTATTTCAGCAGGACGCCCAGCGTCTCATCCACGGCGCCGGGTTCCAGTTCCTTGGCGTCCAGCGCGGAAAGGGCTTGGGCCCAGTCGATGGTCTCCGCGACGCCGGGGAGCTTGAAGTAGTCGCCTTCGCGGACCTTCTGGACGAAGGCCACGATCTGGGCGGACAGCTTCTCCGGCAGGCCCGGCGCGCGCAGATGCAGAATGGCCCGTTCCCGCGCCGCATCGGGGTAGTCCACCCACTGGTACAGGCAGCGCCGACGCACCGCGTCATGCACCTCCCGCGTCCGGTTAGAGGTGATGATGACCACCGGCGGGGTCATCGCCTTGACCGTGCCCAGCTCCGGAATGGTCATCTGGAAGTCGCCCAGGATCTCCAGCAGGAAGGCCTCGAACGGCTCGTCGGCGCGGTCCAGCTCGTCGATCAGCAGGACCGAGGGCTCGCCCTCCAGCGCCTGGAGCAGCGGGCGGGACTGGAGGAACTTGCGGTCGTAGATGCCACGCTCGATCGCCTCGCGATCCGTCTCGCCGGACGCCTCGGCGAGGCGGATGGCCATGAGCTGCCGCGCATGGTTCCACTCATAGGCCGCCGAGGAAATGTCGAGCCCGTCATAGCATTGCAGCCGCACGAGATGCCGCGGCAGCATCTTCGCCAGCACCTTGGCGATCTCGGTCTTGCCGGTGCCGGGCTCGCCCTCGAGGAAAAGCGGCCTTCCCATGCGCAGCGCGAGATGCACCGTCGTCGCCAGCGCCCGGTCGGCGACGTAGCCGCCGGCCGCCAGCAGCGCCTGGGTTTCCTCGACGCTTGTCGGAAGCGGCCGATTCAGACCTGCGCGCCCGCCAACGGGGCCCCCACGAAGCTCCGCTTCGTGGGGGAGGATTGGGGCGCTCCGGTCATCGGACGCCTGGCTCACAGGAACATCAGCGCCAGGATGACCAGCCAGATCGCGCCGCCGACCCAGGCCAGCAGCGGGATGCCGAGCGGCGCCTCCGGCAGCAGGTCGAAGATCGAGATGCCGGCCGGGGCCGTCACCGGCGGGCGCGGCGCGGCGGGGGCCGGGGCGGCGGCGGGCGCCTCGGCACCGGCTTCGGCGGCGACCGGCGCCTCGACCGGCGGGGGCGGCGGGGCCACAGCCGCGGCGAAGCGGTCGAAGAACTGGTCCGACATCTGCTTGGCGGTGCTGTCGATCAGCCGCGCGCCGAGCTGCGCCATCTTGCCGCCGACCTGGGCCTTCACCGTGTACTTCAGCAGCGTCTCGTCCGCGCCGAGCTCTTCCAGGGCGACATCCGCGCCGCCCTTGGCGAAGCCCATCGCTCCGCCATTGCCCTCGCCGGAAATGGTGTAGGAGACGGGCGCGTTGATGTTTTCGAGCTTCACCTTGCCGCCGAACTTGGCGGCCATGGGGCCGATCTTGATCGCGACCTTGGCCTCGAAGGCATCCTCCGCGGTGCGGGTGACGGATTCGCACCCGGGAATGGAGGCCTTCAGCATCTCGGGGTCGTTCAGCGCGTCCCAGACGCGCTGCCGCGGCGCCTGGATGCGGCGCTCGCCGCTCATGTCCATGGGGTGATCTCCTGTGTGGCGGTCAAACTAGGGCCGAGGGCGGGGGTGGAAAAGGGGGCGGGCCCCCTTGTCGCTCCGGCGCGCCTCCTGCAAGGACGGTTGGGGGCCGCGATGCGGTCGGGGATGGGGAGACAGGATGCGACCGGTCCGCAGCATTGCCGCTACCGCGTTGCCCGGCCTGGTGGCCGGCGGGCTCCTCCTCCCGGCGGGGCCGGCCGTCGCGGCCGGCGTCAGCGGCGCCGACCTTTCGCTGGCCTGGGGCATCCCCTTCGTCGGCATGCTGCTGTCCATCGCCCTGATGCCGCTGCTCGCCGGGCATGTCTGGCATCACCACTACGGCAAGATCGCCGCGGGATGGGCGGCTTTGCTGGTCCTGCCCTTTGCCATCGCCTTCGGCCCGGACCAGGCCGCGAACGAGGTCTGGCACATCGTCCTGCAGGAATACGTTCCGTTCATCGCCCTGCTGCTCGCCCTCTATGTGACGGGCGGCGGCGTGCTGCTCAAGGGCACGCTGATCGGTACGCCCCTGGCCAATGTCGTGCTGCTGGCGATCGGGACGGTCATCGCCTCGGTGATGGGCACGACCGGCGCCTCGATGCTGCTGATCCGTCCGGTGCTGCGCGCGAACGCCTTCCGCAAGCACAAGACCCACACCTTCGTCTTCTTCATCTTCCTGGTCAGCAACATCGGCGGCTCGCTCACGCCGCTCGGCGACCCGCCGCTCTATCTCGGCTTCCTCAAGGGCGTGTCCTTCTTCTGGACCACCACGCATCTGTTCGGCGAGTTCCTCTTCTGCGCCGTACTGCTCCTGGCGGTCTACTACGTGCTGGACGTCATCGCCTGGTCGAAGGAGAAGCCGGTCGTCCCCGACACCGGCGCGAAGGAACCGCTGCGGGTCGAAGGGCTCGTGAACCTCGCCCTGGTCGGCCTGGTCGTGGCGATGGTGCTGATCCAGGGCTATTGGCACCCGGGCGAGGTCTCGATCCTCGGCCAGCACATCGGCGCCGAGCGGCTGGTCGGCATCGCCGTCTTCCTCGCCATCGCCTTCGTCTCGATGCGCCTGACCCCGGCCGCGCTGCGGGAAGCCAATGGCTTCGCCTGGGGCGCGATCCTGGAGGTCGCGAAGCTCTTCGCCGCGATCTTCGTGACCATGGCCCCGGTGCTCGCCATCCTGCGCGCGGGGGAGGCGGGGGCGGCCGCGCCACTGGTGGCGCTGACCTCGGGACCGCACGGGGAGCCGATTCCCTGGGTCTATTTCTGGCTGTCGGGGGCGCTGTCCTCGTTCCTCGACAACGCGCCGACCTACCTGGTGTTCTTCAACCTCGCCGGCGGCGATCCGGTCCAGCTGATGACCGAGGGCGCGCTGACGCTGGCCGCGATTTCCTGCGGCGCGGTGTTCATGGGGGCCAATTCCTATATCGGCAATGCGCCGAACTTCATGGTCAAGGCCATCGTGGAGGAGAATGGGGAGCGCATGCCCTCCTTCTTCGGCTATTGCGCCTGGGCTTTGGTCTTCCTGATCCCGCTGTTTATCCTGGTAACGCTGATCTTCTTCTGAGGAGGGCCCGATGCCCTACGTGATCGCCGACGACATTCCCGACGAGCCCGCCGGCCTGCGCTTCCGCCGCCTGCTCGACCGCCCCGAGATCCTGCAGATGCCCGGCGCGCATCTCGGCATCGCGGCGCTGCTGGCCAAGAAGCAGGGCTTCCCGGCGCTCTACATGTCCGGTGCCGCCATGTCGGCGACGATGGGCCTGCCCGACCTCGGCATGATCACGGTGGACGATGTCGCCTGGCACATCCGCCAGGTGGTCCGCGCCTCCGCCCTGCCCGTCCTCGTCGATGGCGATACCGGCTATGGCGAGGCGCTGAACGTCATGCACATGGTCCGCAGCTTCGAGGAAGCCGGCGCCGCCGCCGTGCATCTCGAGGACCAGCTCCTGCCCAAGAAGTGCGGGCATCTCAACGACAAGAAGCTCGCCGCTCCCGAGGACATGGCCGCGAAGGTCGCCGCGGCGCGCAAGGCCCGCAAGCATCTCTACATCATCGCCCGCACCGATGCCGCGGCCTCCGAGGGCATGGACGGCGCCGTCGCCCGCGCGAAGCTGTATCTTGAAGCCGGCGCCGACGCGATCTTCCCCGAGGCGCTGACGACGAAGGAGATGTTCGTCGAATTCGCGAAGCGCATGCCGGGCGTGAAGCTGCTCGCCAACATGACCGAGTTCGGCCGCACGCCCTTCTTCACCGCGGCCGAGTTCCAGGCGATGGGCTATGCCATGGTGATCTGGCCCGTCAGCCACCTGCGCATCGCGGCGCGCGCGATGGAGGAGCTCTATGCCGCCATCGGCCGCGACGGGGGCACCCAGAAGATGGTCGACCGCATGCAGACCCGCGCGCAGCTCTACGAGACCATCCATTATCATGAATACGAGTCGCTCGACGCCACGCTGATCAGGACCATCGTGCCGGAAGGCATGCCGCAGGCCTGATTTCCGCGCCCTTGCCGGGCTCCCCGGCAAGGGCCGCGCGCTGTCTGGGTCACGTTGCCGTCAGGCCCATGACATTTCCGGGATGGACCCCTGACATTTCGAAAATTACATGAAACCTTTCGTGTAGAGAGCGCGTTAACGGTGCGCCGGAGGGGGAAGGGGACGTTGGTGCCTGCCGCCGGTCATCCGTGAGGCTCATCGGCGAAAGGACATTTCATGCGCGTATTGCTTCTGGCATCGGCGGCACTCATCGGCGTCACGGGGGCGGCCTCGGCTCAGCATGTGAGCGGGCTCTACATCTCCGGCGGGGCCATGCTGAACTTCCTGCAGGACAGCGACATCAGCCTCAGCCCGGGCCTGGCGAACAGCCAGGCGGTGGCGGGCATGGGCCGTGACGGCACCGTTTCCTACAATGTCGGGTATGGCGGCGCGCTCGCCATCGGCTACGGCTTCGGCAACGGCCTGCGCGCGGAATTCGAGGGCAGCTACCGCTACAACGAGGTGGACGGCATGTCCGGCTTCGGCGGCGGCGGCAGCTTCGGCCAGTTCCGCGGCAGCCAGCGCACCTATGGCGTCATGGCCAACCTGCTCTACGAATTCGACGTGAGCCCGCGCTTCCGCCCCTATCTCGGCGCCGGTGTCGGCTGGATGTGGACGGAATGGCACGCGGTGCGCGGCACCAACCAGGTCGCGCGCATCGGTTCCGACGACACGGACAGCAACTTCGCCTACCAGCTCATCGCCGGCTTCGCCGTGCCGCTGAGCCCGAGCTGGGCCCTGACCCTCGACTACCGCTTCATGCAGGTGGTGGATCCGGAACTCGATAGCCAGGCTGCGCGGGTCGTCACGCCCTATGGCACGGCGCGCGGCAAGATCGACACGGACAGCTTCAACCACGCCATCATGCTGGGCGTGCGCTATTCCTTCGGCGCCGCGCCGCCGCCCGCGCCGGTGCCGGCCGCCGCGCCCGTGCCCGCGCGCACCTTCCTGGTCTTCTTCGACTGGAACCGCGACAACCTGACCGACCGCGCGCGGCAGATCGTCGCGGAGGCGGCGCAGGCGCGCACGCAGCAGCAGGTCACGCGCATCGAGGTGAACGGCTACACCGACACCTCGGGTTCGGCGCAATACAATATGGGCCTGTCGGTGCGGCGCGCGAATGCCGTGGCGGCTGAACTCGTGCGCCTTGGCGTGCCGCGCCAGGAAATCGTCGCGCGCGGCTTCGGCGAGACCAACCTGCTCGTCCCGACGCCGGACAACACGCGCGAGCCGCAGAACCGCCGCGTGGAGATCATCCTGCGCTGAGCGGCGCCGGGGGGCCCGGCCCCCCCCCCCGGCCCCCCCCACCAATGGCACCCGCAAAGGAGCGGCGCGGGTA
>JAYSDS010000050.1:0-35898 GCA_041914265.1 Roseomonas sp.
CCTACAGCCTGGCCCTGGACACCGCGACGGACGTGGTCTGCGCGGGGTGGCTCTATGACCAGTACGCCGCGGACATGCCACTGGGCACGAAGCGCATCCGCGCGGGCAGCGTCATCACCGTGCCGCCGCATTCGGCGGCGATCTGGACGGAGGTCTGAGGCCATGGCGATGAACGCCTATTTCCCGGTGGCGGGCAGTCTGGAAGACGTCGCCATCTCCTTCCTCCCCGCTGCGCCGGGGCCGACCAGTGCGGCCTATGTCATGGGCGGGACGGTCGGGAAGAGCCTCTACAATCGCCTGCCGCCGCGCCAGGTGGGGAGCGAGATCGGGACGCCCTCCGCCGGGGACTGCTATCTGCGCCTCGGGCCGCTCGGGGTGGCCGACCTCAACGTCTCTGATCCGGGCGGCGATTGGGCCGTGATGCTGGCTGTACGGGCGCCGAACGTTGACACGACAGCCGAGCGCACGCTGCGCCTGATCAACAACTACGACGCAGCGACCGGCGGGCTGTACCTGCACGCCACGGTCGGGCCGGCCCTGGCGAATCGTCGGCTGACCTTCCTGGTCGCCAATGCCGGCGGCATGGGCAGCGACGACGTGACCGTCACACTGTCCAGCATCCCGGACCTCAAGGCGGCCTGGCTGTGCCTGTACGCCGAGGCGGTGAGCGGCGTGCGAGGGCGGGTCCGGAACCTGACCTCCGGCACCGTCTCCACCATTGCAACGACCACGGTGCGTCCCGCGGCTGGCAGCACGTTCCAAATCGGCAAAGGGCCGGGGAATGCGTTCGACAGCTCGATCCGGGAATTCGACATGGCCGGGCTGACGCTGTTCGGCAGCATCCCTACCGAGGATGAGATCCAGGCCAGCTATGCGCGGATCAAGGGCCGCCTCGCGCGGTTCGGGCACGCGGCGTAGCGGCTACCGCGGCCTTCGCAGCCCGCGGCGCGGTAGTTTCGCTGGATCGCGGCTGACCATTCCCGTCATTCGTTCCAAGGAATCCATCATGCCCGAAGAACCCACGGTTGCCGTGGCGAAGATGGCGGCTGCCGCCGCGACGGCGGGGGGTGCTGCGCGCATCGCGGTCGCGCTGCATGGCGGGTCGCGCGGCTGGCGGCTCGGCATCGAGGGTTTCGTCGGCGCCACCCTCGGCGTCATGGCCGCGGGCGTTGCCGTGTGGGTGGACCCGACCTTGCGTGATGCCGGCTGGCCGCTGCTGATCGTCGCCGGCGCGGCCGGCATCGCCGGGGCGCTCGGGACGCGCGCGCTGGATCTGCTGGAAGCGGCGCTGCGCAAGCGCGTCGGCTGACCCCCGCCGGCGGGGAGCCGGCATCACCCCATCGGGAAACGTGACATGGGCCCCATCGTGGATGCGGCGGTGCTGGCGGCTGCCGGCGCCGTGACGACGCTCGCCGGCATGCTGGTGCGGCACCTGCCGCTGCTGGTGCGCTACCTCGCCGTGCAGATCAACGGCGCGGACACGACGCTGATCCGCCACGCGATCGACAACGCCGCGCAGCTCGCCGCCGGGAAGGTGCGCGACGGCCTCGGCAGCGAGGTCGCGATCCGCGAGATGGCGGACTACGTCGCGCGCAACCTGCCCGAGACGATCGCGCGCGTGGGCCTGTCACGGCCGACGCTGGAACAGATGTGCCGGGCGGCCTTCGCGCGGCTGGTGGCGGGGGTTGGGTGATGGCCAAGATCAGTCGCGTGCTGCGATCTGCCGAAGATGGCGGCCTGCTCTTCCACTGTCCTGGCTGCGACATGCTGCACCGGGTCAAGGTTGGCCAGGGCGAGGGCCCGCGCTGGGGCTGGGACGGCAACGCCGAGGCGCCGACGTTAACCCCGTCAGTGCTGGTCCGATGGAGGCGCTGGACGCCCTCTGCCGAAGACCCTCGCGTCGCCGAGAAGATCCGCACGGGCGAGATCGTGCAAACACCCGAAGAGTGGGTTTGCCACTCCTTTGTGAGAGCGGGCCGCATCGAGTTCCTGAGCGATTGCACCCACGCGCTGGCCGGTCAGACCATTGACCTACCGGACGTCGATTGATGCCCGCCTGGCTGCTCGCGCCCGCCACGCGTTGGCTCGCCCTCGTCGTCGTGCTGGCCCTGCTGCTTGGCGCCTGGCGCCTCGAGGCTGCGCGCCGTGAATCCGCCGAGCTGCGCGCCGCAGCGGCCGAGGCGGCTGTGCAGGGCCGGGACACCGCCATCGCCGTGCTCGAGCGGCACGCCGAGCGCGTCGCCGATCGCACCGCGCAATTCCAGCCGATCCGGAGGGCCGTCGATGCCGCGCCTGCCACGAATGCCTGCGCTGCTGCCCCTGCTGTGCGCGCCGCTCTGGATGGGCTGCGCCAGCGCGCCGCCGCCGGCGGTGGTGGTGCCGCCATCCCTGCTGGCGTGCCGCCCGGAACCGCCGGTGCCGGCCGCCCCCGATGACCCGGCGCTCGCGCGCTGGATTCTGGATCTGGCCGAGGCCGGCGAGGACTGCCGGTCGAGGCTCTCCGCGGTGAGGGAGATCGTCGCGCCATGAGGGGATTCTGGGGGGCCATCGCCGCGGCGTTCGCGGGGCCGGCCGAAGCTGCTGCGCCTGCCGCGACCGGGCCAATTCAGCCGACGGAACCGTGGCCGCGACCGGCGGCTGTCGGTGAGGCGACGCCGCAGGCGGTCCCTGTTGCGGCCATCGGCGACCCGGACTGGGTCGCGATCCTGCGCGCCGCCGGGTTCGGGGACCCGATCGCCTGGGCGCGTCTGGTCGAGGCGCCGGCGCGGCGTTGGTCGATCACCGCAGGCAAGCGCGCCGCTGCCTTTGCGGCGACGCTGAGCCACGAATCCACGGGTGGGCGGCGGCTGGTCGAGGATCTGACCTATTCGACCGGGGCGCTGATGGCGATGTTCGGCGCTCATCGCGGCATGACGCCGGAGGCTGCCCGGCGCCTCGGCTATATGAAGGACAGCTTCGGCCGCATCACGCAGCGCGCGGACCAGGAGGGGATCGCCAACCTGATCTATGGCGGCGACTGGGGGCGGCGGAACCTGGGCAATGTCCTTCCTGGTGATGGGTGGCTGTTCCGGGGGCGGGGGCCGATCCAGATCACCGGGCGTGACGCCTATCGCCGGGCAGGCGAGGCCATCGGGCAGCCGCTGGTGGTGCAGCCGGATCTGGCGGCGGACCCCGCGATCGGCGCCGAGGTCGCGTGCTGGGTCTGGGCTGCGTGGAAACGCTGCAACGCGCTCGCCGATGCTGGGGATGTCGTGGCTTGGCGCAAGGCGATCAACGGCGGGACCAATGGGCTGGAGGAGGTCCGGCGGCTGTATGCCGCGGCGCTACGGGTGGCGGGGTGATGCTCGGCGCCGGTTCGCCCCTGCAGGCTGTCCTGCTTGCCGGCGGGGCGGCGCTGGTGCTGGTCGCGCTGGTCTGTCGCCGGCGGTGACGCCTACCGCCTGGACATCGGCACCGACAGTGCCTCCTCCTGGGCGAACTGGTCCAAGAGCCCTGCCATCAACTGCAACTGGTTGATGTCCAGCGCCTGGATGGCCTCCACGAACGCGCTGCTGCGGCGCGCGCTCTTGGCGACGTGGTGGTACCCCTGCGGCGTGAAGAACCAGTCGATGGGCCGGCTCAGTACCGTCGAAAGCTCCCACAACTGCCCGGCCGTCATGACGTTCTCGCCGCGTTCGAATTTCCCGATCTGCTGCGCCGACAGCCCGATTGATGCGCCGAGCTCGGTCCCCGTCACGCCGGCCGCGATCCGCGCTTCCTTGAGGCGCTGGCCAACCAGGATATCGACGTCACTTGGGTAGGATCGGCGCGGCATGCCGCAGTGATGCCCTGATTCGGCCCGGCGTGGAAGGAACCGCGAGCGTGACGAACGCACGCCGCCCCGCAACATCATGGGCGCCGCTGGGGGAAACCCTGGCGGCGCCTTTTGCCGTTTCAGGGTGCGCTCACGGCGCCGTCGCGGCATGATCAGCCAGTAGGCGCAGGATCACCACCACCTCTCCCGGCGGCCCGATTTCGGCCCAGCGGCGGACGCTGCGGGCCACGGTGGCCGGTTGCGCCGTGTGGCCGTGCTCGACCAGCCACCGAGCAAACGCAGCCTGGGTAAGCCCCCGGTCAGAAAGTGCGGCCCGGAATTCGGTTGGGGTCATGGCCGCCACCATTCGCTGGGCTGCCCCCAGCGACGCATTTCCAGCCCGGCTATACGGGCGCCGTCGTCCCACTCGATGCGCGCTAGCAACTTCTCAAACCACCTTTGCGGCGAGCGATGGACGTCCGGCATGTATCTGAACGCGTGGGAGATATCGTTCTGCTCTCCGTTTTCGCGATGCACGATGACGCGTAGTCCCGCCATGCGCCGCAGTTGCGCGATCAGCCACGGCGCCAGCGGGCCCAACCCGGCATCGTCCAGGGTGAGCGTCACAGGAAAACTGCGTCGCCCCGCCCCGAGTTGAGGCGCAGAGAAAAAAGCGCCGCGCCGTCCGGAGGAAATCACCTGTGCGCTGACCCGATGTGCGCCGAGCGCGACGTAGGGGAGTGTGTGCACGGCCATGGTTCAGCCCGCCTCTGCCGCGGTTTCGCCCCCGATGCGCTCGATCTCCACCAGGCGGCCCAGCATCGGTTCGCCAATGGCGGCGGCCCATTCGGGCCGGTCCACATCGCCGCGCGCCACATCGCGGGAATAGTCCCGATCCGCCGCTGCGAGCCCGCGCACCGCGCTCACCCAGCCCTGCACGCGATGTGCGTTGTCACCCAGGTGCGCGACTAGCAGATCCGCGACCGTCGCGAGGTTGTAGGGGGTCGCGTAGGCGGTGAGCATCGCGCGCGCCTCGTCTCCCAGGCCGGCCACAGTCAGCACATGGGGCAGTCCGGCGTACAGCGCATTGCCGGCGCGGATGCTGGTGTTCTCGATGCTGTTGATCAGGACCGCGTCGGTCATCGGTCTGTTCCTATCGCCGGCCGGGACCATTCCCTTGCCGGCAGCAGAACAATAGGCGTAATACGCCTATAAATCAAGTGCAGAATGCTCGGCTGAGCCTCGTTTCAGGGCTCCCGAAACCCTGGCGCCGGCTCCGCATGGGTGATCCAGGGCGGCAGTCGCTGATGGTCCAGCCACAGATCCACCAGGTATGGGATGGTCCCTGGGCCGCCGAAAGTGTGGCCGTGCAGCGGGCATCCCGGCAGCAACAGCCGGCAGATGTGACCCCCTGGCTGGCAATTGATGATGGCCCCGCGGTGCTCGTATGTCGGACCGCCGGCCGGGCCGACTTCCTTCACCAGCGTCGGGTTCGGGCGGCGGGACAGGTCGATGCCCGCCGGCGGCGGCTCGGCCGGGGTCGTCATGCCGGATCCCGCTTCTCGCCCCGCGCGACGATCAGCAGCGAATCGTCCGGAAGGGGGCGCTGCAGCGCCTTCGCCTCGGCCCATGGTGCCGTCATCCACATCTCTCGCTCATGTTCCTCGGTCAGGATCGCCGGCATCGCCTTGGGGTGGATGGCGCCGACCTCGCGGTTCGGCTCGCAGGTCAGGAATGCGAACAGGTCGGTTGTGACCTCGCCCTCCGCCTTCTTCCGCACCGAGGTCCAAGCCGGAATCCAGATGCCGGCGAAGAAGGCGAGGGGACGGTCCTCCCCCAGGGCGAACCACGCCGGCGGCTTGCGCCCATCCGGTTGCGGCTCGGGCTCGCTGAAGCTGGTGAAGGGCACCAGGCAACGGTGCTCCGGCCCAAGCCAGCGGCGCCAGTGGGGCGATTCCGTGTTGCGCACGTTCGTCACGCCCGGGTCCGTCGCGCGACCCTTCAGCACGAAGGCGGGGGAGGGCAGGCCCCAGCGCGCCGTCGCGAGCTCCCGGCCCTCCGGCGTGTTGCGCACGATCGGCGCGGCATAGTCGGGGAAGACCCCTGGCATGGGTTGCAGATTGCCGGTCTTGTCGCGCCAGGGCTTGGCGAGGGCGCGGATCGCCTCCTGGTTGGTGACGACCGAGTAGAGGTTGCACATGAAGTCCTCCCACACGTCCTCGAGCTCGTCGGGCCAGGGCGCCGTCAGGGCGGGCCACTCGCCTTCGGCCTGCACGATATGCGCGGGGCGGCCGTCGACCGCAATTTGCAGCCACAGGACCCGATTCCCGCAGCGGCAGCGCAGGCGGCGGAGGAGTTCGTTCCGCCGCATGCCATAGCCGAACTTCTCGGCCAGGGCGGGAAAGCCGATGTCGTGGCTGCTGCCGCAGCCGAGATGACTGCAGCCAATGCGCAGGTGCTTCCGTTGGCCGTCGCCTGGGCCGGCCAGCAGGATGGCGCCATCGGGATGCAGCGGCGTGTGCGAGGCCCAGCCTTCGTGCATGGCGGCAGCGTAGCGGGTCGTGAACAGGATGAGAACATGCGCGATGGGCTCATGCCGCCGTCCATCTTGCGGCGACGGTCACTGATCGTCAGAGGGTAGTCACTGGTCCGGTCACTGATGGTCGCCATGTTCACGGCGCGTTCTGCGAACTGATAGCCGGCGCGGCCTGGCGGAGCGGGTGGGATTCGAACCCACGAAACCCTTGCGAGTTCGCCAGTTTTCAAGACTGGTGCCTTCAACCACTCGGCCACCGCTCCAACCGCCGGAGTGCCCGGCGAAGACCCGAATGGGATTTCAAGACCGCTGCCTTAGACCGCTCGGCCACCCATCCTGACCAGCCCGCCGGGGCCGGGGGTTTACTCCCCGGCCAGCCGGGCCGCCATCATCGGTGCGCCGAGGCGCAGCATCCCGTGCACATCCGCCGCCTTGTCGAGGTTGAGCACCGCATCGGCAAGCTGCCTCGCGCGATCAGCACCCAGCACCGCATCCGCCAGGCCGTGGAACTTCGCGCGCAGTTCCGCCTCGGTCAGGAAGTTGGCCGGCTCGCCCTTCGGCACGTTCACCTTCTTCACGAAGGTCTGGCCGCGCGCCGTGACCGTCAGCTTGCCCGACATGTATTCGGGGAAGTCGGCTTCGACCTCGGCGTCCTCGACGGGCAGGATCTTCTTCATCAGCCCGCGCAGGTCCGCATCCTGCAGCCAGGCGTAGCTGTCCCAGCCGAAATGGCCACGGGCCAGCGCGCAGGCCACGACGAAGGGTCCGGAGAACTGCCCGTCCACGATGTTCTGCGGGTTCTGCTTGTACTGGGTGGGCGCACCGACCAGCAGCATGCCCTTGTTGGGCAGGCCCATGGTCACGGCCTCGATCTCCTCGGTCTTGAGCCCGAGTTCGGCCCGCAGCGCCAGCGCCGCATCGACATTGGCATGGCCATAGCGGCAGGACGGATAGGGCTTCACCGCCGTCTCCATCAGCTCCCAGTCCGTGCCGAGGTTCTGGATCGCGCGTTCCGGCTTCGGGTTCGGCGCATAGGCGCGCAGGAAGCCCGCGCGGCCCTCCAGCGCCTCGCCCGCACCGCGGAAACCTTCGCGCGCCAGGCAGGCCGCGGTGAGGCCGTTCAGCGCCGACCAGCCCACCTGGAAGCGCTTCGTCCAGGCGCCGTTGGCCAGGAACTGCAGCGACCCGGCGGCCTGGGACAGGGCGATGCCGAAGGCATCCTCGACCTGCGCGGCGGACAGCCCGAAAACCCGCGCCGCCGCGGCCGCGCCCCCGAAGGCGCCGCAGGTCGCGGTGGGGTGGTAGCCGCGATCGTAATGGTCGCCGCCGGGCAGGGACAAGGCGAGCCGGCAGGTCACCTCATACCCCGCGACGATGGCCGCGAGCACGGTCTTGCCGTCCGCGCCCACCATCTCGGCCGCCGCGAGCGCGGCGGGGATCACCGGCGCGCCCGGATGCAGCGTGCCGGCGGCATGGGTATCGTCGAAATCGAGGGAATGCGCCGTGGTGCCGTTCACCAGCGCCGCCCCGGCCGGGGTGTAGCGCGCCGAGTCGCCGAACACCGCCGCCGAGCCCGCGGCGAGACCAAGCGACCGCACCGCGGCGAGGAGGGGCGCCGTGCTCTCGGCATCGTGACGCCCGCGCAGCATGTTGCCGACCAGGTCGAGCACGAGGAAGCGGGTCCGCTCCTGCACCTCGGCGGGCAGGCTCTCGTAGCGGATCGCGGCGGTAAAGGCGGCAAGGTCGCGCGTGACGGCAGCCATGAACGTTCTTCCTCCGGGCTATGGGGGATGTTGTAGCACTCCCGTGACGGCGGCCAAGGCATGCAACGGCGTTTGCGTCGGGCGTGGCCGCGTGGCACCTGACGCCCCATGATCACCCGCCGCCTCCTGATCGCCGCCGCGCCGCTCGCCGGCTGTGCGGCTTCGCCCCCGGCCGCGACGCCGGCACAGACCGCCGCGCCGGCCCCGGCGCCCGAGCCGGATTTCCAGCCCGTCTCCTCGGTGCCCTTCGACCGCTTCGTCGAAGGCGTGAAGACCGAGGCGCGCCGGCGCGGCATTTCGGCCAATGTGCTGAATGCGGCCTTCGCCGGCGTGCGGCCGAACGACCGCGTCATCCAGCTCGACCGGCGCCAGGCCGAAGGCGGGATGCCCTGGGAGGAATATCGCGACCGCATCATGGTCTCGCCGACCCGGGTGCAGAACGGCCGCCGCAACTATGCCGAGAATGCCGCGCTGCTGCGCCGGATCGAGGAACGCTTCCGCGTCTCTCCCCGCGTCATCGTGGCGATCTGGGGGGTGGAGACGAATTTCGGCGGCAATACCGGCGGCTTCAAGGTTGTCGAGGCGCTGACGACGCTCGCCTGGGAAGGCCGCCGCGCCTCCTATTTCCGCAACGAGCTCTTCGCCGCGCTGAAGATCCTCAATGAAGGGCATATCCGCACCGAGCGCATGACCGGCTCCTGGGCCGGGGCGATGGGCCAGCCGCAGTTCATGCCGAGCAACTTCGACCGCTTCGCCGTGGATTTCGACGGCGACGGGCGGCGCGACATCTGGGACGACAAGGCGGATGCGCTCGCCTCGATCGCCAACTACTTCACCCGCAACGGCTGGAAGCATGGCGAGCCCTGGGGCCTCGCCGTCACGCCGCCGCCGGGGTTCAACGCGGCGGGCGCCGACAACACCATGCGGCCGATGCGCGAATTCGCGCGGATGGGCTTCCGGACCGAGGCCGGCGGTGCACTGCCCGACGGGCCGGAAGCACAGGTGGTCCTGCCCAACCGCGGCAGCGGCCAGGTCTTCCTCGGCCACCACAATCTGCGGGTGATCCGGCGCTACAACTCGCCGGTGAATTACGGCCTCGCGGTCGGGCTGCTGTCGGATCGCGTGGGGTGAGGGCGATCGTCCTGCTGCCGCTGCTCCTGGCGGCGGCGTGCAGCACGCCGGAGCCGCGCTACCTGGTCGGCGAGCCCTATCGCATGGGCGGCGTCTGGTCCTACCCGCGCGAGGATTTCGGACTGGTCCAGCAAGGCCTGGGGGCCCGGCATCCGGGGCCGTCCGGCTGGAACACGCCGACGGCGAATGGCGAGTCCTGGAACAGTGCCCGCGCCCTCGCGGCGCATCGCACGCTGCAGCTGCCCGCCGTGGTGACGGTGACGAATCTCGAGAATGGGCGCTCGCTCACCCTGCGGGTGAATGATCGCGGGCCGGTCAATCCGGGGCGTGTCGTCGGCCTGTCGGACCGGGCGGCGGATCTGCTCGGCATTCCCGCGGGCGGTACGGCGCAGGTGCGGCTGGAAGTGGATGGGGAACGCAGCCGGGCGCTGGGCGAGCGCGTGCTCGGCCGCGCGCCGGAGGCCGTGGCGATCGAGGCGGCGCCGCGCGCGGCGGTCACGGCCGAGAGCCTCGATGCTCCGCCCGGGGCGCGGCAGGCAGCGACGCGCGCGGTCGCGGCGCCGGTCGCCGCCGCCACGCCCGAGGCAAACCGCCCGCTGCCCGAGATCATCCTGCCCGAGACGGTGACGAGCGGCCCGCCGCGCCCGGGGCGCGTATTCATCGAGGCCGGGGTGCTCTCGCGTGCCGATGCGGCGCAGCGCCTCGCCGCCCGCATTCCCGGCGCGCAGGTCGAGCCGTTCGGTCCCCGGCGGGATCGGCAGTATCGCGTGCGTATCGGACCGTTTCCGAATGTCGCACAGGCCGACGCAGCGCTTGAGCGGACTCTGGCGGCCGGAGTATCCGGTGCCCAGATCCTGGTCGACTGACATGACGACCGCAGCGCAGGAGTCGCGCGCATGACCGATCGCCGCACGCTGCTCGGCACCGCCCTTGCCGGGCTTGTCGCGCCGAGCTTCGCCACGCCCGCGCTGGCGCAGCGCACCGCCCCGGCGGGGCGCCGCGGCGGGGCGGCACCCGCGCGGCCGGCCGGTTCGCCGGCCGACACGCCGCTCGGGCCCGTCGACGTGCTCGCCCGCCAGGCGATCCTGGTGGATTTCGCGACCGGGGCGACGCTGCTCGAGAAGAACGCCGACGAGCGCATGCCGCCGTCTTCCATGTCCAAGCTGATGACGATGTATGTCGTCTTCGAGAAGCTGAAGGCGGGGCAACTCCAGCTCGACCAGATGCTGCCGGTCAGCGAGCGCGCCTGGCGCATGCCCGGTTCGAAGATGTTCGTCGAACTCGGCTCGCAGATCCGCGTCGAGGACCTGATCCGTGGCGTCATCGTGCAGTCGGGCAACGATGCCTGCATCGTGCTGGCGGAGGCCATCAGCGGCAGCGAGCAGCAATTCGCCGAATTGCTGAACGACACGGGCAAGCGCATCGGCCTGACCAACAGCACCTTCCGCAACGCGACCGGCTGGCCCGACCCGGAGCACAAGATGACGGCGCGGGACCTGTCGATCCTCGCGCGCCGGATCGTCAGCGATTTCCCGGAATACTTCCCCTACTACAACGAGCGTTCATTCCGTTACAATAACATCAGCCAAGACAACCGAAATCCCATCCTGGCGCGGGTGCCTGGCGCGGATGGCATGAAGACCGGCCATACCGAGGATGCGGGCTATGGCCTCGTCGGCACCGCGAAGCGCGGCGACCGGCGGGTGATCATGGTGGTCAACGGTCTGCCTTCGATGCGCGCGCGCGCCGAGGAAGGCGAACGCCTGATGGAATGGTCCTTCCGCGAGTTCGAGGCGGTCGTGCTGTTCCGCGCCCAGGACACGATCGAGGAAGTGCCGGTCTATCTCGGCGAGCGCTCCAAGGTACCGATGGTCGGCGGGCGCGACCTGGTGCTGACCCTGCCGCGGCAATGGCGGCGGAACCTGCAGGTCCGGCTGCGCTACGATGCGCCGCTGGCGGCGCCGGTCGCCCGCGGCCAGCGCATCGGGACGATGTATGTCGGCGGGCAGGGGGTGCCCGAACTCGAAGTGCCGCTGCTGGCCGGGGCGGACGTCGAGAAGCTTGGCCTGGTATCGCGCATCCCGGCGGTGGTCAGCCGGATGGTGTTTGGGAGCTGATCGCCCGGAACGGGCTCGTCAGGCCGTATCGGGCGGAGGACGGACGCCGGGGTTCCTCGCGTACTGGCGTGGGGCGTTGCCGCGGCCGATCAGGCGACCGAGCCAGCCGCGGTATGTTCCCCGTTCCTATCAATCAGGGGTTCTTGTCCCGCCACGGCGGCCGCAGGGAGTGTCGTGTTTGACGTGGCGCGAAGGCAGCGGCACATCCCACGCCATGAGCATGCGCGGGCGCTTCATCACCCTGGAAGGCGGCGAGGGCGCCGGCAAAACCACCCAGATCAGACGAATCGCCGCGGCGCTGGCCGCTGCGGGTCTGCCGGTCCTGCGGACACGCGAACCCGGCGGCACGCCCGGGGCCGAGCGCATCCGCGATCTTCTGCTCGGCCACGGTCCCTGGGACCCGGTGGCGGAGGCCATGCTGCATTTCGCCGCCCGGCGGGAGCATGTGGCGAAGGTGATCCTGCCCTTCCTCGCCACTGGGGGGTGGGTGGTCTGTGACCGCTTCGCCGATTCGACCCTGGCCTATCAGGGAGCCCAGGGGCTGGAGCGCGCGGTCTGGGCCCGGCTGGCCGAGGTCGCGCTGGAAGGATTCGCGCCGGATGTCACGCTGGTGCTCGACATGCCAGTCGAGGACGGGATGACGCGCGCAGCCGCACGCAGCGGCGCGGACCGTTACGAGCGGATGGGAGCCGCCTTCCATCAACGGGTGCGGGAAGGATTCCTGGCCATTGCGGCGGCGGAGCCCCGGCGCTGCGCGGTGGTGGACGCGTCCGGGACGCCGGATGCCGTGTTCGCGGGCATTCGCGAGGTGCTGCGGGCGCGGCTGGGGGTCGGGCTGTGAGCGGCGGACGGGAGAAGGGCTTTGCCCCTCTCCGAACCTCACCCCACCAAAGGCCGAAAGGCCTTTGGAAACCGATACCTGGGGCCCGGTGCGACGGTGGCGCGTGGCGGCTGTGCGCCATGCTCCGCGCCAAAGGGAGGGTTCCAAGGGCCTTTCGGCCTTTGGCGGGGTGGCTTGGAGGGGCAGAGCCCCTCCAATGACCCCCTTGGAACCTCGCGCCAACCCCGACCTGATCGGCCATGACGATGCCGCCCGCACCATGGAAGCGGCAGCACGCGGCGGCCGTCTCCATCACGCCTGGCTGCTCTGCGGCCCGCCCGGCATCGGCAAGGCGACGCTGGCCTGGCGTTTCACGCGCTGGCTGCTGGCGGGCATGCCGGACGGCGCCTCGCCGCTCCATGTCGATCCCGCGAGCCCGGTCTTCCGCCGCATCGCCGCCGACACGCATGCCGACTGCTTCACGCTGGAACCGAACACCGGCGACAAGGGTGTGAAGCGGGTCCTGCGCGTCGAGGATGCGCGCGAGGCCGTGCGCTTCCTGACCCAGACGGCCGCCGAGGGCGGTTGGCGCGTGGTCGTGCTGGACGAGGCGGAGCGCGCCGACCGCGCCGATGTGCAGAACACCCTGCTGAAGACCCTGGAGGAGCCACCGCCGCGCACCGTGCTGCTGCTGGTCTGCGCCGCCCCGCAGAAGCTGCTGCCCACCATCCGCAGCCGCTGCCGGCGGCTCGATCTGAACCCCCTGCCGGTGCCGGAGATGGAGACGCTGCTCGCACGGCTGATGCCGGAGACGGGCGGGATGGAACGGCAGAGGCTGATAGCATTGGCGGCAGGTTCGCCAGGGCGTGCGCTGGCGTTGATGGAGTCCGGCGGGCTGGAATTGCAGGGGGCGGTGGAAGCCTCGCTGGCGGCGCTGGCGAAGCCCGAACCGACGCGCGACTTCGCGTTGGCGGATCGGCTCGCCATGGACCGCACGGGTGCGGCCTTCGGGCTCTTCATGGGGCTGCTGCGTTCGGCGATCGCGATGGCGCTGCGGGAAGCGGCGCGAGGGCAGGCCGCGCCCGCCTGGCTGGGCCGGCATCCGCTTGCCGTCTGGGCCTCGCTGTGGGATAGGCTCGGGCAACTCGCGGACGATACCGAGCGGTTGAACCTCGACCGCAAACAGGCCGTGCTGACGGGCCTTTCCTGGCTCGCGCATCCCTGAGCGGAGCGCCGCCACGGATGTGAAGAGCCCATGGCCAAGCCGACGACCTACCTCACCACGCCGATCTACTACGTCAACGACAAGCCCCATATCGGGCACGCCTATACCTCGCTCGCCACCGACGTCCTGGCACGCTTCAAGCGCCTCGATGGGCATGAGGTCTTCTTCCTGACCGGCACGGACGAACACGGGCAGAAGGTGGAGAAGGCGGCGAAGGATGCGGGGGAGGACCCGCAGGCCTTCACCGATCGGGTGAGCCAGGCCTTCCGCGACCTCACGGTCACGATGGGGTTTTCCAACGACGACTTCATCCGCACCACCGAGCCGCGCCACAAGGCCGCCTGCGTCGCGCTGTGGCAGGTCCTGGCGGAGAAGGGCGAGATCTACCTCGGTGACTACGAAGGCTGGTACGCCGTTCGGGATGAAGCATTTTATGGCCCGGACGAGCTGGTCGAACGGGATGGCGTGAAATACGCGCCGACCGGCGCGCCGGTGGAGTGGGTGAGGGAGCCTTCCTATTTCTTCCGCCTCGGCAAGTGGTTGCCGGAGCTGCTGCGCCGCTACGACCTGCCGGAAGGCCATCCGGAGCGCATCGACATCCAGCCCGAGAGCCGGCGGAATGAGGTCCGCGCCTTCGTCGCGCAGGGTCTGAAGGAGTTCGGCGAAGGGTCTCCAAAGCTTGATCTTTCCGTCTCGCGCACCTCCTTCACCTGGGGGGTGAAGGTGCCGGGGGATGAGAAGCATGTGATGTATGTCTGGGTCGATGCGCTGACCAACTACATCACCGCGCTCGGCTATCCTGACACGAACCATCCGCGCTGGAGGTTCTGGCCGGCGGATGTGCATTTCGTGGGCAAGGACATCGTCCGCTTCCACACCATCTACTGGCCGGCGATGCTGCTCGCCGCCGGACTGCCGGTCGCGAAGCGCGTCTTCGCCCATGGCTGGTGGACCAATGAAGGCCAGAAGATCAGCAAGTCGCTGGGCAATGTCATCGACCCGGTGGCGCTGGTCGAGGAGTACGGGCTCGACCCCGTGCGCTACTTCCTGCTGCGGGAAGTGCCGTTCGGCCAGGATGGCGATTTCGCCCGCAAGGCCTTGGCGAACCGGCTGAATGGAGAGCTTGCCGACGCACTGGGCAACCTCGCCAATCGGACGCTGTCGCTGCTGCAACGCAATTGCGAGGGCAAGCTGCCCGAGGAAGGCGACGCGGCCGTGGGCCAGGCGCTGATGCCCGGCGTGCTGTCGTTGACCAGCCTCGTGCGGGAGCGTCTCGACCGCCAGGAATTCCACCTGGCGCTGGAGGCCATCATGGCCTCGGTGCGCGATGCCAATGGCTACATCACCGTCGAGGCACCCTGGGCGCTGAAGAAGACCGATCCGGTGCGCATGGCCGCCGTGCTGCGGCACCTGCATACGGCGCTGCGGACCTACGCGACCCTGCTGCAGCCCTTCATGCCGGAGACGGCGGGCAAGATGCTCGACCAGCTTGGCGTGCCGGAGGACGCACGGGACATCGCCGCGCTCGCCACGCCGCTACCCGCCGGCATCGCCTTGCCGCCACCCGCGCCGCTCTTCCGCAAGATCGAGCTGCCGGCGGCCTGATCATGCTGGTCGATAGCCACTGCCACCTCGACTATTTCGTCGAGGCCGAGATCGAGCAGGTGATCGCGCGCGCGCGGGACGCCGGGGTGACGCGCATGGTCACCATCGGCGTGCGGTATTCGCAATCGGCCCAGGTGAAGGCGCTGGCCGACCGCTTCCCCGAGGTGTGGGGCACGGTCGGCGTGCATCCGCTGCATTGCCATGAGGAACCCCTGCCCAGCGTCGAGGCGCTTGCCGCCGAGGCCGCGCATCCGCGCATCATCGGCATCGGGGAGAGCGGGCTCGACTATTTCTACGATAAGGCGCCGCGCGACCTGCAGGCCGAGAGCTTCCGCCGCAATATCCGGGCTGCCCGCCTCGCCGGCGTGCCGCTTGTGATCCATGCGCGCGACGCGGATGACGACATCCTCGCCATCCTGAAGGAAGAACGGGAGCAGGGCGGGACCTTTGATTTCCTCATGCACTGCTTCAGCAGTACGAGGAAACTCGCTGAAGAATCAGTAGAAATGGGGGGTTATGTCTCTTTCTCCGGCATCCTGACCTTTCCCAAGAGCCAGGATATCCGCGACGTGGCGCGGGATTTGCCTGCCGATCGCCTGCTGGTGGAGACGGACTCGCCCTATCTCGCGCCCGTGCCCTTCCGGGGGAAGCGCTGCGAGCCGGGCATGGTGGTCCATACGGCGAAGGTGCTGGCGGAATTGCGTGGAATGGCGGTGGCGGCGCTGGAGGATCTGACGGTCGACAATTTCCATCGCCTGTTCCGCAAGGCCGGCCGGCCCCGATGAGGGCCGCACCCGCCGAGCCGTGAGGTCCATCCGCTTCCATGCGCACTCGCCCCATGGGGGTTTCGCGGCGTATGCGCGGAGCCTGCCGGCGCTCTACGCGCCCGCGGAGGCCCCGGAACAGGCCGATATCCTGGTCGTCGAGGCCGGCCACCATCATCGCCGCCTCCCGGTCGAGCTGATCGCCGGGTCGGTCCCGGCGGCGCTGCGGGCCGGCGCGGCGCTGGTGCTGGACAGTTCGCGGGAAGGGCGGCGCTTCGACCCGGACCAGGCGGCGGGGCTGCAACAGGCGCTCCTCGATGCCGGGGGGTGTCCGGATCGCTGCCTGGTCCTGACCCAGAACATCGAGCTGGGGAGTTCCTGGAGCGCCTGGGCCTCGCAGGGGGAAGGGCGCCGGCCCGTGCGGGTCCGGGTGCTGCACGCCTTCCTGCATGCCCTGGCGCGGCGGGTTCAGGGTAGCCCGGGCAGCGATCGCCCGGCGGCGCTGTCCTGGCCCGGCGCCGAGGCGGATCGGCGATTCCTGTGCCTCAACCGCCGGCCTGCGGCGCATCGGCTGGTCACGCTCGGGCATCTGGCGCTGACCGGCGCGCTGCCCCGGGGCCTGGTCTCCGCGCTGCGTCCGCCGCGGGAAGACGGCGTGCCGCCGCGCTGGGAGGTGAGCCATCCGGCCTGCCTCGCCGCCTTCCGCCGCCTGGTCCCGTCCTTGCCCCTGACGCTGCCGGAAACGCCCGGCCGCAGCCCGATCACGGAATGGGAGGAGAGCTGGTACCGCGACACCGCCTTCTCCCTCGTCACGGAATCGGACTTCATCACCCCGGGTGTCCGGCGCTTCACGGAGAAGTCGCTTAAGCCGCTGATGGCGGGCCATCCCATGCTGCTGGTGGCCGCGAAGGGCACCCTGGCGCTGCTGCGCGACCTGGGTTTCCGCAGCTTCGCCCCCCATATCGATGAGGAGTACGACGCCCTGAACGACCCTTCCGCGCGGATGACGGCCGTCCTGGCCGAGTTCGACCGACTGATGGCGCTGCCCGCCACCGGGCTGCGGGCGTTGATCGAGGCCTTGCGACCGGTGCTCGAACACAACATGGCCTGGTTCCGGGGCGGCCTCGCGGCGCGCCTCGATGCCGAGGACCGCGAGCTCCATGCCCTGATCGCCGGCATGACCGCGGCGCGGAACGCGGCGGCATGAGCCTGACCGTCACCATCCTGGGCTGTGGCGGCTCGGGCGGCGTGCCGCAGATCGGCGGGGAGGATGGCAGGGGCTGGTGGGGCGCCTGCGACCCGGCCAATCCGCTGAACCAGCGCACCCGCTCCTCGATCCTGATCGAGGGCGGGGAGGGTGGGCGGCTGCTGGTCGACACGGGGCCCGATCTGCGGACGCAGTTCCTGGCCTGCGGCGTCGCCGGCGTCGATGCGGTGCTCTACACCCATGATCACGCCGACCACATCATGGGGCTGGACGAGATCCGCATCCTCAACCGGATCATCGGTCGCCCGATGGAGGCCTTCGGGACGGAGCGGACGCTGGCCATCCTCAAGCAGCGCTTCGACTACGCCTTCCTGCCCGAGACCGGCCCGATCTTCTTCCGCCCCGCGGTCGATCCCGTGCGCATCCAGCCGGGGGAAGCGGCGGCGATGGCGGGGCATCGTGTCGAGGTCTTCAGCCAGGACCATGCGGTGATGGAGACGCTCGGCCTGCGGATCGGCGGCTTTGCCTATTCCACCGACATGGTGCGGCTGCCGCCGGAAAGCCTCGCCCAGCTTCACGGGCTGGATACCTGGGTGGTGGGATGCTTCCAGCGGCGGCCTCACAAGGTGCACGCCAATCTGGACCAGGTGCTGGAATGGGTGGCGATGCTGAAGCCGCGACGGACGATCCTGACGCATATGAGCCCCGATCTCGACCATGGCTGGATGAAGGCCCATCTGCCCCCGGGCATCGAGCCGGCCCACGACGGAATGGTTGTGACAGTGGACTGAATTTCCCGCGAGCAGGCGGGGCTTTCACGGGGCCGGGGTATGCCCCACATTCGCCATGAAGGCGGCGGGCTGATTCGGCCGCGCCGGGACGAAAGGACGACCACCATGATTCGGGATCGCGACCCGGTCGAAGTCTACAACAACAACCTTGTGCCGATGGTCATTGAACAAACGGCCCGGGGTGAGCGCGCTTTCGATATCTATTCGCGGCTGCTTAAGGAACGGATCATCTTCCTCACGGGGCCGGTCTTCGACCAGGTGTCGTCGCTGATCTGTGCCCAGCTCCTGTTCCTGGAAAGCGAGAACCCGACCAAGGACATCGCCTTCTACATCAATTCTCCGGGCGGCGTGGTCTCGGCCGGCCTCGCGATGTACGACACGATGCAGTACATCCGCGCCCCGGTTTCCACGGTCTGCATCGGGCAGGCGGCCTCGATGGGGTCGCTGCTGCTGACGGCCGGGGCCAAGGGCAAGCGCTATGGCCTGCCGAACAGCCGGATCATGGTCCACCAGCCTTCCGGCGGTGCCCAGGGCCAGGCGACGGACATCGAGATCCAGGCCCGCGAGATCCTCAAGCTGCGCCAGCGGCTGAACGAGATCTACGTGAAGCACACCGGCCAGCCGATCGAGGCGATCGAGCGGAAGCTGGAGCGCGACACCTACATGTCGGCCGAGGAGGCCCGCGACTTCGGCCTGATCGACCATGTGGTCGAGGAACGCCCCGTCCCGGCCTCGGAGACCACGAAGGCGTGATCGCCCCGGCCTCCCGGGCCGTGTTTCGCTTTTCCCCCGGGGCGCCGGGGGCTACAGTCCTGTTGCAGTTCCCCGCACTTTCGGGGAACACGGAGATGGCATGAGCAAATCCGGCGATTCCAAGAACACCCTCTACTGCTCGTTCTGCGGCAAGTCCCAGCACGAGGTCCGGAAGCTCATCGCCGGGCCGACGGTGTTCATCTGCGACGAATGCGTCGAACTCTGCATGGACATCATCCGCGAGGAGCATAAGACGCACCTCGTGAAGTCGCGTGACGGGGTGCCGACGCCCAAGGAGATCTGTAAGGTCCTCGATGACTACGTGATCGGGCAGGACCACGCGAAGAAGGTGCTCTCCGTCGCGGTGCACAACCATTACAAGCGGTTGGCCCATGGCGGGAAGAACCCCGACATCGAGATCGCGAAGTCCAACATCATGCTGGTCGGCCCCACGGGGTCGGGCAAGACGCTGCTCGCGCAGACGCTGGCCCGCATCCTCGACGTGCCCTTCACCATGGCGGATGCGACCACGCTGACCGAGGCCGGCTATGTCGGCGAGGATGTCGAGAACATCATCCTCAAGCTGCTGCAGGCCGCGGACTACAACGTGGAGCGGGCGCAGCGCGGCATCGTCTACATCGACGAGGTCGACAAGATCAGCCGCAAGTCGGACAACCCCTCGATCACCCGTGACGTGAGCGGGGAGGGTGTCCAGCAGGCGCTGCTGAAGATCATGGAAGGCACCGTGGCCTCGGTGCCCCCGCAGGGCGGGCGGAAGCATCCCCAGCAGGAATTCCTGCAGGTGGATACGTCCAACATCCTGTTCATCTGCGGCGGCGCCTTCGCGGGGCTCGAGAAGATCATCGGCGCGCGCGGCAAGGGCTCGGGCATCGGCTTCGGCGCCGAGGTCCGTGACCCCGATGAACGCCGCACCGGCCAGATCCTGCGCGAGGTCGAGCCCGAGGACCTGCTGAAGTTCGGCCTGATCCCGGAATTCATCGGCCGCCTGCCCGTCGTCGCGACCCTCGACGACCTGGACGAGAAGGCGCTGATCGAGATCCTGACCAAGCCGAAGAACGCCCTGGTCAAGCAGTATGGCCGCCTGTTCGAGATGGAGGGGGCGAAGCTCACCTTCACCGAGGACGCGCTGAAGGCCGTCGCGACCCGTGCGATCCAGCGCAAGACTGGCGCGCGCGGGCTGCGCTCGATCATGGAAGCCATCCTGCTGACCACCATGTTCGACCTGCCGGGGCTCGAGGCGGTCGAGGAGGTGGTGGTGAACCGCGAGGTCGCCGAGGGCCGTGCCCAGCCGCTGTTCATCTATGGCGAACGGCCGGCTGAGCAGACTTCGGCCTGAATTGTGCAGGGCGTCCCAGGGCGCCCTGTCAAGATCTTGAGCGGGCGCCTCGGGGGCCCAACATCCCCTGACATGCCGTGGCGCCCCGCCCGTGCCGCCTTTGGGCGGGCCGGGCGCCGACTGTCCCTTGTGAGGTCATATGACGGAAACCATCCGCGGCGAACTGCTCCCGGTGCTCCCCCTGAGGGACATCGTGGTGTTCCCGCACATGATCGTCCCCCTCTTCGTCGGACGCGAGAAGTCGGTCCGCGCGCTCGAGGCGGTGATGAAGGACGACAAGCAGATCCTGCTGGTCGCCCAGAAGAATGCCGCGCAGGACGACCCCGGCGCCGATGACCTGTACCAGGTCGGCACCGTTTCGACCGTCCTGCAACTGCTGAAGCTGCCCGATGGCACGGTGAAGGTGCTGGTCGAAGGAGCGCGCCGCGCGAAGATCGCCGCCTTCAAGGAAACCTCGGAGTACTTCTCCGCTTTCGCCGAGCCGGTGGAGGAGACCACCGCCGAGCCGCGCGAGGCGGAAGCCCTGGCGCGCACCGTGGTTTCCCAGTTCGAGCAGTACATCAAGCTCAACAAGAAGATCGCCCCCGAGGTGCTGGTCTCGATCAACCAGATCGAGGAGCCGGCGAAGCTTGCGGACACGGTCGCCTCGCATCTCGGCCTGAAGATCCCCGAGAAGCAGGAATTGCTGGAAACGCCGTCCGTGACGGCGCGGCTCGAGCGCGTCTTCGCCCATATGGAGGGCGAGATCGGCGTGCTGCAGGTGGAGAAGCGCATCCGCAACCGCGTGAAGCGGCAGATGGAGAAGACGCAGCGCGAGTACTACCTGAACGAGCAGCTCAAGGCGATCCAGAAGGAGCTGGGCGAGGGCGAGGACGGCAAGGACGAGACCGCCGAGCTCGAGGCCAAGATCAAGGCCACCAAGCTGTCGAAGGAAGCCCGCGAAAAGGCGATGGCGGAGCTGAAGAAGCTGCGCACCATGTCGCCGATGAGCGCCGAGGCGACGGTGGTGCGCAACTACCTCGACTGGATGCTGTCGATCCCCTGGAAGAAGCGCTCCAAGGTCCGCAACGACATCGTCGAGGCGGAGAAGGTGCTCGACGCCGACCATTTCGGCCTGGAGAAGGTGAAGGAGCGGATCATCGAGTATCTGGCGGTGCAGTCGCGCTCGCCGAAGATCCGCGGCCCGATCCTCTGCCTCGTCGGCCCACCCGGCGTCGGCAAGACCTCGCTCGGCAAGTCGATCGCCAAGGCGACGGGGCGCAACTTCGTGCGCATGTCCCTGGGTGGCGTGCGGGACGAGGCCGAGGTTCGCGGCCATCGCCGGACCTATATCGGCTCCATGCCCGGCAAGGTGATCCAGGGCATGAAGAAGGCGAAGACCTCGAATCCGCTCTTCCTGCTGGATGAGATCGACAAGCTCGGCGCCGATTGGCGCGGGGACCCGTCGAGCGCGCTTCTGGAGGTGCTGGACCCCGAGCAGAACTCGACCTTCGCCGACCACTATCTGGAAGTCGATTACGACCTGTCGGACGTGATGTTCGTGACGACCGCCAACAGCCTGCGCATGCCGCAACCGCTGCTGGACCGCATGGAGATCATCCGCATCCCCGGTTACACCGAGGATGAGAAGGTCGAGATCGCCAAGCGCCACCTGATGAAGAAGGTGGGCGAGGCGAACGGCCTGAAGGATGTCGAGTGGTCGGTGTCCGACAGCGCCCTGCGCGACCTGATCCGCTACTACACGCGCGAGGCCGGCGTCCGGAACCTCGAGCGCGAGATCGCGGGGCTGGCGCGCAAGGCGGTGAAGGAGATCGTCTCCAAGCAGTCGAAGAAGGTCGCGATCACCCACAAGAACCTCGAGAAGTTCGCCGGCGTGCGGAAGTTCCGCTACGGCGAGGCGGAAGCCGAGGACATGGTGGGCGTGGTGACCGGCCTCGCCTGGACCGAGGTGGGCGGCGAGATCCTGACGATCGAGTCGGTCATGCTGCCCGGCAAGGGCAATGTGAAGACCACCGGCAAGCTCGGCGACGTCATGCAGGAGAGCGTCTCGGCGGCGATGTCCTATGTGCGGTCGCGCGCGACGAACTTCGGCGTGAAGCCGACCATGTTCGAGAAGCGCGACATCCATGTGCACGTGCCGGAAGGCGCGACGCCCAAGGATGGACCTTCGGCGGGCATCGCGATGGCCACCAGCATCGTTTCGGTGCTCACGGGCATCCCGGTGCGGCGCGACATCGCCATGACGGGCGAGATCACGCTGCGCGGCCGGGTGCTGCCGATCGGCGGCCTGAAGGAGAAGCTGCTGGCCGCGCTGCGGACGGGCATGAAGACGGTCTTCATCCCGAAGGACAATGAGAAGGACCTGGCCGAGATCCCGGACAATGTGAAGAAGGGGCTCGAGATCGTGCCCGTCTCGCATGTGGACGAGGTGATCAGCCGGGCCTTGGTGAAGAAGCCCGAACCCATCACCTGGGCGGAGCCGGAAGAGACGCCGGCGCCGCGCGCGGGGGAGGGCGGCGGGACCGGGGCGGTGCTGCCGCACTGACCCGAGTCGCGTCAGATTAACAAGCTGAAAGCCCCGGCGGAGCACGGCTTCGCCGGGGTTTTCTGTGGAAAACCCAGGGCGGCGTTGCATTCCTGCCGCATGATGCGTCGCAAATGGCGGTTTTCCGCCGCGAATCGCATGGTCTGTCGTTGACGCTGCGAAAGCCGCGCTCCTAGTCTCCGCCCCGACCCGGTCGGCCGACTCGCCGGCCTGTCATCCGCACCATCGGAGGGGATACCCAGTGAACAAGCAGGACCTCATCACCGCCGTCGCCGAGGCGGCCGATCTCCCGAAGGCGAAGGCCGGCGACGTCGTCGACGCCGTGTTCGAGGCGATCCAGAAGTCGCTGAAGAAGAAGCAGGAAGTCCGCCTGGTGGGCTTCGGCACCTTCTCGACCTCCAAGCGCAAGGCCGGCAAGGGCCGCAACCCGCGCACGGGCGAGGAAATCAAGATCCCCGCCTCCACCACCGTCCGCTTCAAGGCCGGCAAGGGCCTGAAGGACGCGGTGAACTGATTCTGCCGGCTTCGGCAGTCTTCATGAAGGCCGGTCCGCAAGGGCCGGCCTTTCGTGTATGAGGGTATTCGCCTGGGGGCGCTTAGCTCAGCGGTAGAGCGCCTGTCTTACACACAGGATGTCGGCGGTTCGAACCCGTCAGCGCCCATTCTCCCTCCGCCCCGACGGGGCGCAGAGAGGATCCCCTGGAGGGATCGAGAAGCGACGCACGGCGTTGCGACGCGGCCCAGCACCCGCGATGACCTCCTTTCGCACGCGACGCAGCGCATCGCGCAGCCACCCACCCCCCGTCGACACTATCTCTCCACAACAATCTGCATCCCTCTGCGGAATCACTGCATTCCCCCGCTTGACTATGCCCGCCCCAGCCCGTATCCCCCGCCTCCTGTCGAGGCCACGCGGGTGTAGCTCAGTTGGTTAGAGCGCCGGCCTGTCACGCCGGAGGTCGCGGGTTCGAGCCCCGTCACTCGCGCCATCGACAGTCATCGCAAGCGGCGTCCAGGAAGCCCCTGGACGCCGCTTTCGTTTTGGCTATTGTGCCATCCAGTTGCGAACCATTCGCACTTGAATTCATTACACCTCACCCTATGGCGAAGCGCTCGCTGCGGGGGTAATGTCGCCTTGCGCTGCGCTGCGGCATTACGCCGATGCGCGGCGCGACTCATGCCCTAAGGGGCGGCATATCCGAGGTTCGCATGACCCAGCTGGCGCTGGCCGATTACTTCCCGATCCTGGTCTTCCTGGGGATCGCGGGCGGCATCGCCGCCGCCATGGTGGGCGGCGCCTTCCTCGCGGCGCGACAGAAGCCCTACGCCGAGAAGCTCTCCACCTACGAATGCGGCTTCGCGCCCTTCGAGGATACGCGCCACCGCTTCGACGTACGCTTCTACCTGGTCGCCATCCTGTTCATCATTTTCGACCTGGAAGTGGCGTTCCTGTTCCCCTGGGCCGTGTCGCTGGGCGGCATCGGCTGGCTCGGCTTCGGCTCGATGATGGGCTTCCTCTTCGTGCTGACCGTCGGCTTCGTCTACGAGTGGCGCAAAGGCGCCCTGGATTGGGAGTGACGCTTCGATGAGCGGCACCAGCAACGACATCGCCTGGAACAGCCAGGCGCTTGCGCCCGGCGCGGCGCAGGACGCCGTGATCAACCAGGTCACCGACGAGATCACCGAGAAGGGGTTCGTCGTCGCGAACATCGACAAGGTGGTGAACTGGGCGCGCACGGGCTCGCTGTGGCCGATGACCTTCGGTCTCGCCTGCTGCGCCGTGCCGATGATCCACGCCTACATGGCGCGCTACGACCTCGACCGATTCGGCGTCATCCCGCGCGGGTCGCCGCGTCAGTCGGATGTGATGATCGTGGCGGGCACGCTGACCAACAAGATGGCTCCCGCGCTGCGCAAGGTCTACGACCAGATGAGCGAGCCGCGCTGGGTCATCTCCATGGGTAGCTGCGCGAACGGCGGCGGCTACTACCACTACTCCTACAGCGTGGTGCGTGGCTGCGACCGCATCGTGCCGGTGGACGTGTATGTGCCGGGCTGCCCGCCGACGGCCGAGGCGCTCGTCTACGGCATCCTGCAGCTGCAGAAGAAGATCCGGCGGACGGGGACCATCCTGCGTGGCTGAGAACGAGATCGTGGCGGCCGGGGAAGCGGCCGCGTCCGAGAATCCGCTGCTCGTCCTGGGCCAGGCGATCGCCGAGGCCGCGGGCGCTGCCGTGACGTCCGTGGCGCTGGCCCGATTTGGGCAGGAACTGGTGCTGACGGCGCAGCGCGATTCGATCGTGCCACTGATGACGATGCTGCGCGACGATCCGCGCTTCGCCTTCGAACAGTGCATGGATATCTGCGCCGTGGACTGGCCCGATCGCGCCGAGCGATTCGAGGTCGTCTACAACCTGCTCTCCCTGTCCCATAACCAGCGCGTCCGCGTGGTCATCGCGACCGATGAGAATACGCCGGTGCCGTCGCTGATCGGCCTGTGGCCAAGCGTGACCTGGTTCGAGCGGGAAGTGTGGGACATGCACGGCGTGGCCTTCGCCGGCCAGCCGGATCTTCGCCGCATCCTCACCGATTACGGCTTCGAGGGGCATCCGCTGCGCAAGGACTTCCCGCTGACCGGCTTCGTCGAGCTGCGCTACGACGAGGAGCTGAAGCGCGTGGCCTATGGCCCGGTCGAGCTGAAGCAGGAATTCCGCGACTTCGACTACATGAGCCCGTGGGAAGCGATGACGACGCTGCCGGGCGACGAAAAGGTTCATCAGAACCGCCTGGAGGGCCCGGCATGAGCGCGCAGCCCCTGCAGATCGGCGAGGCTCCGGCCGAGACGGTCACGCGCACCCTCGAGGGCGACAGCCATACCATCAATTTCGGCCCGCAGCATCCGGCCGCGCATGGCGTGCTGCGCCTGGTGCTGGAAATGAAGGGCGAGGTGGTGGAGCGCGCCGATCCGCATGTCGGCCTGCTGCATCGCGGCACCGAGAAGCTGATCGAGCACAAGACCTACATCCAGGCGCTGCCGTATTTCGACCGCCTGGACTACGTCGCGCCGATGAGCATGGAGCATTCCTTCGCCATCGCGACGGAACGCCTGCTGGGCATCGAGGTGCCGGAACGCGGGCAGTATATCCGCGTGCTGTTCGCCGAGCTGTCGCGGCTGCTGAACCACCTGCTGAACATCACGACCTATGTGATGGATTGCGGCGGCATCACCCCCGCGCTGTGGGGCTTCGAGCAGCGCGAGACGCTGCTGGAGTTCTACGAGCAGGTCTCGGGCAGCCATTACCACGCCAACTACTTCCGCCCGGGCGGGGTGGCGAAGGATCTGCCGGCGGGGATGGAGAAGAACATCGCCGACTGGGCCAACAAGTTCCCGGCCTTCATCGACGACATGGAGCGGCTGGTCACCAACAACCGCATCTTCAAGCAGCGCACCGTCGATATCGGCATCATCTCGCCGGAGCAGGCGATCGAATGGGGCTTCTCGGGGCCCTGCCTGCGCGCCTCCGGCTGCGGCTGGGATCTGCGCAAGTCGCAGCCCTATGACGTCTATGATCGCATGGACTTCGAGGTGCCGGTCGGCACGCGCGGCGACTGCTACGACCGCTACCTCGTCCGCGTGCTCGAGATGCGCGAGAGCCTGAAGATCATCCATCAGTGCCTGGCGCAGATGAAGCCGGGGCCGATCAAGACGCAGGACCACAAGATCACGCCGCCCAAGCGCAGCGAGATGAAGCGCTCGATGGAAGCGCTGATCCATCACTTCAAACTCTACACCGAGGGCTATCATGTCCCGGCGGGCTCGACCTACACGGTGACGGAAGCACCGAAGGGCGAGTTCGGCGTGTATCTCGTCTCGGACGGGTCGAACCGGCCCTACCGCTGCAAGATCCGCTCGCCGGCCTTCGCGCATCTTCAGGCGATGGAAGTGATGTCCAAGGGACACATGCTGGCCGACGCCGTGGCGATCATCGGTTCGCTCGACGTGGTGTTCGGGGAGATCGACCGGTGAGCACGCACCATCACGAAGAGCCGGAGAGCTTCGCCTTCGACCAGGAGAGCGAAGCGCAGATCGCGACGATCCTCGCGCGCTATCCGGAAGGGAAGCAGGCGAGCGGGGTGATCCCGCTGCTGTATGTCGTGCAGAAGCAGATGAAGCGGCAGACGGGCAGCGCCTGGGTGCCGCGCATCGGCATGGACACGGTGGCCGAGCGGCTGTCGATGCCGCCGATCCGCGTCTATGAGGTCGCGACCTTCTACTTCATGTTCAACACCAAGCCGGTGGGGAAGTACCACCTGCAGGTGTGCGGCACGACGCCGTGCTGGCTGCGCGGATCCGATGAGGTCCTGCGCGCCTGCCAGGATCATGCCGGCGTGAAGCATTACGGCGAGACCAGCGAGGACGGGATGTTCACCATGACCGAGGTGGAATGCCTCGGCGCCTGCGTGAATGCGCCGATCCTGCAGGTCGATGACGATTTCTACGAGGACCTCGACTACGACCGCACCGTGGCTCTGCTCGAGGCGCTGAAGCGCGGCGAGCGGCCGACGCCGGGCAGCACCATCGGGCGCCTGAACAGCGCCCCGGATGGCGGGCCGCTTGTGCTGGTCGATGTGCCGGGGGCGGGGGAATAGGCGATGGCGCTCTCCGACAAGGATCGCATCTTCACCAATCTCTACGGCGCGCAGCCGTGGGGGCTGGATGCCGCACGCAAGCGCGGCAACTGGGACGGCACGGCGGGCATCATCGCGAAGGGCCGCGACTGGGTTGTCGAGGAGATGAAGAATTCCGGCCTGCGCGGCCGGGGTGGCGCGGGCTTCCCGACCGGCATGAAGTGGTCCTTCATGCCGAAGCAGTCGGATGGGCGCCCGTCCTACCTGGTGGTGAACTGCGACGAATCCGAGCCGGGCACCTGCAAGGACCGCGACATCGTCCGCCACGATCCTCACACGCTGATCGAAGGCTGCCTGCTGGCTGCCTTCGGCATGGGCGCCCATGCTGCCTACATCTACATCCGCGGCGAGTTCTACAACGAGAGCGTCGTCCTCCAGGCCGCGATCGACGAGGCCTATGAGGCGGGGCTGCTCGGCAAGAACGCGGCGGGGTCCGGCTGGGATTTCGACCTGTACCTGCATCGCGGGGCAGGGGCCTATATCTGCGGCGAAGAGACGGCGCTGATCGAGAGCCTCGAGGGCAAGAAGGGCATGCCGCGGCTGAAGCCGCCATTCCCGGCCGCCGTCGGCCTCTATGGCTGCCCGACCACGGTGAACAATGTCGAGACCATCGCGGTGGTGCCGACCATCCTGCGCCGTGGTGCGACCTGGTTCAGCAGCTTCGGCCGCCCGAAGAATTCCGGCACCAAGCTGTTCTGCATCCAGGGCCATGTGAACAAGCCCTGCAATGTCGAGGAGGAGATGAGCATCCCGATGCGGGAGCTCATCGAGCGGCATGCCGGCGGCGTGCGTGGCGGGTGGGACAACCTGCTCTGCGTGATCCCGGGCGGGTCGTCCACGCCGCTGCTGCCGAAGTCGATCTGCGATGACGTGCTGATGGATTTCGACGCGCTGCGCGAGCATCGCTCGGGCCTTGGCACCGCGGCGGTGATCGTGATGGACAAGTCCACCGACATCATCAAGGCGATCGCGCGGCTCGCGGCTTTCTACAAGCATGAGAGCTGCGGCCAGTGCACGCCCTGCCGCGAAGGCATGGGCTGGCAGGCACGCCTGATGAACCGCATGGTCGAGGGCAATGCGGAGATCGAGGAGATCGACCTCCTCGAGAACGTCACGCGACGCATCGAAGGGCACACGATCTGCGCGCTCGCCGATGGTGGCGTGTGGCCCGTGCAGGGGCTCATCCGGCATTTCCGGCCGGTGATGGAAGAACGCATCATGGCCTACAAGGCGCGGCATACGCGCATGGCCGCGGAGTAAGCGGCGATGGCGAAGGTCACGGTCGACGGCATCGAGGTCGAGGTCCCCAACGGGGCCTCCGTGCTTCAGGCCTGCGAGGCGGCGGGCAAGGAAATCCCGCGCTTCTGCTATCATGAGCGGCTGTCCGTCGCGGGCAATTGCCGCATGTGCCTGGTCGAGGTGGAGAAGGCGCCGAAGCCGGTCGCGTCCTGCGCCTATCCCGTGAATGACGGGATGAAGGTCTTCACCGACAGCGCCGTGGTCCGCCAGGCCCGGCGCAACGTCATGGAATTCCTGCTGATCAACCACCCGCTGGATTGCCCGATCTGCGACCAGGGCGGCGAGTGCGACCTGCAGGACCAGGCCTATGCCTTCGGCGCCGATGGCTCGCGCTACAGCGAAGCCAAGCGGGCGGTGAAGGACAAGAATATCGGCCCGCTGGTGAAGACGGTGATGACGCGCTGCATCCAGTGCACGCGCTGCGTCCGCTTCTCGGCCGAGGTCGCCGGCACGCCGGAGATGGGCGGCACGAACCGGGGCGAGAACCTCGAGATCGGCACCTATGTCGAGATGGCGCTGACCTCGGAGCTGTCGGGCAACCTGATCGACATCTGTCCGGTCGGCGCGCTGACTTCGCGCCCCTATGCCTTCGTCTCGCGCCCGTGGGAGTTGAAGAAGACCGACAGCATCGACGTGCTGGACGCGGTCGGTGCCAATATCCGCGTCGATGCGCGCGGGCCCGAGGTGCTGCGCATCATCCCCCGCATCAATGAGGCGGTGAACGAGGAGTGGATGGCCGACCGCGGCCGCTTCTCCTTCGACGGGCTGAAGCGGCGGCGGCTCGATCGCCCCTGGATCCGCAAGGATGGCAAGCTGGTCGCGGCGACCTGGCCGGAGGCCTTCTCCGCCATCGCGACGAAGCTGTCGGGCCTGCCGGGCGATCGCATCGGTGCGGTCGCCGGCGCGCTGGCGGATGCGGAAAGCGCGCTGGCGCTGAAGGATCTGATGGCGGCCTATGGGTCGGCGAATATCGACTGCCGCGACGATTTCGCGGCGATCGACGCGTCGCGCCCTGACTTCTATCGGTTCAACACGACCATCGCCGGCATCGACGAAGCCGACGCGCTGCTGATCATCGGCAGCGACGTCCGGCGCGAGGCCCCGGTGCTGAACGCGCGCATCCGCAAGCGGTGGTCGCAGGGCAAGTTCAAGGTGGGCTTCGTCGGGCCGCGCGGGCTCGACCTGACCTATCCGGCCGCCTACCTCGGCGATGGGCCCGCGGCGATGAATGCCTTCGCGGAGACGCTGAAGGCGGCCGTGAAGCCGATGATCATCCTCGGCCGCGGCGCACTGGCGCGGCCGGACGGCGCGGCAGTGCTGGCCGCCGCCTGGGCCCTGGCCGCCGAGGTCGGCGCCCTGACGCCCGATTGGCACGGGTTCAACCTGCTGCATCTGTTTGGCGGACAGGTTGGCGCGCTCGAGCTCGGCTTCGTGCCCGGGCAGGGGGGCAAGGACCTGGCCGGCATGCTGTCCGGCGGCGTCGATGCGCTGTGGCTGTTGAATGCCGATGGCTTCGATCCGTCGGGCATCGGCGCGGACACTTTCGTGGTCTACCAGGGCCACCATGGCGATGCGATGGCGGGCCGGGCGGATGTGATCCTGCCGGGTGCCGCCTACACCGAGAAGGAAGCGACCTGGGTCAACACCGAGGGTCGCGCGCAGCGTGGTCGTCTCGCGATCTTCCCGCCGGGCGAGGCGAAGGAGGATTGGCGCATCATCCGCGCCTTCAGCGAGGGCGTGGGCAAGACGCTGCCCTATGATGACACGGCGGCGATCCGCGCGGCGCTGGCCGCGGCCAGCCCGGTCTTCGGCCGGGTGGGGGAGGTGGCGCGCGCCGGCTGCGCGGACACCGCCGGGCCCGCGGGTGGCGCGACGTCGGCTGCGCCCTTCGTGCTGCCCCTGCCGGTCTATCACCAGGCAGATGTCATCAGCCGGGCGTCGGATGTGATGGCGCAATGTGCCGCGATCTACGGGCCGGCGCCGGCCCTGGCGGCGGAGTGACGTGATGGTCGACTTCTTCTTCAACCACCCGATCGGGATCCTGGTCCTGACCGTGGTGAAGGCGCTGGTGCTGCTGGTGCCGCTGCTGATCGGCGTCGCCTACCTCACCTATGCCGAACGCAAGGTGATGGCGGCGATGCAGATGCGGAAGGGGCCGAACGTCGTCGGACCCTTCGGCCTGCTGCAGCCCTTCGCCGACGCGCTGAAGATGCTGATGAAGGAAACCATCGTGCCCACGGGCGCGAACAAGGTGCTCTTCATCCTCGCGCCGATGCTGACCTTCATGCTGGCGATGGTCGCCTGGGCCGTCATCCCGGTGAATGACGGCTGGGCAATCGCCGACATCAATGTCGGCATCCTCTACCTCTTTGCGATCAGCTCGCTCGGCGTCTATGGCGTCATCATCGCGGGCTGGGCGTCGAATTCGAAATACGCCTTCCTGGGCGCGCTGCGCTCGGCGGCGCAGATGGTCTCCTACGAAGTCTCCATGGGCTTCGTGATCGTGACCGTGCTGCTCTGCGTCGGTTCGCTGAACCTGACGGATATCGTGCGGGCGCAGCAGACGGTGTGGTTCGCCATTCCGCTCTTCCCGATGTTCATCATCTTCTTCATCTCGACGCTGGCGGAAACCAACCGCGCGCCGTTTGACCTGCCGGAAGGTGAATCGGAACTCGTCGCCGGCTTCTTCGTCGAATACAGCTCGATGTCCTTCGCGCTGTTCTTCCTCGGCGAATACGCGAACATGATCCTGATGTCGTCGCTGACGACGATCCTGTTCCTGGGCGGCTGGCTGCCGCCGATCGACATCGCGCCCCTCAACTGGGTGCCGGGGCCGATCTGGTTCATCCTCAAGATCTGCCTCTGCCTTTTCACCTTCGTCTGGGTGCGCGCGACCTTCCCGCGCTACCGCTACGACCAGCTCATGCGGCTGGGGTGGAAGGTGTTCCTGCCGTTCAGCCTCGTGTGGCTCGTGCTGACGGCGCTGGTGCTGAAGCTCGCCGGCTGGCTGCCGGCTTGATGGGGTCCTGACCATGGCCACTCTCGACCGCGTCGCACGCAGCCTGCTGCTCTCCGAGCTCGTCTCGGGGCTCGCGCTGACGCTGAAATACTTCTTCAAGAAGAAGGCGACGCTGAACTACCCGTTCGAACGCGGCCCGCTCGGTCCGCGCTTCAAGGGGGAGCACGCGCTGCGCCGTTACCCGAACGGCGAGGAACGCTGCATCGCCTGCAAGCTGTGCGAGGCCGTGTGCCCTGCCATGGCCATCACCATCGAGGCCGAGCCGCGCGAGGACGGGTCCCGCCGCACCACGCGCTACGACATCGACATGACGAAGTGCATCTATTGCGGCCTCTGCGAGGAGGCCTGTCCGGTCGATGCGATCGTCGAGGGTCCCAACATGGAATTCGCCGCCGAGACGCGGGCCGAGCTGATCTACACCAAGGAAAAGCTGCTCGATAACGGCGACCGCTGGGAGCCGATGCTCGCCGAGCGGCTGCGCCTCGACGCGCCTTATCGGTGACCGCGCCATGATCGCTGCCCTCATCTTCTATGCCTTCGCCGCCGTGCTGATCGCCTCCGCGGTCATGGTGGTGACCGCCCGGAACCCCGTGCATTCGGTGCTGTTCCTGATCCTCGCCTTCTTCAACGCCTCGGGGCTGTTCCTGCTCGCAGGCGCCGAATTCCTCGCGATGACGCTGGTCATCGTCTATGTCGGCGCGGTCGCGGTGCTGTTCCTCTTCGTCGTGATGATGCTCGACATCGACTTCGCGCAGCTGCGCGAAGGCTTCCAGCGCTATGCGCCGCTGGGGGCCGTGGTCGGCGGCATCCTCTTCCTCGAACTGGTGATGGTGCTGGCGAGCTGGCGCTTCGCGCCGGAAGCCGCGACGCTGCGGATGAACCCCACGCCGTCGGGGATGACCAACTCCCAGGCCATCGGGCACATCCTCTACACGGACAATATCTACCTCTTTCAGGTCTGCGGGCTGATCCTGCTCGTCGCGATGATCGGCGCGATCGTGCTCACGCTGCGTGACCGTCCGGGCACGCGACGCCAGAACGTGGCCGAACAGATTGCGCGCAGCGGTTCCGTCTCCCTGCGCAGCGTGCCGCTGGGCGCCGGCCTGAAGGAAATCGGCATCGTCCGGCCCCCGTCGCCCGAAGAGGCGAAGCCGAAGGAGGTCGAGCATCACGGCCATGGGGGGCATCACTGAGATGGCCGTCTCTCTCGCACATTTCCTGACCGTCTCGGCGATCCTGCTGGTGCTGGGCGTGTTCGGCATCTTCCTCAACCGGAAGAACGTGATCGTCATCCTGATGTCGATCGAGCTCATCCTGCTCGCGGTGAACCTGAACATGGTGGCCTTCTCGGCCGCGCTCGGCGATCTGACCGGACAGATCTTCACCATGTTCATCCTGACGGTCGCGGCGGCGGAGGCGGCCATCGGCCTCGCCATCCTGGTCATCTACTTCCGCAACCGCGGGACTATCGAGGTCGAGGATATCTCGACCCTGAAGGGCTGAAGCGATGTTCGTCGGCGCCGTCTTCTTCCCGCTGCTGGGTGCCAGCATCGCGGGGCTCTTCGGACGCTGGATCGGCGACAAGGCCGCCCAGCTCGTTACCATCCTCTGCATGGTGCTCGCCGCGATCTGCGGCGTGACCAACTTCTTCCAGGTCGCCTTCGGCCATGCGCCTCAGACGGTCGAGCTGCTGACCTTCGTCGATGTCGGCGGGTTCGAGGTGTCCTGGGCGCTGCGCTATGACACGCTGTCGGCGGTGATGGTGGGGATGGTCACATTCATCTCCACGCTGATCCACATCTACAGCGTCGGCTACATGTCGCACGACCCGTCCCGGGCGCGCTTCTTCTCCTACCTGTCGCTGTTCACCTTCATGATGCTGATGCTGGTGACGGCGGACAACCTGGTGCAGCTCTTCTTCGGCTGGGAAGGGGTCGGCCTCGCCTCCTACCTGCTGATCGGCTTCTGGTATGAGAAGGACAGCGCCTGCAACGCGGCGATGAAGGCCTTCATCGTGAACCGCGTCGGCGACCTGTTCTTCATGCTTGGCCTAGCGCTGACCTTCTGGACCTTCGGGTCGGTGGAATTCAGCACCATCTTCGGCTCGGTGCAGGAACACCGCGACGCGACATTCATGGGCTACCCGGCCTATGAGGTGATCGGCGTGCTGCTCTTCCTCGGCGCCTGCGGCAAGTCGGCGCAGCTTGGCCTGCACACCTGGCTGCCGGACGCGATGGAAGGCCCGACGCCCGTCTCCGCGCTGATCCATGCGGCGACCATGGTGACCGCCGGCGTGTTCCTGATGGCGCGCATGTCGCCGGTGCTGGAATACGCGCCGGTCGCGCTGGCAGTCGTGGCTGTCGTCGGCGGGTCCACGGCGCTGTTCGCCGCCACGATCGGCTGCGTGCAGAACGACATCAAGCGGGTCATCGCCTATTCGACCTGTTCGCAGCTCGGCTACATGTTCTTCGCGGTCGGCGTCGGTGCCTATCAGGGTGCGGTGTTCCATCTCTTTACCCACGCCTTCTTCAAGGCGCTGCTGTTCCTGGGTGCGGGCTCGGTCATCCACGCCATGTCGGACGAGCAGGACATCCGCCGCATGGGCGGGATCTGGAAGAAGATCCCGATGACCTATGCGCTGTTCTGGATCGGGTCGCTGGCGCTGGCCGGCGTGCCGTGGTTCGCGGGCTACTTCTCGAAGGACTTCATGATCGAGGCCGCCTTCGCCGCCCATGGCTGGACCGCGAAATACGCCTGGTTCTGCGGCATGGCGGCAGCCTTCCTGACCGCCTTCTATTCCTGGCGCCTGATCATCGTGACCTTCCATGGCGAACCGCGCGCGGATCACCACACCATGGAGCACATCCATGAAAGCCCGCCGGTGATGCTGCTGCCGCTGGTGGTGCTCGGGCTTGGTGCGATCTTCGCCGGTGCGGTCTTCTACCCGTATTTCGTCGGGCATGACTGGGAGCAGTTCTGGAACGGCGCGATCGTCAACGCCCCCAGCAACCACATCATGCACGATGTGCACGAGGTGCCGTCCTGGGTGCCGATCGCGCCGACCGTGACGGGCCTGTCGGGCATCCTGCTCGCCTACATCATGTACATGTTCGTGCCCTCGATCCCGGGCAAGCTCGCCTCGGCCTTCCGGCCCATCTACCTGTTCCTGCTGAACAAGTGGTACTTCGACGAGCTGTATGACGCGATCTTCGTCCGCCCGGCCCGCGCCTTGGCGCGCGTGCTCTGGCAGACGGGCGACGCGACCATCATCGACGGCGTGCCGAACGGCGCGGCGGCGCTCGCCAGCGAAGTCGCCCAGGGCGCGGTGCGCCTGCAGACCGGGCGCGTCGCGTCCTATGCCTTCACCATGATCGCGGGTCTCGCGGTCTTCGTCTCCTTGCTCGCCTTCGGAGCCGTCCGATGAACGCCGCCGGCTTCCCGCTGCTCACGCTGCTCACCTTCCTGCCGCTGGTGGGCGCGGCCTTCATCCTCACCCTGCGGGGGGAGGAGGAGGTCGTCGCCTCCAACGCGCGCTGGACGGCGCTGTGGACCAGCCTGATCGTCTTCGGCCTGTCGCTGATCCTGTGGTTCAAGTTCGACAAGGCCGATGCCGGCTTCCAGTTCGTCGAGCGGCTCGACTGGCTGTCCGAATTCGGCGTCACCTATTACGTCGGCGTGGACGGCATCTCGGTGCTGTTCATCCTGCTGTCGACCCTGCTGACGCCGATCTGCATCCTCGGGTCCTGGGAGTCCGTGCATACCCGCGTGCGGGAATACATGGTCGCCTTCCTGGTGCTCGAAACCATGATGGTCGGCATGTTCGCCGCGCTGGACTTCATCGTGTTCTACGTCTTCTTCGAAGGCGTGCTGATCCCGATGTTCCTCATCATCGGCGTGTGGGGCGGCAAGCGGCGCGTCTATGCGGCCTTCAAGCTGTTCCTCTACACGCTGCTCGGCTCGGTGCTGATGCTGCTCGCGATCCTGCTGCTGTGGTATCGCGCGGGCACCACCGACATCCCGGCGCTGTTCCAGCACAGCATCCCTGCCGCGCTGCAGACCTGGATCTTCCTCGCCTTCTTCGCCTCCTTCGCGGTGAAGGTGCCGATGTGGCCGGTGCATACCTGGCTGCCGGATGCCCACGTCGAGGCACCGACGGCCGGGTCGGTCATCCTGGCGGGCGTGCTGCTGAAGATGGGGGCTTACGGCTTCCTGCGCTTCTCGCTGCCGATGCTGCCGGAAGCCTCGGCCTACTTCGCGCCCTTCATCTACGCGCTGTCGGTCATCGCGGTGGTTTACACTTCGCTGGTCGCGCTGGCGCAGGAGGATATGAAGAAGCTGATCGCGTATTCCTCGATCGCCCATATGGGCATCGTCACGCTCGGCATCTTCACCTTCAACGTGCAGGGCATGTCGGGCGCGCTGTTCCAGATGCTCTCGCACGGCATCGTCTCGGGCGCGCTCTTCCTCTGCGTCGGCGTGGTCTA
>JAYSDS010000051.1:0-35482 GCA_041914265.1 Roseomonas sp.
TGCGGTCGGCGTCGTAGAGCAGCACGCCGAGGTAGCGGATGCGGCCGACGCAGGTTTCCGAGCATACGGTCGGCTCGCCCGCCTCGATGCGCGGGTAGCAGAAGATGCACTTCTCGGCCTTACCGGACTGCCAGTTGTAGTAGATCTTCTTGTAGGGGCAGGCACTGACACACATGCGCCAGCCGCGGCACTTCTCCTGGTCGATCAGGACGATGCCGTCCTCCTCCCGCTTGTAGATCGACCCGGAGGGGCAGGAGGCGACGCAGGCCGGGTTCAGGCAGTGCTCGCAGAGCCGGGGCAGGTAGAACATGAAAGTGTTCTCGAACTGCCCATAGATCTGCTTCTGGATGCCTTCGAAGTTGCGGTCGGCGGAGCGCTTGCGGAACTCCGTGCCCAGGATCTCCTCCCAGTTCGGGCCCCACTTGATCTCCATCCGCTCACCGGTGATGAGCGAGACGGGGCGCGCGACCGGCATCGCCTGGGATTCCGGCGCGGTCTGCAGATGCGTGTAGTCGAAGGTGAAGGGCTCGTAGTAGTCGTCGATCTCCGGCAGGTTCGGGTTGGCGAAGATGTTCGCCAGGATGCGCCACTTGCCGCCGATCTTGGGTTGGATCTTGCCGGATCGCTTGCGCGTCCAGCCGCCCTTCCACTTATCCTGGTTCTCCCAGTCCTTCGGATAGCCGATGCCGGGCTTTGTTTCGACATTGTTGAACCAGGCGTATTCGACACCCTCGCGGCTCGTCCAGACCTGCTTGCAGGTGACGGAGCAGGTGTGGCAACCGATGCATTTGTCGAGGTTCAGCACCATCGCGATCTGTGCGCGGATCTTCATGGCCGTCACTCCGCCGCCTTGAGGTCCGCGGCCTGCGGCGTCACCCGCGGACCGTCGAGCCATTCGACATTCGCCATCTTGCGCACCAGCACGAACTCATCGCGGTTGGTGCCGATCGTGCCGTAGTAGTTGAAGCCGTAGGCGAGTTGCGCGTAGCCGCCGATCATGTGCGTCGGCTTCAGCGTGCAGCGCGTGACGGAGTTGTGGATGCCGCCGCGCGCATGCGTGATCTCGCTGCCCGGCACGTTCACGATCTTCTCCTGCGCGTGGTACATCATCACCATCCCTTTTGGGACGCGCTGCGACACCACGGCGCGCGCGCAGAGCGCACCGTTGGTGTTGAAGGCCTCGATCCAGTCATTGTCCTCGATGCCGGCCTCGGCGGCGTCCACCTCCGACAGCCAGACGATCGGCCCGCCGCGCGACAGCGTCAGCATCAGCAGATTGTCGGTGTAGACGCTGTGGATGCCCCACTTCTGGTGCGGCGTGATGAAGTTGAGCGCGAGCTCCTTGTTGCCGTTCGGCTTCACGCCATGCATCGGGCCCGTGGTGCGCAGATCGACCGGCGGGCGGTAGAGGCACAGTGCCTCCCCGAAGGCGAGCATCCAGGGATGGTCCTGGTAGAGCTGCTGCCGTCCCGACAGGGTTCGCCAGGGGATCAGCTCATGCACGTTGGTATAGCCGGCGCTGTAGCAAACCTCCTCGCTCTCCAGCCCCGACCAGATGGGGGAGGAGATGATCTTGCGCGGCTGCGCCTGCACGTCACGGAAGCGGATCGCCTCATGCTCCTTGGGCAAGGCGAGATGCCTGTGGTCGCGTCCGGTGAACCTGCCAAGCGACTCCCACGCCTTCACCGCGACGTGGCCGTTGGTCTCGGGCGCGAGATGCATCAGCGTCTCGCAGGCGTCGATGTCGGTTTCCATCTTCGCCAGCACGCCCTCGACGCCCGGTACCTGCACCTCACCATTCAGGTGGCGCAGGAACTCCACCTCGTGGCCGGTCTTCCAGGCCATGCCCTTGCCGCCATTGCCGAGTCTGTCCATCAGCGGCCCAAGCGACGTGAAGCGCGCATGGGTGTTCGGGTAGTCGCGTTCGACCACCGCGACATTCGGCATGGTCTTGCCGGGGATCGGCTCGACTTCGCCCTTCTTCCAGTCGCGAATGACATGCGTCTGGCCGAGCTCGGCCGGGCTGTCATGCATCAGCGGGGCGAGCACGACATCCTTCTCGCGCCCCAGATGCCCTTCGCACAACGTGGAGAAGCGCTTCGCGATACCCCGGAAGATCGCCCAGTCGGTGCGGCTTTCCCACGCCGGATCCACTGCCGCTGAGAGCGGATGGATGAAGGGATGCATGTCCGAGGTGTTGAGGTCGTGCTTCTCGTACCAGGTGGCGGTCGGCAGCACGACGTCGGAGTACATGCAGGTGGTGCTCATGCGGAAGTCGAGCGTCACCAGCAGGTCGAGCTTCCCCTTCGGTGCCTCGTCATGCCAGGCCGCTTCCTCCGGCCTGGTCTCGCCCTGCTCGCCGAGGTCCTTGCCCTGCACACCATGCTGCGTGCCGAGAAGGTGCTTGAGGAAGTACTCATGCCCCTTGCCCGAGGAGCCCAGCAGGTTCGACCGCCACACAAACAGGTTGCGCGGCCAGTTCGCCGGGTGGTCGGGGTCCTCGCAGGACATCTCGAGCGTGCCGGATTTCAGCGACTGCGCGACATATTGCGGCACCGGCAGGCCCGCCGCCACCGCCTCCGCCGCGATGCCCAGCGGATTGCGCGCGAGCTGCGGCGCGGAAGGCAGCCACCCCATGCGTTCCGCCCGGATGTTGAAGTCGATCAGCGCACCCGTCATCGGCCGCGGCGCGGTGGGCGAGAGAATGTCCTTCACCCGCACCGTCTCGTAGCGCCACTGGTCGGTATGCGCGTACCAGAAAGACGTCGAATTCTGCTGTCGCGGCGGCCGGCACCAATCGGTCGCGAAGGCCACCGGTGCCCAGCCCGATTGCGGACGCAGCTTCTCCTGCCCCACATAATGGGCCCAGCCACCGCCCGACTGGCCGATGCAGCCGCACATCACCAGCAGATTGATGATGCCGCGATAGGCCATGTCCGAATGGTACCAATGGTTGAGCGCCGCCCCGAGGATCACCATCGACTTGCCGCGCGTCTTCTCGGCGTTGTCGGCGAACTCGCGCGCGACAGTGACGATGTGCGCACGCGGCACGCCGCACACCGCCTCGGCCCAGGCTGGGGTGTAGGGCGCCACGGCGTCGTAATCCGTGGCACTGCCGCGCTTCACGCCATAATTCGCGAGGAACAGATCATAGACCGTCGCCACGCGCGCGCTGGTCCCATCGGCCAGGGTCATGCGCTGTACCGGCACCTCATGCGTGACGATGTCGCCGAGCGAGGTCGGGTTGAAGAAGGGCAGCGCGCCATCGCCGAAATAGGGGAAGGTGACGACGGCCGTTTCACTACCACCCAGCGTCAGGCGTGGCGTGGTTGCCTCCAGCGACCGCGCATCGCGGCCTTCGAGATTCCACTTGCCTTCCTCGCCCCAGCGAAATCCGATCGAGCCGGTCGGGACATAGGGCGCGCCCGTCGCCTCATCGATCGCGACGGTCTTCCAGTCAGGGTTGTTCCCCTCCCCGCCATGGCCCGGCAGATCGGAGGCGCGGAGCTGCCGGTCGGCCACCAGTCGCCCATCCTTCTCGGTCAGCAGCACCAGCATCGGCATGTCGGAATAGCGGCGACAGTAGTCGAGGAAGTAGTCCCCCCTGCCCTTCGCATGCCATTCCGACAGGATCACGTGGCCCATCGCCAACGCCAGTGCTGCGTCGGTCCCCTGCTTCGGATGCAGCCAGAGATCGGCGAATTTCGACGCCTCGGAATAATCGGGCGTGACCGTCACCACCTTGGTGCCGCGATACCGCGCCTCGGCCATGAAATGCGCATCCGGCGTGCGCGTCTGCGGCACGTTGGACCCCCACATCATGATGAAGCCCGCATTGTACCAGTCGGCGGATTCCGGGACGTCGGTCTGCTCGCCCCAGGTCTGCGGCGATGACGGCGGCAGGTCGCAATACCAGTCGTAGAAGGACATGCAGACGCCGCCGATCAGCGACAGGTATCGCGCGCCCGCGGCGTAGGACACCATCGACATCGCCGGAATGGGCGAGAAGCCGATGACGCGATCCGGCCCGTGCTGCTTCGCGGTGTGCACGTTGGCAGCGGCGACGATCTCCTCCGCCTCGTCCCAGGTCACGCGCACGAAGCCGCCGAGGCCGCGCGCCGACTGGTAGTCCCGCCGCTTCCCTGGATCGTCCTGGATCGACTTCCAGGCCAGCACCGGGTCCGCGTACTGCGCTTTCGCCGCGCGCCACAGCTTCACCAAGCGCTTGCGCATCATCGGGTACTTGATGCGGTTCGCGCTGTAGAGATACCAGGAATAGGACGCCCCACGGGAACAGCCGCGCGGTTCATGATTCGGCAGGCCGGGGCGGGTGCGCGGATAGTCGGTCTGCTGCGTCTCCCACGTCACGATCCCGCCCTTGACGTAGATCTTCCAGGAACAGGACCCGGTGCAGTTCGCCCCATGGGTGGACCGCACGATCTTGTCGTGCGCCCAGCGCGAGCGATAGGCGTCCTCCCAGGCGCGGCTCTCGGTGGTCACGTCGCCATGGCCGTTCGCGAAGGTGCCGGCGTATTTGCGGAAGTAGGTGAGACGGTCGAGGAAGTGGCTCATCCTGCTGGTTCCTTTCCCGGTCAGGCGTTCACGGCGGGGCCAGCCGGGCGGCCGCGCTCGATGTCATGCAGCAGGCCGCCGCGGCGCGTGTAGACGCCCCAGGTGACCGCGACGCAGAGGATGTAGAAGGCGAGGAAGCACCACAGCGCGGCGACGGGACTGCCCGTCATGGCGATGGAACTGCCGTAGCTCTTGGGGATGAAGAAGGCGCCATAGGCCGCGATGGCGGAGGTGAAGCCGATGATGGCCGCGCTCTCCTTCTCCGCCTGCAGGCGGCGCTGCGTCGCATCGGCTTGCGGCATCAACCGCGCCATGTCCTTGCCCATGATCGCGGGGATCATCTGGAAGGTGGAGGCGTTGCCGATGCCACTCGCCAGGAACAACACCATGAAGCTCGCGAAGAAGCCCCAGAAGGCGCCGGGCTGCTCCTTGATGCCGATGAAGTGGATGACGCCGTAGACGCCGGCGGCCATGACGAGGAAGACCAGCACGGTCACGCGCCCGCCGCCCCAACGATCCGAGATCCAGCCGGTGAGCGAGCGCGACAACGCGCCGACCAGCGGGCCGAGAAAGGCGTATTGCAGCGCGTTGATCTCGGGGAACTGCGTGCCGGCCAGCAGCGGGAAGCCGGCGGAATAGCCGATGAAGGACCCGAAAGTGCCGGTGTAGAGGAAGCACATGATCCAGTTGTGCTTGCGCTGGAAGATCACGGCCTGGTCGGCGAAGGACGACTTCATGCTGGCGAGGTCGTCCATCCTGAACCAGGCCGCGAAGGCCGCCGCCGCGATGAAGGGCACCCAGACGAAGCCGGCATTCTGCAGCCACAGCCGCCCGCCATTGCTCAGGGACTGCGGGTCGCCGCCGAGCCAGCCGAAGACGCCGGAGGTGATGATGATCGGCACCACGAACTGCACCGCGCTGACGCCGAGATTGCCGAGCCCGGCATTGAGCCCAAGCGCGGCGCCCTTCTCCCGCTTCGGGAAGAAGAAGGAGATGTTGGCCATGGAGGAAGCGAAGTTCCCGCCGCCGAAACCGCAGAGCAGCGCCAGCATGAGAAACACCCAATAGGGCGTCATCGGATCCTGCACCGCATAGCCGATGCCGAGGGCGGGGATCATCAACGACCAGGTGGACAGCGTCGTCCATAGGCGCCCGCCGAAGATCGGCGGCATGAAGGTGTAGAAAATGCGGAAGGTCGCCCCCGACAGACCTGGCAGCGCCGCGAGCCAGAACAGCTGGTCCGTGGTGAAGCGGAAGCCCACGGCAGGCAGCTTCGCCACCACCACGGACCACACCATCCACACCGCGAAGGACAGAAGCAGGCAGGCGATCGACACCCACAGATTGCGTCGCGCGGTGGCACGACCGGTCTGCTCCCAGAAGGCCGGGTCCTCGGGGCGCCAATCGGCGATGGCGCCGCCGCGCAGCGCCCCTTCCTGCGCAGCGCCGTGGATCGGCTGCATCTCCGGCAGGGCGGGCAGGTGCGCAAGGGCAGGCGCGGCCGCCTCGCGTTCCATGCGCAGGATGGAGACATGCATCCACAGCAGCGCGACGACGCTGATGAGGAAGAGCAGCATGAAGCAGGACTGCCTGATGCCGGTGAGGTCGTTCATCAACCCGAAGGCCATGGGCAGCAGGAAGCCGCCGAGCCCGCCGATCAGCCCGACTACGCCGCCCACCGCACCGACGCGGTTCGGGTAGTAGACCGGGATGTGCTTGTAGACCGCCGCCTTGCCGAGGCTCATGAAGAAGCCGAGCACGAAGACCAGCACGATGAAGGGCACGACGCCGACCCGGAGATGGACGGTGATCGGCCCTTCGATGCCCTGCATGACGAAGTCGGTCGGCGGGTACGACAGCAGGAAGCAGGTGACCACCGAGACGCCGAAGGTCCAGTACATCACGCGACGCGCGCCGTAGCGGTCCGACAAAGCGCCACCATAGGCCCGGAAGATGCTCGCCGGCACGGAATAGGCCGCGCCGATCATACCCGCGCTGGTGATGGAAAAGCCGTAGGTGTCGATGATGTAGCGCGGCAGCCAGAGCGCCAGCGCGACGAAGCCGCCGAAGACGAAGAAGTAGTACAGGCTGAAGCGCCAGACCTGGACATTCTTCAAAGGCTCCATCATCGCGGCGAAGGATTCCGGCTTTGCGCCCGAGGCGCGGCGCGCGGCGAGGTCCGGGTCGTCCTTTGTCATCACGAAGAACACCAAGGCCATGACGAGCAGCGCGGCGGCCCAGATCAGCGCCACCGCTTTCCAGCCCATCGCGACCATGATCATGGGCGCGAGGAACTTGGTCACCGCCGCGCCGACATTGCCGGCGCCGAAGATGCCAAGCGCCGTGCCTTGCTTTTCCTTGGGATACCACTTGGCGACATAGGCGACGCCGACCGCGAAGGACCCGCCGGCAATGCCGACGCCGAGCGCGGCGAGCAGGAAGGTCTGGTAGTCATAGGCGAAGACGAGCAGCGCCGTGGCGATCGCCGCAGCGACCATCACGGCGGTGAACACCATGCGCCCGCCATACTGGTCGGCCCAGACGCCGAGCACGAGACGGATCAGGCTGCCGGTCAGGATCGGCGTGCCGACGAGCAGGCCGAACTGGAACTCGTTGAGTCCCAGGTCGCGTTTGATCTGCACGCCAAGGATCGAGAAGATCGTCCAGGCCGCGAAGCAGACCGTGAAGGCAATGGTCGATAGCCAGAGCGCGCGCGACTGCGCGCCTCGATCCGGCACCGATGAAACGTGAGGCATGACCTTCTCCGTCTTCCAGGCCGAACGGTGATGCCTGCCCCACCCCTGCTTCAGGCTTGCGACAGATCAATAAGCCGGCACGCAACGCCGCCAAATTTTAGGAAATACCGAATGAATCAGCGCATCGCCTGATGCTCCTCATCGGAACGATTGATATAAGTCAATGACTCAGCCGGCCTGCCGGGCGAGACATCGAAGCAAAGCAGGAGCGACCCATGGCTCAGCCGTCGCGCGCGACAGCCCTCATCGAGCGATCGCCCTTCTTCGTCGCGGCGGGGGAGGAAGCGACGGCGGCGCTGCTGCGCGCGAGCTTCACGCAATTGCTGCCGCGCGGCACCGTGCTCTTCGAACAGGGTGACCGGGCGGATTTCCTGCACATGACGCTGGAAGGCAGCATCGGCCTCCAGGCGCGGGACGAACGGGGCAATGCGACGACCGTGGAGATCTTCGGTGCCGGAGAGCTGTATCTGGCGCCCGCCGCCCTGCTCGGGCTGCCCTACCTCGCTGCCGCCGTGGCGCTGACCGAGGTGCGCGTGCTGATGATCCCCTCCGATGTCTTCCGCGAGGTGATGGCGACGTCGCTCGCGCTGAACCGCGCGACGACGGAGCTTCTCGCGCGGCATTGGCGCCTGATGGTGGACCAGGTCGTGGACCTCAAGCTGCGCAGCGCGGAGGAGCGGCTCGCCCGTTTCCTCGCACGACGCCTGCCGGCGGATATGGGCGCCGGCTGCGCCGCCCTGCCCGAACCCCGTTCCGCGATCGCGGCGCGGCTCGGCATGACGCCGGAGACGCTGTCGCGCGCCATGGCGGCGCTGGAGATGCAGGGCAAGCTGCGCCGGGACGCCAATGGCGCGATCGTGGCGGACCGTTCAGCGCTGGGCTGACCTGGTATCGGCCCGGCTGCCGCGCGGCGATCCGCGCAGGTCGCGCATCACCACGCGTCGCGTCACGCGGCCGGCATGACCGTGGCCAGATCCCGCAGGCTCCTTCACCTCCAGGGCCGTCGCGCGCGTTCCGCCCGGCAGCCAACCTTGACACTTCACCGATGCTAATGATTTGGCACTCAGGAATGCGTTTGTAAGCGCCGCTGCACTGCCGTCACTTCTGCCTCACTGTTGATCGCCCCCAATCGGAGACCCCATGCCAACCCCACAGGATCGCCAAGAGACCGTCTCTGCCGCCATCGCCGAGGTGCGGGCCATCACCGGCGGCGGTCCGTTGGACAGGGCTCGCCTGTCGCAGGTGCTGGAGCTCCTCAAGGGCCTCGCCGCACGCCGCGATCTTTGGAACGCCGCAGACTTCCCCGGACCGGATGAGGAAAGCCGCCAGGCGCGCTACCTGATCACCGAGGAGCCGGACCAGACATTCGCGCTCTATCTCAACACGATGCTGCCCGGCCGGCGCATCCCGCCGCACAACCACACGACCTGGGCCTGCATCGCCGGCATCGAGGGCGAGGAGCACAACACCGTCTATGACCGGCTCGACGATGGCTCCGTGCCCGGAAAGGCGACGCTGACGGCGCGCGAGCTGGTCGTGGTGGCCGCCGGCAGCGGCATCGCCATGCTGCCCGAGGACATTCATTCGGTGGAGATCAAGGGCACGCAGCCGATTCGTCACCTCCACCTCTATGGCCGCGCGCTCGAAACGCTGAGCGAGCGCGTCACCTTCGATATCGAGGCCGGCACGGTGAAGCCGATGCCGATCGGCGTGCAGACGCGGCGCTGATGCAGCTCGTCTCTCCCGCCACGCTCAAGGCGTGGCTGCATGATGGTGCTGAGATCGCCCTGCTGGATGTCCGGGAGCACGGCCAGTACGGCGAGGCGCATCCCTTCTACGCGGTGCCGGCGCCCTATTCGCGGCTGGAACTCGACATCGCGCGGCTGGTGCCGCGCAAGGCGACGCGGCTGGTGTTGCTCGACGATGCCGGCGAAGGCCTGGCCACCCGCGCGGCGGCACGGCTCGAAACGCTCGGCTATGCCGCGGTCCACGTGCTGGACGGTGGGGCAGCCGCGTGGAAGGCCGCGGGACATGTGCTCTTCGCCGGCGTGAACGTGCCGAGCAAGACCTTCGGCGAGATGGTCGAGGAGACCTACCACACGCCGCATATCTCGGCGCAGGAACTCGCGGCGCGGCAGGCGCGCGGCGACGACCTGATCGTGCTCGACGGCCGGCCGGTGGATGAATATCGCAAGATGACCATCCCCGGCAGCATCTGTTGCCCCAATGGGGAATTGCCGCTGCGCATCGCGGCGCTGGCGCCGAATCCTGCCACCACCATCGTGGTAAATTGCGCGGGCCGTACCCGCAGCATCATCGGGGCCCAGACGCTGCGCCATTTCGGCGTGCCGAATCCCGTCCTGGCGCTGGAGAACGGCACCCAGGGCTGGTTCCTCGCCGGGCTGACGCTCGACAACGGGGCGGATCGCCTCTACCCGCCCGCGCCGGAGGACCTCGCCGAAGCACGCCGGCGCGCCGCGCATCACGCCGAACGCTGCGGCGTGCCGCGCATCGATGCGACGACGCTGCGCAACTGGTTCGCCGATGCCGGGCGCAGCACCTTCCTGTGCGACATTCGCACGCCGGAGGAATTCGCCGCCGGGTCGCTGCCCGGCGCGCAGAACGCGCCCGGTGGGCAGTTGATGCAGGCGACCGATCAGTATGTCGGCGTGCGCGGCGCGCGCATCGTCGTCTTCGATGGCGAGGACGTTCGCGCCCCGATGGTCGCCGCCTGGCTGCGCCAGATGGGCTGGGATGCCGCCGTGTTGGCGGACGGTCTGCAAGCCGCGCTGCCGGATGCGGCGCCCGGCGACGCATGGCCCACGCCACCGCCTGCGCTCGACATCGCGGGACTTGCCGCGCTGCTGGCGGCCGGCCCGGCGACGCTGATCGACCTGCGCCCGAGCACGGCCTATCGCGCCGGGCATCTGCGCGACGCGGTATGGGCGATCCGGCCGCGCTTCGACCGCCTCGCCGCACCGGCCGCCGGCCCGGTCGTGCTGATCGCACCCGAGCCCGGCATCGCGGCGCTGGCGGCGATCGACCTTGCCGAACGTGGCATCCGCGCGACGCATTGGCATGCCGGCGCCCCCGCCGCGTGGAAGGCCGCCGGCCTGGCGGTCGAGGCCACGCCCGAGCTGCCGGCCGATGCCGACTGCATCGACTTCCTGTTCTTCGTGCATGACCGCCACAGCGGGAATCGCGAGGCGGCGAAGCAGTATCTCGCCTGGGAGCTCGGCCTCGTCGCGCAGCTCGATGCGCAGGAACGCGCCGGCTGGCACTTCCTGCCGCCCAGCGGATGACCTGATCCGGGAGAAAACGTCCATGACACAAGAAACAGAAGCAGGTGCGGGCCGGATCGGCCGACGCGCGCTTGCGGGCCTTGCGGCGGGGCTGCTGGCGCAGCCGGCGCTCGCCGCCTGGCCCGATCGCGCGGTGCGTCTCGTCGTGCCGCTCGCCCCGGGCGGCAGCGTCGACTTGCTGACGCGCCAGATCGCCGAGCGCGTGGCGCCGCGCCTCGGTGCGCCCCTGGTCGTCGAGAATCGTGCCGGCGCGGCCGGCAATATCGGCATCGAGGCGGTCGCGCGCTCGGCCCCCGATGGCTACACCGCGCTGGTCGCCCCGGATTCCTTCACCGTGAACCCGGCGCTGCAGACGGTCCCGTGGGACCCCATACGCGGCTTCACCCCGTGCATCCTGCTCTGCCGCGCGCCACAGGTGCTGGTGGTGCACCCCTCGCTCGGCGTGCGCGACCTCGCAGGCTTCCTGGCCGAAGCGGAGAAGCGCGGTGATGCGCTGAACGTCGCCTCGCCGGGCAATGCCAGCAGCGGTCACCTGGCCGGCGCGCTGCTGCAGCGCATGTCGGGCAAGACGTGGACCCACGTACCCTATCGCGGCGGTGGGCCGGCGGTGCAGGACGTGCTCGCGGGGCATGTGCAGGCGCTCTGGGTCACCGCGGCGCCGGCGGTGCCACATATCCGCAGCGGCGCGCTGGTCGCCATCGCCGTCAGCACGCCGCAGCGCGCCCGCGCCCTGCCCGATGTGCCGAGCGTCGCCGAGACCTTCCCCGACTACGACGTGACGAACTGGGAAGGTGTGTTGTTCCCCGCCGGCACCGATGCCGCGATCATCCAGCGCATGAACACGGCCTGCAACGAGGCACTGGAAGACGCAACGCTGCGCGCACGGCTGGAAGAGGTCGGCTTCGAACCAGTGGGTGGCCCCCCCGAGGTCCTGGCCCGGCTGATCGAGACCAACCTGGTGCGCTGGCGGCGGCTTGTCCGCGAAGCCGGCATCCGCATCGAGTGAAGGGGAAGACGACGATGCGCCTGATCCTCGCCCTGTTCGCGATCCTCGCCAGTGCCGCACAGGCCCAGGCGGCCTGGCCCGAGCGGCCCATCCGCATGCTGGTTCCGATCGCACCGGGCGGCAGCAACGACCTTGCCGCGCGGCTGATCGGCGCCGAGCTCGGCGCGGCACTCGGCCAGCCGGTGGTAGTCGAGAACCGCCCGGGCGGCGCCGGCCAGATCGGCATGCGCGCCGCCGCGCAATCCGCGCCCGACGGCTATACGCTGATCCTCGCCAATTCCGGCGCCGTCGCCATCACCCCCGCGCTGCATCCCCAGGCGGGGTATGACGGCGTGCGGGACTTCGCGCCGATCTCGATGATCATGGACGTGCCGATCATGCTGGTGGTCCGCGCGGAGCTGCCGGCGCGCAATGTCGGCGAGCTCACCGCGCTGATGCGGCGCGACCCGCGGGCGGTGACCTTCGGCTCGCCCGGTGCCGGCCAGACGCCGCATCTGGCGACAGAGCTGTTTCTGCGCGCGATCGGCGTGGACGCGACCGTCGTGACCTATCGCGGCGCCGCCCCGGCGGCGAACGACTTCGCCGCGGGCGTCACGCAGGCGCTGTTCGATACCTCCTCGACCCTGCCACTGGTCGGCAATGGCACGGCGCGCATCCTCGCCGTGACGGGACGCAACCGTTCCGCCGTGCTGCCCGACGCGCCGACGCTGGGCGAGGCCGGCATCGAGGGGATGGAGCTCGGCTCCTGGTTCGTGCTGCTCGCACCGGCGGGCGTGCCGGTCGAAATCCTCGATCGACTCAACAGCCTGACCCGCGCGGCACTTGCCAAGCCCGAGATCCGCGAACGCCTGGCCAGCATCAATGCCGAGCCGCGCCCGACAGGGATCGAGGAGACGCGCAACCAGATCGCGGCGGAATCAGCCTATTGGCAGGAGGTGATCCGCCGCACCGGCATCACCGCGGGGAACTGAGCGTGCCCCCGCCGACCATCCCTGGCCCGAACCCCGATCCGGAGCCGCCGGACATCCTGCTGCCGCCCGGGGCGACGGATTGCCACGCGCATCTGTTCGGCCCCGCAGACCGCTTTCCCTATGCCGAGGGGCGCGGCTACACGCCGCCCGATGCGCCGCTCGAGCATCTGCTCGCCCTGCAGCAGCGGCTCGGCCTGTCGCGCGCGGTGATCGTGCAGGGCAATGCGCATGGCTACGACAATGCCGTGCTGCTCGATGCGCTGGCGCGGGAGCCGGCGCGCCTGCGCGGCGTCGCGATCACCGACGAACGGGTGGACCTCGCGGAGCTGCGCCGCTGGGATGCGCTGGGCATGCGCGCGCTGCGCTTCCACATCTTCGCCCCGGGCCAGGCGCCGAACTATCGCCGCGGCGTCGGGCTCGACACGCTGCACCATTTCGCGCCCGCGCTGCGCGAGCTCGGCTGGCACGCGCAGCTCTGGTGCGAATGGAGCGCCTTCGAGGCCGCCATGCCGGCGGTGATGACGGTGGCCGAGGGCATTCCCCTGGTCCTCGACCACATGTGCCGCTTCGATCCGGCCGCGGGCCTCGACCATCCTGCCTTCCTGCTGATGACGCGGCTGCTGGCGGAAGGGCGCATCTGGATGAAGTTGTCGGGCGCGTATCGCTGCTCGGCGCTGCTGCCGGACTACCCCGATATCGCGCCGGTGCACCGGGCGCTGCTGGAGGCCAATCCGGAGCAGGTGGTCTGGGGCAGCGACTGGCCGCATCCCCAGATGACCGAGGCGACCATGCCGAATGACGGAAGGCTGCTGAACCTCGCGCTGCGCTGGACGACAGTCGCGGCGGACCGGCATCGGCTGTTCGTGGAAAACCCGGCGAGGCTCTACGGCTTCTGATCCCGACGACGCCGCTTCCTGAGCCGTGGAGGCGAGAGGGGCTTTGCCCCTCTCCCACTCTCCCCACCACGGGCACCCATTCACTGTGAATGGCGCCCCGCATAGGCCCGAGGCCTTTGGAGACCGCCACCTGACGCCAGGCGCCACGGCCAGGACAAGGACCGAAACCCGCCATTGCGCGCGAAGCGCCTTGCGCGGGCCACTACGCCAGCCCTGCCCGGCGCCAGAAGACGGCTTTCCAAATGATCTATCATTTGGCGGGGTGGTTTGGAGGGGCAGCGCCCCTTCAACTCCCGCCCGGTGGCGTCGGTGCTGACGACACCATCCGGCGCCGTGCCTCTACAGCGGCGCCCCCGCCAAGGTGTCGAACACACGCCGCGCCGCCGTGCCGCTGCCGGATCGCAGGAACAGCGAGAAGGTCACGTTCGGCAGCGGCGGCAGCCCATCTGCCTCGCCCAGCACGCGCAGGTCCGGCGTCAGCATCTCGATGTTCCGGGCGGTGATGCCGAGCCCCGCACGCACCGCCGCGCGGATCGCCCCGAGATTGAGGCTGAGATAGGCGAGCCGCCAGGCGCAGCCCGACCGGTCCAGCGCCTGGATCGCCAGGCTGCGGAACAGGCTCGGCTCGTTCGACAGCACCAGCGGCACGGGCAGCGCCGGTTGCGGCATGTAGCCGGCGCTGCAGAACCAGACCGTCGGCGAACGCCGCAGCACCAGGCGCGGGAAGGTGCTGTGGTCGCGGGTCGAGATGGCGAGGTCGAGTTCCCCACGTTCCAGCGCCTCCATGAGGAAGGGGCTCCGGCCGGTACGGATCTCAAGGAGGATGTCGCGATGGCGCTGGGCGATGCGGCCGAGGATCTCCGGCAGCATCGTATCGACCACGTCATTATTGGCCCCGAGCCGCACCAGCTCCGTCTGGCCCGCCGGGCCGAGCGCCGCTGTCGCCTCGTCGTTCAGCGCGACCAGACGGCGCGCATAGGCCAACAGGCGCTGCCCGTCCTCGCTGAGCCGCTTGCGCCGGCCCTCGCGCAGGAACAGCGGGCGCCCGGCCTGCTCCTCCAACCGTTGCATCTGCTGGCTGAGGGCGGATTGCGTGCGATGGACGCGGTCCGCCGCCGCGGCAAAGGAACCGCCATCGGCCACGGCGACAAAGCTGCGCAGCAGGTCAAGGTCGAGGTTCTGGGTCATCGGGCGTCACACTTCAGTATCGCTAATGTTCTCCATCTGGGAAATGCGATTGTCAAAATCCTCCGCAAGACGAGATTGACCCGCGAAAAATCGGCTTGCTGGAGGATGTCGTGCTCCCGCGCCGTGGCGTGGGGCCGGTGGGCCCGAAGGAAGGGTCTCGATGTCGCAGCAGGTACGGGCGGGGCGGATCGGATTGCCACCCGCGACCATGCGCTGGGTCGGCATCGTTCCGGGGCTGTTGCTCTGCCTGGCGATCGCAGCGGCAGCGATCGGTGTCCGAAACGCCTCGGGTATCGCCGCGCTCAATCCTGTCGTCGTCGCGCTGTTGATCGGCCTCGGGCTCGGTGCGCTGGTCGGGCGGCCGGCCACGCTGAAGCCCGGCATCGCCTTCGCGGTGAAGCCGCTGCTGCGCAGCGCGATCGTGCTGTTGGGCCTGCAGGTGACGCTGGCCGGCCTCCTGTCGCATGGCGCGGGCGTCCTGATCCTGGCCGTCGCGGTGGTGGCGCTGACCTTGCCCTTCACCATCTGGCTCGGGCGCGTGCTGGGCGTGGAACCGGCGCTGGCGCAGCTCATCGGCACCGGTACGGCAATCTGCGGGGCATCCGCGATCGTCGCGGCGAACCAGGTGGCGCGCGGGCGGGACGAGGACGTGACCTATGCGCTCGCCGTCATCACGCTGTGCGGCACGGCGGCGATGATCCTCTATCCGCTGCTGATGCCGCTGCTGGCGCTCGATGCGCGTGCCTATGGCATCTGGGCCGGGGCCAGCGTCCATGAGGTGGTGCAGGCGGTCGGTGCGGCCGCGGCGGGCGGCGAGGAAGCGGCGCGGTCCGGCACGGTGGCGAAGCTCGCGCGCGTGTTCCTGCTGGCGCCCGCGGTGATGGTGCTCGGCCTGTGGATCGGGCGCTCGCGCAGCCAGCAGGATGCGGTCTCGGTGCCGGTGCCGTGGTTCGCCTTCGGCTTCCTTGGATTGGTGGTGGCGGGCTCGCTCGGGTTCGTGCCGCCGGTGGTGGCGGCCCTGAGCCGCGACGTTGTGCCGGTGATGCTGGCCGCGAGCGTCGCCGCGCTCGGCCTGGGCACGGATCTGCGGGCCATGAAGGCGCGCGGCGGCCGGCCCCTGTTGCTCGGTATCGCGAGCACGATCTTCATCGCCGGGCTGGCGCTGGTCGGCGTCTTCATCCTGCTGTGAGCGGGCGGCCTTAGCGGCCGCGGGCGGCGCCATCGCGCAGCGGCAGGCGGATATGGCGAGCATGCCAGGGCGCATCGACTGACCAGTCCGCTCGCCCCGGCCGGGACTTCCGCCATGTGAAAGGCGACGGGCCGATCTGCCCATCGCCTGAGTGCTCCCTCGTCGTCGATCAGTCGCGGAAATCGGGTTCCGTCCGGTCCAGTTGCCGGAGCAGCCCCGGCCATTCCAGCAAGCCGTATTTGCGCGAGCTACCGGGCCCGTACATCGAGCAGGAGGCCTGCACCACCTCCGGGCTCGGCATCTCCAACTCGGTATTGCAGGCCATCGCCGCGAGCTGCGCCTGGCAGGACCGTTCCAGGCCCCACATGGCGATGAAGGCCTCGGGCACCGTATCGCCCAGGGTCAGCAGGCCGTGGTTGCGCAGGATGCAGTAGTTGTTCGGCCCGATCGACTTCGCCAGCGCCGCGCGCTCCTTCGGGTCGCGCTCCGGCCCCTTGAAGTCGTGGTAGGAGAGGCGGCCATAGAAGCGCGTCGCTGTCTGAGTCAGCGGCAGCAGCCCGCATTTCAGCGCGGATACCGCCATCCCCGCGATGGTGTGGGTATGCATCGCCGCCATCGCATCGGGCCGCGCGCGATAGATCGCCGAATGGATGGTGAAGCCCGCCGGATGCAGGCCATAGGGCAGGTCCGGGCGATAGAGGATCTCGCCTTCCTCATTCACCTTGAGCAGCGAAGACGCCGTGATCTCGCTAAACAGCATGCCGTTCGGGTTGATCAGGAACTGCCCCGGCGCATCCGGCACACGCGCCGTGATGTGGGTGTAGATCATGTCCGACATGCCATAGCGGTCGCACAGCCGGTAGCAGGCTGCGAGATCGACGCGCGCCTTCCACTCGGCCTCGCTGACCGAAGCCTGGAGCGGGGCGATCTTCAGGGCGGATGCATGGGTCATCGGCGTTTCCTCACTCGGTACGAATGTTGGTGCGCGCGATCAGCTCGCGCCATTTCACGACTTCGTCGGACAGGCGGGCGGCGAGCGGCGCGGGGCCATCCATGCGCATGATGGCCTCCCCCGCGGACAGCCGCGCCTTGAGGTCGGCATCATCGCGCAGCACGGCGAGCTCCGCCAGCAGCCGCTCGGTCGCCGCCGGTGGCAGGCCCTTGGGCGCGAACATGGAGAACCAGTTGGGCGCGGCATAGCCCGGCACCTGCTCCGCGATGGCGGGCACGCCTTCGATGCCCGGCACACGCTCGGGCATGGTCACGCCAAGCAGCCGGCCGCGACCCTGCCGCGCATGGGACAGGACCTCGAGCGTACTGCCGAAGATCAGGTCGATCTCGCCGGTATAGATCGCGTTCACCGCCTGGGAGACACCGCGATACGGCACATGCGTCAGCTCGATACCGGCCTGTGCGGCGAACAGCGCACCGGCCAGGTGATTGGCCGACCCCACGCCGCCGGAGCCATAGGTCAGCCTGCCCGGATTGGCGCGCGCGGCGGCGAGGAGCTGTTCCAGCGACTGGAATTCGGATTCCGCACGCACCAGCAGCCCCGACGGCACGTCGCAGACGATGGTGAGCGGCGCGAGGTCGCGCTGCGGGTCGAAACCCAGCGCCGGCTGCAGCGTCGGGATGATGGAGATGGACGCCGAGATGAACAGCAGCGTCGCCCCATCCGGGGCCGATTTCGCGACATGCTGCGCACCGAGCCCACCGCCCGCGCCAGGACGGTTGTCGATGATGAAGGTCGCGCCGAGCCGCTGGCTCAGCTTCTCCGCGATGACGCGCGCCGGGATGTCCTGCGGCCCGCCCGCGGCGAAGGGGATGACGATGCGCGCCTGGCGCACCGGCCAGGCATCCTGCGCGCGTAGCGTTGCGGGCGCGGCGAACGCGGCCGCGACCAGCGCGCGCCGTCCGATGCGGGTCATGGGGAATCTCCTGGCTGTCATGCTGGGTCGGGGCCGAGGTCGAAGCGCGTGGTGTCGTCCAGCGTGTCGCCGAACCAGGCCCTGATGGCGGCCTGCTGGCGCCCGATCGGCCGCGGGAGCCCGTTCTCCACCGTCATCGGCAGGTCGTGGCCGGGGATCAGCAGGCAACCCGGCCGGCTGCGGCACAGCTCCCACACCATGGCGATGGTCGCCGCGCTGACCGCGGGGTCATAGGTCATGTCGGTGCGGCGCGTGGTCAGTTCCACGCGGTTCTTCACAGCATCCTGCAACAGGATGCAGTCCTGCCCATCGCCGGCGATGACGAAGATCAGGTGCCCCGGCGTGTGGCCGGGCGCGAGATGCGCGGTGATGCCGGGCAACACTTCCTGCCCGTCATCCATCAATTGCAGCGTCGGCCAGCGCGACAGCGCCTCGATCGCGTGCTCCGGCACCGGCGTGGTTCCCCAGGGCACGCCAAGTGCCCAGGCGAGCTCCGTCCGCCCGAGATGGATGCGCGCCTGGCGGAACAGCGGCCAATTCACCGCATGGTCGTGATGCGAATGGCTCAGCAGCAGGTCGGTAACATCGCCCGGCGCGACGCCACGGTCCTTGAGCAATCCCACCAGTGTCTTGCGCAGCCCGAAGCCACCGCCATCCAGCACCACGACGCGGCCATGCCCCCGCAGCAGCACGACGGTGCTCCAGCCGAGCCCGCCATGCTGCACCGCCTTGCCGGGATAGCCGTTGACGAGGATGTCGAGTTCCCAGCCGCCGCCTTTCCAGTCCATCTCGTTTCCGTCCCTATGCCGTGAAGCCGTAGAGCCGCGCCGGATTGGCGACGAGGATGCGGTGCAGCACCGCATCGTCCCCGGCCCAGCGCGCCAGGCGGTTCAGCGCCGCCCCGTCATCGACCTGGTTGAAGGGCTCGATCTGGTCCGGCGGCGGCCGCGCGCCCGGGCGCCCGCCCGGATGCGGCCAATCGCTGCCCCACAGCATGCGGTCGGGATTGGCCGCGATCAGCGCGCGCGCCAGTGCCGCGGCGTCCGCGCCGTCCGGCTCCGCGGCGACGCGGTGCGGCGCCGACAGCTTCAGATAAGCGCGGCCCGACCCCAGCAGCCGCAGCAACGCGGCGAAGCCCGGCTGCGCCGCACCCGCCTCGGCCCGCGCATGGCCGAAATGGTCCACGACCAGCGGCACCGGCAGGCCGGCGAGCGTCGCCTCCAGCGCCTCGATCACCGCGAGCCGCGTGAAGGTCTGCACATGCCAGCCGAGCGGCGCGACGCGATCCGCTGTCCAGCGCAGCGCCTTCGCTGCCGTCGCCGGATCGGATTGCCCCGCGGTTTCGAGGTTCACCCGCGCACCGCGCATCCCGGCGGCGTGCATCGCGGCGAGGGCCTCGTCGGTCGTCTCCTCGTCGATCACGGCGACGCCGCGCGCCGTGGCCGTGCCCAGCACGACCATGCCATCGACCGTGCAGTCATTGTCGCTGCCATAGGGGCTGGGCTGCACGATCACCACGCGATCGAGCCCCAGCAGCCTTTGATGCGCCAGCAGATCCGCCACCACCGCATCGCCCGGCGTGTAGCGCCGTGCCGGATCGAAACCGAAGCGCGCGGCCGGGCCGAAGACATGGGTGTGGCAGTCGCAGGCCCCCGCCGGCATGGCGAAGTCCAGCGTCGCATGGCGCACGCCGAGCAGGTCCCGCAAATGCGGTGCGTCCTTCATCCGTTTCCGTCCCTATCGCGGCATGCAGCATTCCAGGGGCCGCGGCGCCCGTCCAATGGGTTGCTTGCCGAGCATCATTGATCGCGTTTATGCAGCAGGTGGAGGAAACGGTGCGATGAACCTGCGCCAGCTCGAGGTATTCCACGCCGTCATGCGCGCGGGCACCGTCACTGGCGCGGCGCGGCTGCTTGGCGTGACGCAGCCTTCGGTCAGCACCGTACTGAAGCATTGCGAGGCGCAGCTTCGCATCCCGCTATTCCGCCGCATCGGTGGCCGCCTGCAACCCACCCCCGAAGCCGAAGCCATCCTGCCGGATATCGAGGCCATCTTCGCCCGGCTCGATTCCGTCGATCGCCAATTGCAGGACCTCAAGGGCGGTCGGATCGGCACGCTGTCGCTCGCCGGCGCCTTTCCCATCGCCAATGGCTATCTGGCCGCGGCCGTCGCGTCCTTCCAGGCGGAACGCCCGCGGCTGCGCGTCGTGCTGCAGTCGCTCACCTCGCCCGAGGTGATCGACCGCGTGGTCAGCCGGGAGGTGGAGCTCGGCATCGCCTTCGAGCCGGTGGTGAACCCCGAGGTGGAGACCGAGGTCCTGATCACCTCCGGCGTCTCCTGCGTGATGCGCGACGATCATCCCCTGGCCGAGCGGGAGGAGATCGCCATTCACGAGCTCGATGGCATGCCCATCATCACTTATCTGCCGCGCGCGCTGCTGCGCAGCTACGTGGATCGCGCCCTGTCGGATGCCGGGGTGATGCCGCGCTTCAGCGTGCAGGTCAGCCTGTCGCTGACCGGCATGGCGCTCGCCTATCACGGTGCAGGCATCGCGCTGGTCGAGCCCTTCCTGCTCAGGGCATTGCCCCTGCCTGGCTTGGTCGCCCGCCCGCTGCGACCGCGCATCGAGCTGAAGACACTGCTCATCCGCGCCCGCTCCGCGCCGCGGTCGGCCATCATGGCGCGGTTCGTCACGCATCTGCGAAAGGAAGTGGGCGAGATGGCGAAGGCATAGCCCCGATCAATGGATCGGCCCGGTGTTTCGATTGGACTTCACGGGATGGTGCGGGGAGGCTCCGCGCAACAACCGGAGGAAACACCATGCTGCAGCGCCGATCGCTGCTCGCCGGGCTCGGCACCGCCGTGCTGCCCGTCGCAGCGGCCCGGGCCGCCTGGCCCGACAGGCCCATCCGTCTCGTCATGCCCTTCGCCGCTGGCGGCAATGGCGATCTCACGGTTCGCGTCGCCGCGCCCATCATGGCGAACCGGCTCGGCCAGCCGGTGGTGGTGGACAACAAGGGCGGCGCCGGCGGCGCGATCGGCACGGCGGAGGTCGCGCGCGCCCGGCCCGACGGCTACACGCTGCTCGGCGCCACGGCGGGGCCGCTCGTCACCGCGCCGCTGGTGCAGGCGAATGTCGGCTACGATCCTATCCGCGACTTCGCGCATATCGCGCTGATCAGCCGCGTGCCCATGGTCATCATCGTCGCGAACAACGTCCCCGCGCGTACCCTGCCCGAGCTGATCGCGCTGTCGAAGTCGCGCCCGGGCACCATCGGGATCGGCACTTCCGGCGTCGGCGGCGCGAATCATTTGCCGCTCGAACTGCTGAACGCCGCGACGCAGGCGCAATTGCTCCACGTCCCCTATCGTGGCGGCGGGGCAGTGCTACCCGATCTCGTCGCGGGAAATGTCGCCGGCGCGCTGACCGAGCTTTCCTCCTGTCTCGACCTGCATCGCACCGGGCGCGCCCGGATCATCGCGGTGGCGTCCCGCAACCGCTCCTCGCAACTGCCTGACGTGCCGACCGTCATCGAGGCCGGCGTCGCCGACTTCACGGCCGAGGCCTTCGTCGGCATCTCCGCGCCCGCCGGCACACCCGCCCCGGTGCTGGCGTCACTGCAGCAGGCCGTCGCCGACGCCGACGCGAACACGGATGTCCGCGCGCGGCTGGAGGCGCTGGGCGCGGAGATGGCCACGCCGGAACAGCAGACCCCTGCCGGCTTCCTCGCCTATCTCGAGGCTGAGATCGCCAAGGCCCGCCGGGCCGTGGCGCTCGCCGGCCTGAAACCGGAGTGACACGACGCATGAGCGATGCCCTGCTTCCCGAGAACCCGATCCGCGTTAAGATGCGTGGCGGGCAGGCCGCCTTCGGCCTCAGCGTGCGCCTTGCGCGCTCGCCCGACATCGCGCGTGTCGCCAAGGCGACGGGACACGATTTCCTGTTCATCGATGTCCAGCATTCGATCTTCAACCTGGAGAGCATCGCCGCCATCGCCCAGACGGCGCTGGCGATCGACGTCTCGCCGCTGGTGCGCGTGCGATCCGTCGAGGATCCGGACGTGCCGCTGCTGCTCGACAATGGCGTGGCGGGCATCGTCTTCCCCGATGTGAACAATGCCGCCGAGGCGCGTCGCGCCGTCGATCGCTGCCGCTTCCCGCCGCTGGGTCGCCGTTCGGTGTCGGGTGGCTATCCGCAATTCGACTATCGCAGCGTGCCGGTCTCGAAGGCGACGGCGGCGCTCGACGTCGCGACGCTCGTGGTCTGCATGGTCGAAACCGCCGAGGGCCTGAACAACCTGGAGGAGATCTGCGCCGTCCCTGGCGTGGATGTGGTGCATATCGGCGCCAACGACCTCCTGGTCTCGCTCGGCAAGCCGGGCCAGTTCGACGATCCCATCGTCGTCGAGGCGATGGACCGCGCCATCGCGGCCACGGCGAAGAACAACGGCTTCGCCGGCTGCGGCGGCAACCGCGACGTGGCGCGGCAGGCCGCGTCGGTGAAACGCGGCGTGCGGTTCCTGACGACGCAATCCGACATCGGCTTCCTCGCCGCTGCGGCCAATCAGTGGACCTCCGGGCTGCGCAAGGCGATCGAGGCATGACCCGCCCCCGCGTCTTCATCCTCGACGTCTTCCACGAAGCAGGCGTCGAGTTGATCTCCCGCCACGCCGAGGTGGTGCGCTGGGACGATCCCCGCGTGGTCAACTGGCGTCATGAAGCCGACGGGCTGATGGTACGCCTGACGCGCCTTGGCGCACCCGATTTCGCCGCGGCGAAGCATCTCCGTGCCGTCGCGAAGCAGGGCGTGGGGATCGAGAACATCGACCTCAAGGCCGCCGCGAAGCATGGCGTGCTGGTCTGCAACACGCCGGGCGTGAACAGTGAGGCGGTCGCGGAGATCGCGCTCGCGCTGGGCCTCTGCGCCGGGCGCCGCATCGCGGAGATGGATCGCGTCATGCGCGCGGGCGGGACCATTAAGCGCGACCGCTATCTTGGCGTCGAGGCGGCCGGGCGGACGGTCGGCATCATCGGCATGGGCAATATCGGCACGCGCGTCGCGCGGAAATGGCGTGGCGCCTTCGACGCGACGCTGATCGGCTACGACCCCTATGTCCCCGCCAATACCTGGCCGGACCTGCCGCATGAGCGTGCCACGAGCCTCGATGCGCTGCTGGAGGCTTCGGACCTCGTCACCATCCATTGCCCGCTGACCGAGGAGACACACCACATGATCGGCGCGGCGGAAATCGCGCGTATGAAGCCGCGCGCGATCCTGGTGAACGCGGCGCGCGGCGGCATCGTGGAGGAGGTGGCGCTGTACGACGCGCTGAAGAACGACCGCCTCTTCGCCGCCGGCCTCGACGTGTTCGAAGTCGAGCCGCCGACGACCGAGACCACCCCGCTGCTGTCGCTGCCGAACGTCGTCGCCACGCCGCACGCCGCGGGCGGCACCGAGGAAACGCAGATCCGCAGCGCGACCCTGGTCGCCGAACAGCTTCTCGCCGCGCTGGCGGGACAACCCGTCCTCAGCAGGGTGGCCTGACATGCATCTCGTTCCCGCCGAGACCTGCCGTGCGCAGATCGTCTCCGTCCTCACCGCCTGGGGCATGGACCCCGAGACGGTCGCCACCACCGCCGAGGTGATGATCGAGACTGACCTTGCCGGCGTGGATAGCCACGGCATCTCGATGCTGATGGATTACGATGAGTCCCGCCGGAAGGGAAAACTGAACCTCGCGGCGCGGCCGCGCATCATCCGCGAGAACCCCGTCACCGCGCTGATCGATGCCGATGCCGGCCTCGGCCATCCGGCCGCCGTCTTCGGCATGAAGGTCGCGATCGGCAAGGCGAAGGCAGCCGGCGTGGGCGTGGTGGCGGTGCGCAACTCGCACCATTTCGGCGCCGCCGGCTACTACGCGGAACTGGCCGCCGAGGCAGGCCTGGTTGGCCTGGTCACCAGCGCCACGCGCACTATCGGCGTGGTGCCGACGCGCGGCGCGATCCCGGTGCTGGGCACCAACCCCATCGCCTTCGCCGCACCCGCGAAGCGCAACCGCGCCTTCCGCCTCGACATGGCGACCAGCACCGTCGCGGCGAACAAGGTCAAGGTCTACGACCTGCAGAACAAGGAACTGCCGGCCGGCTGGGTGCTGGATGGGCAGGGCGAGCCCGTGCGCGATGCCGCCCATGCCTGGAACACCATCCGCAACAGCCCCGAGGGCGGGCTGACACCGCTCGGCGGAACCGCCGACATGGCGAGCCACAAGGGCTATGGCCTCGCCATGATGGTGCACATCCTGGGTGGCGTGCTGTCGGGTGCGTCCTTCTCGCCGATCCGCGTGAAGACGCAGCGGCCGGAGGATCCCGACAATCTCGGTCATTTCTTCATGGCCCTCGACCCTGGCTGCTTCCGCGATGAGGGCGAGTTCGAAGCCGATCTCGACGACGCCATCGACGTCCTGCACGCAACGCCGCCCGCCGATCCGTCCAAGCCCGTGCTGGTCGCGGGCGACCCGGAAGCCGCGTCGCGCGCACGGCGTCTCGCGGACGGCATCCCGGTGCCCGAGAGCCTCGCGGAGAAGCTACGCGGCGTTTGCGAGCGCGCCGGCGTGCCCTGCCTGATGCCCTGACAAGAACCAACCGGGAGGAAACCACAATGACCATCACCCGCCGCGGCCTCGCCGCGCTGGCCGGGCTCGGGATCGCCCCGGCCGCCGTTGCGCAGCAGCAGGACTTCCCGCGCCAGCCGGTGCGCATGGTGATCCCCTTCGCCCCGGGCGGCGCGACGGACATCGTCGGCCGCATCCTTGCCCCGGGCATGCAGGAGAGTTTCGGCGGCCGCCCCGTCATCATCGACAATCGCGGCGGCGCGGCCGGGCGGCTGGGGGCGGAGGCCGTGATCAACGCGCCCGCCGACGGCCACACCATCACGCTGTTCACCATCACCAATGCCGTGCTGAATGCGGGGATGATCAGCGATGCGCGGCTCGATCCGCGCAATGCCTTCGCGCCCGTCTCGCTGGTCGTGACCATGCCGATGGTGCTGACGGTGGGCAACCATGTGCCGGCGCGGAACCTGCAGGAATTCGTCGCGCTGATGAAGCAGCGCCCCGGCCGGCTGACCTACGGTTCCTCCGGCGCGGGCAGCTTCAACCATCTCGGCGCGCATTTGTTCAACCTGCGCAGCCAGACGCAGGCCGAGCACATCCCCTATCGTGGCGCCGGCCAGGTCTATGCCGACATGATCGCGGGCAATGTCGACTGGCTGGTGGAGGGCATCGCCTCCCAAGCGCCGCATGTGCAGTCCGGCTCGATCCGCGCACTCGCCGTGCTGGCGCGCGAACGCAGCCCCCTGATGCCGGACGTACCCACCGCCATCGAGCAGGGCTTTCCTGATTTCGAAGTGGTGAACTTCATGGGCATCTTCGTCGCCAGGGCTACGCCGGCGCCACTGGTGGGACAGTTGGAACAATCGGTGCGCAATGCGGTCGCCAACCCGGATATCTCCCGTCGCCTCCGCGAGGTCGGCACCGAGCCGGCCGGTACGACGGCGGAGGAATTCCAGCTCTTCTGGCGGGCGCAGCTCGCCTTGTGGCTACCGGTGGTCGAAGCCTCGGGTGTCCGGCTGGACTAGGCGCCGCGGGCGCCCGGCAGTCGCCTGGCGCCCGTCGCCACGGAGGCCGCTCGGACGCGGCGGATAGACCTGGCCTGCTTGCGCGTGGCGCTTCGCGATCATCGTCCCGGATGTGCCAGCAGCAGTCGAAGCTTCTCCTCCGCCACGCGATCGCTCTCCTTGTAGTCGATCGTTCCGGCGAAGCGCCCCGCGGCATCGAGCAGGAACACGCTGGCACTGTGGTCCATCGTATAGCCGCCACCATCCAGCGGCACGCGTTGGTAGTAGACGCGGAAGTTCCGGGCCGCCTCGGCGATCTGTTGCTCGCTGCCCGCCAGGCCGACGATGCGCGGATCGAAGGATTCGAGGTAGCGGGCCATCGCTTCCGGCGTGTCGCGCTCCGCGTCGACGCTCACGAACACCCACTGGATGCGATCGGCGTCGGGGCCGAGCGCTTCCATCATGCGTGTCATGTCGCCCAGCGTGGTCGGGCAGACATCGGGGCAGTAGGTGAAGCCAAAGAACACGGCCATGGGCTTGCCACGGAAATCACGCTCGGTCACGGCGCGGCCGCGATGATCGGTCAATTGGAAGGGGCCGCCGATCGCCAGCGCCGCCGGCCCGGTCGCCGCCGGGGGCGGTGCGAGTGGCCCGTCCTTCACGAACCAGCCGGCAAAGGTAGCGAGGGCGAGAACGCCGACCACGGCGACCGCGCCCCACGCGATCCGACGGACCAGACGCAGGCCTCTCATGGCCGTGCCCCATAGCCCGAGGAGAGCTCTCTTTTCATCGACATCGCGCAGGAGGCCATGACCAGGATGCCAAGCATCGTCAGCCCCGTGGCGCCGCGCCGGCCGGCAGCAGCGGCCGCAGGATGGCGGAGAAACGCTCGAAGCTCAGCACGCCGCGATAGACCTGCCCTCCGATGACGAAGGAAGGCGTCGCATTCACCCCGAACTCGCGGTCCGCCTGCAGGCGCATCGCGACGATCGGGTCCATGAAGCCGCGATCGCTCCAGCAGGCCTCCAGACGTGCGTCGGGAATGCCCGCGAACAGGGCCGTCCGACGCAGCCAGGCGCGCGCGTCCGGGCTGTGCGCCCAGGCCTCCTTCTGGCTGTAGAGCGTCGAGATCAGCGCCTCGTAGCGCTGCGGCCCGCCGCAATGGACCATGGCCGCGGCATCCAGCGCCAGGCGATCGAGCGGGAAGTCACGCAGCACGAAGCGCACCAGGCCTGGTTCGATGAAGGCCTCGCGGATACGCGGAAAGACCTGGGTGTGGAAATTCGCGCAATTGCCGCAGGTCAGCGAATGGAACTCGATCACCGTCACCGATGCGTCGTCTCGGCCGATGCTGCGCTCGCCCGGCAGCGGGCGCGGCGTGTCGGCGCCGGGCGGCGTGATGTCGAGCACCGGCGCCTGCTGGGCCAGCGCGGGCTGCGCGCATGCCAGCACGGCGGGTACCACCAACGCGGCGCGCCGGGTCGTGAGCATCGTCATGGCGGGAACTCCGGCTGGTTCTGTCATTCGGGTTGCGGGCGCGGCGCGGGCGCGCGCAGGCTGGCGACCATCAGCAGCGCGACCCCGCAGACGATCGCGACATCGGCCAGGTTGAAGGTCGGCCAGTGCCAACCGCCGTAATGTGCGTCGATGAAGTCCGTGACGGCGCCGATGCGCAGCCGATCGAGCACGTTGCCCAGCGCCCCGCCGATCACCATGCCGATGCCGAGCGCTTCCGCCCGCGCCGCGCTGCGCTTCAGCCAGAAGCAGAGCCAGGCCACGATGGCGAGCTTCACCGCGACCAGTACCCAGACCGCATCGGCCGCACTCTCGGCGAAGATGCCGAAGGTTACGCCAGTGTTGAAGCCGAGCCGCAGGTTCAGCACGGGCAGCAGCGCGATGCCGGGCGAATAGGGTGGCCACAGCGCGTCCAGCGCCCAGGCCTTGCTGATCTGGTCGATCGCCAGCGCGATGGGGATGGCGAGCAGGCCGAAGCGGCGCGCGCCGCTCAGCCGAGCCGTATCAGCCATGGGAAGACCTCCAGGATCCAGATGGCGAAGCGGGACATTTCCCCGGTCGCGATGGCGATGCCGGCGGCGAGCATCACCACCCCACTGACGATCTGCAGGATGCGCCCGAGCCGGCGCACGCGCCCCATCGCCGCGGGCAGGTAGAAGGCGGCGAGCAGGAAAGGCACGCCGAGCCCGAGCGCATAGGCGACGAGCAACGCCACGCCAGCCCCCGGCGTCAGCGCCGCGGCGGCGAGCACGCCCGCCAGCACGGGCCCGATGCAGGGCGTCCAGCCGAAGCCGAAGGCGATGCCGATCAGCGTCGCCGAGACCGGCCCGCCACCTTCCGCCGGGGCGCGGAAGCGCAGGTCGCGCATCAGCGGCGTGAGGCGCAGCAGCCCCATCTGCACCAGCCCCATCGCGGCGATCAGCAGCCCGGCGACGATCCCGAGCTCATACGACCAGCGCCGCAGCGCCCCGCCGATTGCCGTCGCGCCCAACCCAAGAAGCACGAAGACCAGCCCGAAGCCGAGCACGAAGAAGCCGGCGAGGCGCAGTGCCCGCCAGCGCTGCGCCTGCGCCGTGGCCAGGTCGCTGCCCGCCACCCAGGCGACATAGCCCGGCACCAGCGGCAGCACGCAGGGCGAGAGGCAGGAGACCAGCCCGCCCCCGAAGGCGAGCATCAGCCCGAACAGCGAGAGGTCCAGCGTCATGCGCGCCGCCGTACGGCGACGATGACGCCGATCAGCAGCAACAGCGTGATGCCGAACGGCATGTCGCCCCAGCGCGCATAGACGGTGCGACCGGGCAGCGCGGCGGGCAGCGGCGTGTCGACCACGCCCTCGACCGCCAGCGGCAGCCGGACGCGTTCCTGCCCGCGCGCATCCGTCACCATGGTGATGCCGCTATTCGCCACGCGCAGCAGCGGCAGGCCGAGCTCGATCCCGCGCAGGCGCGCCGCCAGCGCGTGCTGGTACGGCCCCCAGGAGGTACCGAACCAGGCGTCGTTGGTGACGTTGAGGATCCAGCCCGGCGCCCCGCCGCGATCCGGCAGGGGCGCGGGGAAGATCGCCTCGTAGCAGATCAGCGGCCAGGCCGGCGGCAGGGCGGCGGCGGCCAGCGCCTGCCGCGGCGGGCCGGGGATGAAGTCGATCTCGCCCACGGTCAGCTTCGGCAGGGCGGCGAAGATCGCGCGCAGCGGCTGGTATTCGCCGAAGGGAACCAGGTTGATCTTGTCGTAGGCGCCGGTGATCTCGCCCGAGCCATCCAGGACGACCAGGCTGTTGAGCAGCGCCGGGCGACCATCCGCGGTACGGGTGCGGCGAACCGCCCCGGTCAGCAGCGCGCCACCCGGCGGCACCACCGCGGCCATGGCGGCGCGGATCGCGGGTGCCTCGGCAACCAGATAGGGAACCGCGCTTTCCGGCCAGACGATGTGGGTGGGATCGCCAGGGCGGCTGCTCAGCGCCAGCAGGCGGGCGAGGATGCCTTCCCGTTCGGCCTCGGCCCATTTGAGGTCCTGGGCGATGTCGGGCTGCACCAGGCGCAGGCGGATGCCCGGGATGTCGGCGGGCAGCGGGGCGGCGAGCCGCACCATCCCCCAACCCCAGGGGGCGGCCACGATCGCCGACGCGAGCAGTGCGGGCCACAGCCGCCCCTCGGACCAGGCCGCCGCCGGCAGCAGCCAGGCGAGCAACGCCAGCAGCCCGAGCCCGTGGATACCGACCAGTGCGGCAAGCTGCAGCGCCGGTTCCGAAGCCCCCCAGGCGTAGCCCGCTACGTTCCAGGGAAAGCCCGTCAGCACTTGGCCACGCAGCCATTCCATCGCCGCCCAGCAAGCCGCCAGCGCCAGGGCCAATACGACCCCTCCCCGCCGCCCTGCCAGCCAGCGCGCCATGCCAACGGCGAGCGCGGGAAACACGGCCAATCCCCCCGCCAGGACCAGCAACGCCGGCAGGGCCAGCGCGCCGAAGCGATCGGCATTGACGCCGAAGGCCTCCGTCACCCAGGACAGGCCGAGCAGGAAGGCACCGAAGCCGAAGCACCAGCCAAGCATGGCAGCGCCGCACCGGGTCGTGCCGCGCTCGACCAGCAGGAACAGCCCTCCAAAAGCGATGAAGCCCGCCAGTCCGAGATGCAGCGGCGCCAATGCCGTCGCCGAGATCGCACCGAGCCCGGTCGCCGCGACGCCGGCCAGGATACGGGGGAGCAACGCGGAGCGCCGCCCGCGCGCGTGCCGCGTCAGGGCGATGGCCCCGGCCGTCATCGCCGCCGCGTGGACTTGCGGGTGGCGCGTTCGGCCCGGCGGCGCCCGGCGCGATCGAGGCCTTCCAGCGCGCGGGCGGCCTCGGCAGCGGCACGGCGGCGGCCCAGCCGTTCGGCCACGCGCCGCGCGACCAGGTAGCTGCCGAAGCCAACCAGCGCCGCCAGGGCCAGGCCGAAGAGCGGAAGATCGCCCATCATCGCGGCAACGCACGCCCGGCGGACGGGGCGATGGTACCGCGTTCGGCCATGCGCACCATGGAGATGGCGTAGAACAGCCCCGCCATCGTCAGCAGCACCAGCATCAGCGCGCGCGAGCGGCCACGCTGGCGCTGGCGGATGCGACGGGTCACGTCCTCCTGCTCTGGCGTCATCAGCCGCGATCGCCGGCCGAATGCCGGTGCCCGCTCCGCATCGGTCGCTCGACGTCTCGCATGCTGGCTCAGCCCTCCCGGCCCGCGAGTCCTGACGGCTCTTCGGCGCTCGCGGAGGGTCATAATTCCTCCAGCGGCTGGAGGTTCAAGAGCTGGTGCGCCGTTGCCCCGATATCACGCGAGAGAGGCGCGGTTGAGCAGATCCCGATCAGATGGACTCACCCGATCGGGTAAAGATCCTCGCAACAACGAACGGCTAGACAGATTCTCGCGAGCCGGAACGACCGGAAACCGCTCCAAGCTCCCGTAACGGAAGTTCGGACAGCAGCCAGTTCGCGGCGCGCAGGTCCCGCCCCGCCGCCGCACCGAGGAGCGTCAAGGCACCCGAGACCGCCGGCGTCGGCACCTCGGCCGTCGCGCCCATAGCCTCGAGAAAGGCCAGGCCGAAAGGCATATCCTCCTCCACATAGCGATGACGCAGCGTGGTCGGCCCGTTCGGACCCATCCCACGCGCCTGCATCGCCGCGACCATCTCCGCGAGTGGTCCGAGCGGCACGTGATAGGACAGGTGATAATGCGCTTCGATCGAGCGCACCGTCGTGCCGAAGGCCGCCGCAACAGCCATCCGCTCCGCATCCAGCGCCCGGCACATCGCTGCCCCGCTTTCCGTGAAGCAGCCGAAGAGCGGCCAGGCCTCCGCCTTGTCGATGCGCGAGAGGTTGGTCATCACCTGCGCCGCATGGGCGATGGGGTTGATGTTGGACAGCGCGCTCGCCACCACCCCGCCCTCGGCGAGGTCGAAGCGGTCCCCGAACAGCGCGGTGCAGAAGCCGAGCGCGGCCCGCGGATCGGCCGACGGCAGCGGGGCGATGTCGAAGCGTGCGCGGATGGTGCCGACGCGCAGCACATCCGGGGCGATGACCGACCCGGTGGCGAGCGTCGTACCCCAGGCGACGACCGCGCAGCCCGCCGGCACGCGCTGCGCCAGCCATAGTGGCGCGAGGGAGAGCGCGCCGCCGAAGATGATCGTCATGCCCGGTTGCGCCGCGTCGGCCAGCGCCGGCAGCACGTCGCGATAGGCCGTGCCGGGAATGGCGAGCACCACCGCATCCGCCCCCCGGATCGCGGCGACGCCTTCCGCTGAGACGAAGGGCAGTTCCGCTTCCAATGCGCCCTGGAAGCGCAGCAAGCGACGCCGTTCCGGTGCCGTCCCGCGCGGGCGCACCAGCCGCACCGCATGCCCTTGCCCCGCCGCAACCGCCGCCGTGGCGCAGCCGACCGGACCCGTTCCGAGAATCGCGACCTGCATGGCTCAGTTCATCCTGATGTTGCGGACACGAATGACCTCGGCCCAGCGCGCATTCTCCTCGCGCACATGGGCGGCGAGCGCGTCCGGCCCACCCGCCAGCACCGAGATGCCGCGCATCGCCATGTCCTCCCGGAAGCCCGGCCGGTCGAAGACGCCGTTTGCTGCCGCGGTCAGCCGCGCGATCACCGGCTCCGGCGTCGCCTTCGGCACGAAGAGCGCATAGGAGGTGACGGTGACGTAGTGCGGCACGCCCGCCTCGGCGACGGTCGCCAGGTCGGGCAGGCTCGGGAAGCGGCGCGACCCGGTGGTCGCGATCATCGCGACCGTCCCGCCATCGGCGAGCGGCTTCGCGACGGTCGGGTCGAGGAAGGCGATGTCCACCTCCCCCGCCGCCAGGGCCTGCGCCGCCGGCCCGCCGCCACGATAGGGCACATGCGTCATGCGCACCCCGGTCAGCGCCAGCAGCAGCTCCGCCGCGAGATGGCTGGTCACCCCGATCCCGCCGCTGCCGAAGGTCAGCGCATCGGGCCGTGCCCGCGCCGCATCGAGCAGCGCCGCCACGCTGACGGGCCCGCCGCGCTTCACGCAAAGCACGAGCGGCGTTTCCGCCAGCAGCGAGACCGGCGCGAAGACCGCGTCATGTTCGTATGGCAGCGACGGCAGCAGATGCGGGGCGATGGCGAAGGTGGAATTCGTGGCCATCAGCACGGTGTAGCCATCGGCCGGCGAGCGCGCGACCGAGGCATGGCCGATCGTCCCGCTCGCGCCGGGACGATTGTCGACGATCAGCGGCTGGCCCAGCGCCTCGCCCATCGGCACGGAGATGAGCCGCGCGAGGACATCGGTGCTGCCGCCGGGCGCCCAGGGCACGACGAGCCGCACCGGACGGTCGGGAAAGCCCTGCGCGCGGGCCTGGGCCGCGAGCGTGACGAGCGAGGCGCCCAACAGGGCGCGGCGGGACAGGTCAGCCATCGTTGCGGATCCCGTATTCGCGGACGAGCGCGCCGAATTGCTGCGCTTCCTGCTCCATCAATGTCCGAAGCGCCTCGGGCGAGGAGGCTGCGATCTCGGCGCCGAGCGTGCCGAGGCGTTCCCGCACCGTCGCGTCGGCGAGTGCCTTGCGTGCCTCCGCATTCAGCCGGGCGACGACATCCGCTGGCGTCCCACGCGGGGCGAGCAGCGCGGACCAGGAGAAAGCCGCATAGCCCGGCAGATTGGCGGCCTCAGCGATCGTGGGCACATCGGGCCGGCCGGCGTAGCGTTCCGGGCCGCCGAAGGCGAGGAGCCGCAGCCGCCCTTCCTCCACATGCTGGCGCACCGCCGCATAGGTATCGAGCGTGAAGGCGACCCGCCCCGCGATCAGGTCGGCATGCGCGGCCGCGCTGCCGCGATAGGGCACGTGCACCATCTGCAGCCCCGCGCGGCGCACGAACCATTCGAGGAAGACATGGACGTTGCTGCCCGCGCCCGGCGAGGCATAGGCGTAGTCGCCCGGCTTCACGCGGATCTTGGCGATCAGTTCCGGCACGGTGTTCACCCCCAATGCGGGCGACGCGACAAGCACGAGCTGCGTACGCGCGACCAGCATCACCGAGGTGAAATCGGCGACCGGATCGAAGGGCAGGTTCGGCAGCACCGCCTTGTTGATGACGTGGGAGCTGACGACCATGGCGAGCGTATGCCCGTCCGGCGCGGCACGCGCGACGACTTCGGCCCCCAGCACGCCATTGGCGCCGGTGCGGTTCTCGATCACCACCGGCTGGCCGAGGCCCGCCTGCATGACGGGCGCCATCAGCCGCGCGGTGATGTCGGCACCCCCGCCCGCCGCATAGGGCACGACGATGGTGATGCCGCGCGTGGGAAAGCCCTGGGCGCTGGCGGCGACGGGCAGCGCCGCCCCCGGCAGGGCGAGCAGCGCGCGGCGGCGGAACGGCGTCATCGTCGGAACTCCCGTCAATGCGCCGGCCCGCGATCGGGCGCGGCGAGGTTGAGGCGAACCATCTCGGCGAGGATCTGCACGATGGACATCGAGGTCTCGCCCACCATCCCGTCCACCAGGAAACGCGTCGTGCAGTAGCGCGCCTCCCACCCGCCGGCATCGAGGCAGGCGCGGATGATCCGCCCTTCCATCTCCGGCGTCTGCAGCAGGTCCGGATCGCGCATCAGGAAGGCGAGCATCGCGGCGAGCCCCGTGCAGCCCCAGTTGGACACCGAGGCCGGCAGCAGGATGTCGGTCGCGACCGTCGTGCAGGCGCCGCCATGCTGGTGCGGCGAGCGGTTGCGCCCATAGGGATGGAAGTCGGAGAGGAAGTCGAAGATGCGGCCGAAGCCCACCTCGTTGCCATTGTCGCCGATGCCGATGCTGAGCACGCCGGCTTCGGCGCAGGCGGCGAAGAGCGGGGCGAGATCGACCGCCGTGTCCGGCCGGTAGCCGGTGGAATACTGGACGATGCCGTTCTCGTTCGGGCCGAGGCGTTCGACCGCGATGATGGCCGCGGGCTTCAGTCGCGCCACCAGGTCGCGCGCCCAGGTGGCGACCTCCTCCTGCCGTGTCGGGGCATCGAAACGCGCGGCGCCGAAGCGGCGGCTTTTCACCAGGTCCCAGTCGCGCACCATGATGCCGGCGGCCTCGGAGGATGCGACGACGGGGGGCGCGTGATGCGCTTCCTGCACGAAGACCGGCACCGCCTTCGGTCCCCAGAACAGCGCGCGGGCCAGCGTCGCCACACCGGGCGGGCCGTCGCTCTCCCCGTTCGGCATCTCGGGCGGGTAGCCTGCACCGCAGACCAGCAGCACCGGGTCGCCGGGTTTGATCGCGGCGAGCAGCGCCTCTCCTGCGCGGGCCGTCAAGGGCCGGCCGCCGCCTTCGGTGCGGGCGGCATCGTAGATGCGACCGATGATGCCGTGATTCATGGCGCGATTGCGGAGTTCGACGGTGATCAGGCGGTCGATGGCGTCGCCGATGATGTCGGGCATCGTGGTCCTCATGCAGTCGGCGCATTGTTCTTGCTGACGAAGCCCTACGTCCAATAGGTTCGGCGACTGCACACATGCAATTTCCAGATAAGGCCTGGCGATGGAACGATGGCTGAACCCCCGCCAGCTCCAGGCCTTCCGCAGCCTGATGCGCGAGGGCACCGCCACCGCGGCCGCCGAGCGCATCGGCCGGTCCCAGCCCGCCGTCAGCCGCCTCATCGCGGAGCTGGAGGCCGAACTCGGCCTCGCGCTGTTCGAACGCCGCGGCCGCGCGCTGGTGCCCAATGAATCCGCCCGGCTGCTGCTGCATGAGGTGGAACGCCACCAGGCCTCCGCCGAACGGCTGCGCGATGCGGCGCGCGGGCTGCGCGAATTCCGGGCCGGGCGGCTGCACATCGCGGCCATGCCGGCGTTGACCGCTGGCTTCCTGGCGCCCGTCATGCGCCGCTTCCTGGCCGCCCGGCCCAATGTGTCGGTGGTGGTCGATTCCGCCTCCTCGACCGAGATCTGCCAGGCCGTCGCGGCGCGCCAGACCGATCTCGGCCTCGCCACGCCGCCCGGGCCGCTACCAGGCGTCGCAATCCTCCCATTGCCTGCCACGGACATCGTCTGCGCCTGCCCCAAGGATCATCCGCTCGCGCGGCGGCGGGAGGTGACGCCGGCCGATCTGCAGGATGTGGATTTCGTGCTGCTCGGCGGCACCAGCCCCCTGCGCCAGGCGATCGAGGCGATGTTCGCGACGCAGGCGGTGCGCCCGCGTGTGCGGCTCGAAGTGCTGTATTCCGCGACGGCCCTCGCCTATGTCGCGGAAGGGCTCGGGGTCGCGCTGGTCGATGCCTTTGCGGCCCATGCGCCGCGACCGGGCGTGGCGCTGCGCCGCTTCGCACCGCCCATCCGCTTCACCTTCGCGGCGCTGACGCCGGAACAGGCGCCGGGCGGGGCGCTGGCGGCGCTCTTCGCGGGGCAACTCGCCGAGGCCGTACGCGGCATCCGCAGGCCATCCCGCACCGCGCCTTAGAGCAGATACTGTCCGGATGAACTCATCCGGACAGGTGAAGATGCTCGCAAAAACAAACGTCTAGGTGTTTGATCCCAGGGTTTGATGGTGCAGTCTTTTCCCAGCCATGGAAGG